>CAZDXJ010000004.1:0-71161 GCA_964509475.1 uncultured Methylococcaceae bacterium | reverse complement strand
ATCAGCCTTTGCAGCTTAACTCATTAGTTGAAACTTAAAAGTCGAACATCGCGTCATTACAACAATCCACCGCCATGAAACTCTACCACTGCCCCAAAACCCGTTCATTCCGGCCGTTATGGTTGCTGGAGGAATTGCAAATCGATTATGAAATTGAAACGGTCGATATCTTTTCCGGACAAGGCCAATCGGAACATTATCTGCAACTCAACCCCCTGGGCAAGGTCCCCACGCTGGATGATGACGGGCTGATCCTTTATGAAGCCGGTGCCATCTGCATGTATCTGGCGGATAAATACGCAAAAGACCTGGCCCCACCATTGGATTCCAAACAACGCGCCTTGTATTATCAATGGATGTTTTTTGTACCCGCAACCCTGGAGCCACCGCTTGTCAACATTTTTTTGCATAGCCGTTTGTTACCCGAAACGCAGCGCCTGCCGGCTTTGGTTGAACAAAGCAAAAAACAATTTCACCCCCTCGCCCAACACCTGGATCGGGTTTTACAGGACAAAAGCTTTTTGCTCGGCGATACATTCAGCACCGCCGATATTATGATGGCTTCAACGCTGCAATGGATGCCCGAACGGATAGAAGCCTTTTCCGGCCTGCAAGCCTATCTGGACCGCGCCACCCAAAGACCCGCTTACCTGCGGGCCCGGCAAAAGGAATAACGGTGCTGATTTACACATTGGATTTCATATTGAGCTATTCTTTATAAAAGAACCGAATACCGATGAACCGGATTGCTTACCCTGGCCGCATTTACCGATTTTGCATTCCGGCTTCTCATCCGGATCGATTACCCACGTGCATTTTTCAACTGTCAGGAATTATTCCTTGATTATTCCAGTTGTTTTTAGCGGTAACGCCGATAAAACCTCATTCCTTTTTCCCGGTTTGCATCAACGGATTGCCAGCCGGTTTGTTTTTCTGCCAGATCCGATCTTTCGAAAAACATCGCCAACCCCATTTCAACCAATTCAACAAAGCAAAGGCCAGCCACAACGACCAGGCCAGCATTAGCCACCGGTAAACCCCTAAGGGCACCGATACAAGCCCTGCGACCGGCAGATTTTCGCCGCTGCGATCCTGATACCATTTCAAATATTCAGCGCTGGACAAGTTTCCACGAATCTGCATATCCGGCGCCCCCAGCAAACCCTGTTGCACTGCGGCAAACAGAATCACAAAAACCATCAAGGTCCATAAGCCCAAACCAATCTGGAGTCCATTGAAACAAGCCCTCTTCTGCAAAGGCCGCTGGGCCCGCCAGCCCAGCAATACAAACCAGGCCACCACGGCCATTGCCGCAAGCAACGAAACCTGAGTCAAACCCAGCAACAATAACAACCATTGCCAGGCTTGCAAAGGTACCCAAGGCAACCGGGCCAAAGCAAAAGCAAGCAATACCACAACCACCAGTACGCCCCAAAACAAGACCGCCGGTCCCAAAGCCGGGCCAAAGGTAAACAGCAACCAGCGATCCGGCGCCAAATCAATCTGCAGATAGCTATTGACACTGGCCATACCCAGATTGACCGTTGGCGTTTTCAACACACTGTCCAGGGGTTGCACGGTACGCCATTGCAGTGTGATTTTTTGTTTTCCCGGTCTGATCGGCAGGGTAATCCGGTTTTTTTTCTGCCGGACAGGTTGTAAACGGCCATCGATTTGCACCGACTGCAAAACCGCATGTTCCGGCAATTGCAGGCTGTGCTGGCCGCCTTGCGAACTGCGCAAGGTCAAGTACAATGTGGCTTCCTGCACTCTTTTCCCGGGCTTGATATGCAATTCACTGCGCTCTATCGTCAAGGTCCGGCCTTCGACGGCAGCCGGCCGGCTGATATCCAGGCTGACCCGTTCCCCAGGCCAGGGTCGCCATTTCGGCAACCAGCGACCGCCTTGATTGGGTTGCTGAACAACGGCAATACCACCGCTTTGCACATGCCAAACCGGACTGATATCGGCTTGCCAGACTTCCACCCATTGCGCCGTCCTGGGCGCTTCAAGAACGATACAGGATTTTTTTTCCAGCGTTGACAGCCAGGATAAGCGGCTTTGTCCAGCCGGCATATTCACCCATACCTTGCCCTTGTCAACCCGGATACCCGGCGTTATCACCGCTTCCCCGGCCAGCAACGGAATTTGCAGAGCAAGCGGTGTATCCGCCGCTGTCACCCGCACAACATGGTTTTGCACCCGCCAGTCCAGACCCAGTTGCAAGGTTCTTTCAACCCGCACAAAAGCCGGTAACAAGCCCGGTTGCAAATGTTCTTGTGGCACGGGTTCAGCATTTTCTGCAAGCAGACGTTGAAATTGCAATGGTCCGTCAACATGACCGGATTCATGCAGCCCGTCCACGCTCCAGCCCTTGTTCCGCACAACCACATAATGTGCCGGCAAAGGCATCGGCATCGAAAACCGGGATACTTTGGGCGTCATGCCCTGCATTTCGATCCGGTGCAGGCCAGGGCCTGGCGCCAGCCATAGATAACCCCCTTCATCTTGATACAGTGCCGGCGCCGGCTTGCCATCCAGCAGAACCTGGTTGGGCAGCCATTGCTGGCGTTGTCCCGGCAAGGGCAGGGCCAGGTTCTTCTGGACATGCACCCGCAAGGCCAGATCAATCCGCTGTTCATCAATGGACAACTGCATGGACTCAATCTGGGCACAGGCCGGCAGACAAGCCGGAGCCGCCAACAAGCGTTCACGCAATTGCTGCAAAATATCCTGATCCGGAAAATCGGCATAAACGGTTTGGGGTTTCAACAAACACAGCGGCAGACACAAAGCCAGGCCAAAACCCGGAAACCGCCAGCGAAAACGCTGTTTATGCCCATCGAACATCAATAAAGCAGCCAGCAATACCACCAAAACGATACGGCAAATATTCAAAAATGCGTTCCAGGCCGGCGACAGCAAATACAACGATAAACGTTGCTGTACATCCAAAGGGCCATTCCAGGATAATTGAATACCCTGCCATTGCCACTGTGGCAAACCCGGGCCGGTCTGAATATGCGCTTTGGGATCAATACGCGCAAAATTGACGGCAGCATCCGATGCCATGCGGCCTTCCAGCAATTCAGCCGAAACCGGGGCTTTTGCCTTGAGTTTTGACAAGGTTTTTCGGGCCAACGCCCTCTCCTTATCCCTCGGTGCTTGCGAAACCTGCCAACGATCCTGTTGAGCCACCTGGGTAAATATCCCCGGTTTTTCCAGTTGCGGATAAATCGCTGTGCGCACTTGCCCAACCATAAAAGGAATCAAAATAACAAGCAGAACAATGCCGGCCGCATTACGATAAAATTTTACCCATGCCAAAAAACGCCCTTCAGGCAATACCCGCAACAAAGCAACAGCGACCAGAAGATTCAGCCAGATCAGTCGCGGCGCCTGCGTCTCATGCCAAATCAGGATCAAGGCCAGCAAAGCCAGCCCGCCCCAATAACCGTTCCATAAACGGCCAACCGCCAGGGCCATGATCAATACCAGAAACAAATCCAGCAGACTCCAGCGGGCTATCAGGCTTTGCGGGACATTATCAACGCCAGTAACCGCCAGCAAGCGCCAGCCCGGTGGCAGATTAAGCCTTGCCGAAGCACTGTGAAAACCCGTTTGCCAGCCACTGGCCTGAAAATCCCGGATTGCCCCCTCGATACGGCTGTCAGCCGACAATTCAAGCCTCCCCTTACGCACTTCCACACCCTGCGACGAACTGCCGGGAAGTTGAGTAATCAAGTGACTGCGCCCTTCCATAAGCACCTGCCCCAACTGCATTTCCGGTGCCACATCGAGCCGCCAGCCATGGCTTATACGGCCATCAATCCGATCTTGAACGGTATAGCCCTGGCCATCGAAATCCAGCCACAAGGTGCGCTGTAAATTCAATTGATTGGGTTCCGGCTCCGGGTTTCCGCGCCGGATGAGCCTGAACACCATGCTCTGGTTGGGTTTCACCTGATACGCCGGCAAATGCCGCCAGGATTTAGGTAACGGATTCTGTCTCGGGTCAATAGCCGGTAAACCACTGATCTCAACCAGCCGCAGCTGCGGCTGCGCATCAAATGACCAAATCTCGGTATCGGGCCAATCTTTACCCGGCCGGGTAAAGCGCAGTTTGTCCACAGGTTCGGGGGAACGCGCCAAAATTTCGATCACCCAATGTCCGGGTTTAAGCCGCAATGACAAACCGCCATCCTCCTCAAGCCGGGCCGGTAACGGGCTGGACAAGCGCATCGGCATAAACCCATCCAGCATCGGCGATGCCAGCTTGACTTCACGCGGTTTTCCGGAAACATCCAGTTCCAGGCGGGTCAAGACCTGCATCGGTACCTGATCAATGATCTTGCGAAAAATATGCATATCGAGACGATTCTGTAGACTTTTCAGCGTTTCCGGCCCTGGCTTTGCCATCTTTAACCACAACTTGCCGTTTTTGATAAAGGGCGACACAACCGGTTCATGGTTCACCGTCAACTCAAGCAAACCGGCTTCGGCAGGAATACCCAGGCGTTCCGGCAGTTTATCCCACAGCAGCAAGCCATGAATGCGGTAATCACCGGCCGGCAACCGAATGGCCGGCTGCCCTTGCCTGTCCAGCACCGTGGCCGCCTTGCCATTAACCGTAACCCGCTGCGGCCAGACTTGCCGGTCACCCGGCAAAACCACCCAACTCGGTGCATAAACCTTCCACAATATGACAAACTCGCCTTGCCGGTTGGCAAGGTCCAACGCCAGGCGGGCCGGCCAGGCACAGCGTTTTTGCTGAAAATTATTGTATTCAAACGGGCAGACACGGGATTCATTGTCCTGCAAAACCCAGTCAATCCAGGGCTGTAACGGTTGCGGAACCTGTTCCGGCAACAAAGGTTTTGCCACCGTCTGAACGCTGAAAAAGACCATAACGAATAACCACTTGATACGCATAACGCGCCTCCTGACCTCAGCCTCAGATGTCAACTGTTTGTGTTTTCTACCCGGCCCGGCCTGATCTGAATATATACAAAAACCAACCGAACAGACCACTCATTACCGCGCCGGGTAATCTCTCGCGCCAAAAATCGCCCTACCGATTCGAACCAGGGTAGAACCTTCGGCAATGGCGGCCTGCATATCACCGCTCATGCCAAAGGAAAAAACATCCAGACCGGCAACCGGCAGCGCCTGCACGGCGGCGTACAAACGGCGATAAGCCAAGCGCTGGCGTTCAAAATCCGTTTCCGGTGCCGGGATCGCCATAACCCCGCGCAAGCGGATATTCGGCAAGTCTTTTACCTGCCCGGCCAATACCGCCAACTCGTTCAAAGCCACTCCGGATTTGCTGGCTTCTTCACTGACATTGACCTGTAAACAGATATTCAAAGGCGGCAGATGCAAAGGTCTTTGTTCACTCAGGCGACGGGCTATCTTCAACCGATCCACACTATGCACCCAGGAAAAATGCTCGGCGACAAGACGGGTTTTATTGGATTGAATCGGGCCGATGAAATGCCAGCTAATCTGGTAATGAGCCAGGCATTTTTGTTTGGCACGGGCCTCCTGGACATAACTTTCGGCAAAATGGCGCTGCCCACAGGCATAAGCTCTGGCCAAATCCGCAGCCGGCTTGGTTTTACTGACCGCCAGCAAGCGCACACAACCGGCTTCCCGGCCGGCCTGGTGTTCTGCCCGATGAATTTGGGATCGAATTGTGGAAAGTCTGTCAGCAATTGAAAAGATCATGATTCATACTTTACATAAACTATGTTATATATAGCATAATATACCACCAACTTTATCTGAACACTCCCTGGAAAATTTATGGATATTGCTGAATTACTCGCCTTTTCCGTTAAAAACAATGCTTCCGATTTGCACTTGTCGGCCGGACTGCCACCGATCATACGGGTCGATGGCGATATCCGGCGTATCAATGTGCCAGCGCTGGAGCACAAGGAAGTTCATGAACTGATTTACGACATCATGAACGACAAGCAACGCCGCGACTATGAAGAATTTTTTGAAACCGACTTTTCTTTTGCCCTGCCTAATGTTGCCCGTTTCCGGGTAAACGCCTTTACCCAGGAGCGGGGCGCGGCGGCCGTTTTCAGAACCATTCCCTCCAAGGTTCTGAGCCTGGAAGATTTGGCCGCCCCCAAATTCTTTGAAGAACTCACCAAAAAACCGCGCGGTCTGATTTTGGTAACCGGCCCGACCGGATCGGGAAAATCAACAACGCTGGCGGCCATGATCAACCACATCAATACCAATGCCTACGAGCACATCCTGACCATTGAAGATCCAATCGAATTTGTTCATGACAGCCAGAAATGTTTGATCAACCAACGTGAAGTGCATCGTGACACGCACGGCTTCAGCGAAGCTCTGCGCTCGGCCTTGCGCGAGGATCCGGATGTTATTCTGGTCGGCGAGATGCGTGACCTGGAAACCATCCGCCTGGCCCTGACCGCTGCCGAAACCGGCCATTTGGTCTTTGGCACCCTGCACACCACGTCCGCCGCCAAAACCATTGACCGTGTCATCGATGTTTTCCCCGCTGCCGAAAAAGACATGATCCGCGCCATGCTGTCCGAATCCCTGCAAGCGGTGATCTCCCAGACCCTGCTCAAAAAAATCGGCGGCGGCCGTATTGCTGCCCATGAAATCATGGTCGGCACCCCGGCTATCCGCAACCTGATCCGCGAAGCCAAGGTTGCGCAAATGTATTCTGCCATCCAGACCGGCCGTCAGGATGGCATGCAAACGCTGGATCAAAACCTGCGCGAACTGGTTGACAACGGTAAAATCACATCCAAAACAGCAATGACACGCGCGGTCAACAAAGATTTGTTTCGTTAGGAGTCCCAATGAATTTTAAAAAGCTGTTATCGATTATGGCCGAAAAAAAAGCCTCGGATTTGTTTATCACGTCTGGGCGGCCGCCAATGATAAAACGGCATGGACGGCTTGAAGAGTTATCGTCCACACCGCTTAGCGCAGAACAAACCCGAAAAATAGCCCAAAGCCTCATGTCCCAGCAACAATGGGATGAATTTGAAAACACCAAGGAATGCAATTTCGCAATCAATGAACCTGATTTGGGCCGTTTTCGGGTCAGCGCGTTTGTGCAACGCGATCAGGCCGGTTTGGTGCTGCGCCGGATCGAGCATGAAATTCCCGATGCCGACGAACTGCATATTCCGTCCATATTAAAAGAACTGATTATGGCGCAGCGGGGCCTGATTATTTTTGTCGGCGCCACCGGAACCGGAAAATCAACATCCCTTGCCGCATTGATTAAACACCGCAATCAAAACAGTTCCGGCCATATCATTACGATTGAGGATCCGATTGAATTTGTCCACCCGCATATCAACTGCATCGTGACCCAGCGCGAAGTCGGGCTGGACACGGAATCCTACGAAGTGGCCCTGAAAAACACGCTGAGACAGGCGCCCAATGTCATCCTGATCGGTGAAATCCGCACCCGGGAAACCATGCAGCACGCCATCACCTTTGCTGAAACCGGCCATCTTTGCTTGTCCACGCTACACGCCAACAACGCCAACCAGGCCCTGGATCGTATCCTGCATTTCTTCCCGGAAGACATGCACCCGCAATTATTTATGGATTTGTCGCTGAATTTGCGGGCCATAGCCGCCCAAAGGTTAATTCGGCGCAGTGATGGCCGGGGACTTTACCCTGCCGTTGAGTTGTTGATCAATACACCGTTGGCCTCGGACTTGATTCGCAAGGGCGAAGTCCACAAACTCAAGGAATTGATGAAAAAATCGCGGGAACACGGCATGCAGACGTTTGATCAGGCGCTCTATGATTTGTATGTCGATGGAAAAATCAGCTATCAGGACGCTCTCAAACATGCCGATTCCAGAAATGAAGTGCGTTTGATGATCAAACTGGGAACGCAAGATGCCAGTTTGTACAATACCAACGGAAATATGCAGCTTGTAGACAAGGATGATGCCCTTAAAATTTAAGAATGCCACAACAAGCAAATGTTTACCCGACCCAACCCCGAACAAATACAATCAGAACTATTAGTCATACGCATCGTACATGCTGTTTTTTTGCTGACACCACCAGCCTATGTACTGTTTTGTTATTACCTGGGCGAACAATTCAGAATATCCGGCGAAGAACCTGTACTGCTGCGTTCAATCCTTTATTTTGCCGTTATCGTCAGTTTTCCCATGATCAATTTGATCCGGCACATTATGCTCCGGCTCAACCAGACCCTGCCCGGTGACACCTCCGCCCGCTCACGTTATTTTGTAACCGTTCTGGTCTCCTTGGGCCTAGCCGAAAGCATCGGGCTTACAGGTGTGATGCTGTATATAATGGGCGATAATTTTACCACCTTGCTGATCTACAATGGCCTGGCTCTGCTGGCTCTGCTTCTATACCGGCCAAAATGTCAGGAATACTCCGATCTTGTGCAATATTTACAAACATAATCCCGAGTCGTATCGTGGGGACACTTTTCGCAAATACACAGAACGTAGGCCCGATCAAGCGTAGCGTAACCCAATACATGGCGCAGAATTGTTGGGTTACGGTTATCGCCGAACTCAATCGACCCGGTTTTTGTGTTTTTCATGATTCATTCATTTGATATTCAAAATCCGCAAATGTGGCCGCGTGCAGTATAATAAATACTCCTTAAAAACAGGGAAACTTCAGTAACAAAAAATCCCTACGCTTTTTATTTACCCGTTTAAGCGAATGCTTCATCGCGCCGGTTCCAATGCCTCTGCCTGTAATTTTTCCCGTGCCGTGCGAATCGCCGCCCGCACCGTCTCCGGCGCTGTCCCGCCAATATGTTTGCGCGCCGCTACCGAACCTTCCAAAGTCAAAACATCAAACACATCCGCCTCGATGGCACTGGAAAAAGCCTGCAATTCGGGCAGCGACAATTGCGCCAAATCCCGTCCGCTGTCCAGACCCAGGCGTACCGCCCGACCCACAATATCATGCGCATCCCGAAACGCCAGCCCCTTGCGTACCAGATAATCGGCCAGGTCGGTGGCGGTGGCAAACCCCTGCTGTGCGGCCCGGTACATGTTCTCCTTACGGCTTTTTAAATGCGGCACCATATCAGCAAACGCCCGCAAACAATCCAGCAAGGTATCGACGCTATCAAACAAAGGTTGCTTATCTTCCTGGTTATCCTTGTTATAAGCCAAAGGCTGGCTTTTCATCAACATCAGCAAAGCGATCAAATGCCCGCTCACGCGACCGGACTTGCCACGCACCAGTTCCGGCACATCCGGGTTTTTTTTCTGCGGCATGATCGAGGAACCGGTACAAAACGCATCCGGTATATCGATAAAATCAAACTGGGCGCTGGTCCACAACACCAGTTCCTCGGAAAAACGCGACAGATGCATCATGATCAGGCTGGCGGCCGCGACAAATTCAATGGCAAAATCGCGGTCGCTGACCGAATCCAGTGAATTGGCCGAAGGCGCGTCAAACCCCAACAATTTACAAGTCATTTGCCGATCGATGGGATAAGGCGTTCCAGCCAGAGCCGCCGCCCCCAACGGCATGATGTTGATGCGTTGCAAACCATCGTGCAAACGTCCCCGATCGCGTTGTAACATCTCAAACCAGGCCATCAGATGATGACCAAAGGTCACCGGCTGCGCCACTTGCAAATGGGTAAAGCCCGGCATGATGGTATCGGCCTCGCGCTCGGCCAAATCCAGCAAAGCCTGTTGCAGGCGTAACAACTCGGCATCGATTTGCCCAACCGCCTCGCGCAGATACAAACGGATATCGGTCGCCACCTGATCGTTACGCGAACGGCCGGTATGCAGTTTTTTACCGGCCGCGCCGACGAGTTCGGTCAAACGCGCCTCGATGTTCATATGCACATCTTCCTGATGGATGCTCCAATTGAACCGGCCCTGGGCAATTTCCGCCTCGATCTGACGCAAGCCCTGGCCGATGGCCTCTTTTTCCGCATCGCTCAACACGCCGATTTTATGCAGCATGGCCGCATGAGCCAGGGAACCCTGAATATCCTGACGCGCCATCCGTTGATCAAAACCCACCGAAGCGGTAAATTCCTCAACAAACGCATCGGTCGCCTGCAAGCGGGCGCTGGAAAGTTTATCGTCACTCATTTTGCCAAATCCCAATCAAAATGAATTCATTATACCGCCTGCGGTCACTGTCTAAAAACAGGAAGCGCCGCCCGGCAAGCTGTAAAGCGCTTCCAATGCCGTCAAATCGGCCAGACCAACCTGGCCATCACCGGTCAAATCATATTCAGGGGCACCCGAACCACCGCTGCGAAACACGCCAAACAAAATGCCCCAATCGCTTTTATCAACGCAGCCGTCGCGGTTGAAATCCCCGGTCAGTTTTTGCACCGGGTTGGTCAAAATTCGATGGGTCCGGGTTAAATCCACCGCCGTATCGGTCAACAAATCCACTTCGAAACGCAAGATTTCCGCCGGCGGCCGGGCCGTCGAGACCTGTACCGTAACCGTCTGGCGGCCTCCGGGAGGCAAATCGGCAAGACGGCAACTGGCCTCGCCGGTATCGATTTGCAAACAACCGTCAATCGCATCATAAAACACCTGATCCGGCAAATCGAGCGCATGCAAGCGCACATTTTTCAACAACACCCCGCTGCCGTTATATATATCGAAGGTATAACGGAACGGTGTCCCCGGAGTCACTTCCGCCGCCGAGGTTCGAGCCGACACCAGCACCGCGCTGATACTGTTTTCCAATGATGCAAACGCCACATCCGCCTGCAGCAAACCGCAGCCGGTACCCCAATCAAACTGGGTATTGACCGCGCAAGCCGGATTCAACGGCGGATTCGGCTCGGTATCGGGCGATGGATCATGCAAATCCAGACTGCCTCGGCGCAAGGCCTGATACACATCATCCACCGTCAAAAACGGAAACCCGTCCAACAGCAAGGCCGCCACCGCAGCCGCATGAGGCGCGGCGGCGGAGGTGCCAAAAAAATTGGGCCAGCCGCTGCCATCGCTGTCGGTATGGGTCAAATCTCCGGCCGGGAAAAACGTCGTATCGACCCCATCCGGTGCCACAATATCCGGCTTCAAGCGCTGTTCCGGCACAGCCAGGCGGTGTCCATCCGGGGCAAAAAAGGTTGGCGTACCGCCCGCCGAGGAAAACGGTTCAATGCGTGCCTGATCAATGGGACGGCCAAACCAGGGCGTTTCCTGATACGGTATCGCCCCGACCGCCATTGCGCCCCGGGCATTGGGGTGGCCATATATCGTACTACTGTAGGTTGCGTAGTGATCTATGGATACCGATACGATTTCAGGAACAGTGTCCGGCGGCGTATCCGCTGGCGGCAATGGCCAGAGAGGTACGGGGCCTTCATTGATTACATATTTGACACGCCGGGGCGCCGGCCCCGCCCTTTGACTGATATACAAATAAACCGTCGCGCTATCCGAACCGTTCACAATAGTGAAGCGTTCCACCGGATTATGACCGATATTGCTATCCTGGCTGCTGGTGATAATACGGCTTTGGGCTTGATCCAAAAGAAAAACATCCAAATCACTCAGCGCCCCGGCCCCGCCGGCAATCTCGGCCGGATCATCCCATTGCAGGGTAATCGTCACCCGGGCATCCCTGGGCAGAGTGATCGGCTGGTAGAAATCCGGCGCCTGCCCGGCGGCGCTGCCAAAATCATGCGCTAGATCAAAGGAAAAAAACGCCCGCTTCGGGGTAAAAACCTGCTCATAAGACAATCGGGCACGGTTGCCGGCGGCGGAAAAATAACTTACCCCGCGATCCTTGACCGCATTCACAGCCTGGGCAATCGGGCCATCCTGAAACATCGGCATATCAAAATAACCGACATCATCCACCAGAATATCCGCGCCGGCATCAGCCAATGCACGGATACCCTGGGCAAATTCCACCGGACTGACAAAAGCGCTATAAAACATCAACCGGGCGCCAGGTGCCACATCATGAATCAGCTGCATCATCGCCCGGCCTTCATCCGCCGCCAAACCATCCTCACAGAACGGATATTCCTGCAACACCTGCACATCCGCAGGTAAATCGCCACTGGCCACATCATTGGCGGCGGCGCCCAAACAATTATAGCTGTCGGACAATACCCCGATGGTCACCGATTGTCCATCGACGCCATAACGTTTTCTAACCAAATCGGCAAACAAGGCCGTATCGCCGGCATCAAACGCCGCCCCGCCCGGTGGGCCGACCCGCCGCGTTGCCACATGCGTATCCACCCAGCTTATGCCGGCTATATTTTTCAAGCGACTCAAGCGCTCAATCGGCAGCAAACCGGACAACAAGTTTTTATGCCCGGCGATCCGGGTCATGCCCAGGCCGCGCAACGTTTCGCGCACCGTATCCACGGACGCGGATGCCAACAAAGTCATGACAACGACAACTTTTTTCCCGCCCACAACCCGCAAGCCTGGATCAGAAGGCTTGAACGGTGCCGCCGGCGCTCCCGCCTGATAAGCCCGGTATTCATTTTCCAGTTTTTGCAAGCGCGAACTGACCTCGGCCGCTGGCAACACAGTGACAAAAAACAACAAACCGGCCAGCGACAAACCATAACATCTTTTCATTATATAAACCTCCTAAACACCCCATCATTGCACCACGCCTCGTGGAAAGCCAATCAAAGTTTAAACGTCAGCCTGCATTCTTGACTTAATGGCTTTGACGCGGAGACCGGGAACGAGAAAAAGAGCCATGACGAACACCCGCCATTCCGCCAGGGATTGGCGGAATCCAGGCCCAGGGATGGCAATCTCCCCGCCACATACCCACACACCGTTCAACCGGCAATAGCACACGAGCCGCTAAAACGCCACATTCAACCCCAGATTGATTCCGAACACATCCCGTTTAACCTCGTTCAATACCGAATGCACGTTGCCGCCTCCGGCGAAATACAAGGTTTCATCACCGGAATCCGCCTGCCAGTGTTGATAATCGAAACGCACAGAGAACCCCCACAAGTCCCTGGTGTGGAAACGATAACCCGCCGAAGCGACATAACCGCTGCCTTCCGAACGATGGCTGAAGCTGTCCGGCTGCAACAGGTTTGGCGCCTGCTGCCATTGGCCATCGCCTCGGTATCCAACCACCCAATGATGGGCAAAGGAACCAAATAACTCATGTTGCCCGGCAAAACCAAAATTTAAATCCAGCCCCAGCCAGGGTCCATGCCAGGTTGCGGTATAAAGGTTCTTCCCGGCCACCGCGCCGCCCGCCGATGCCTGGCTGGATCGTAATACCCGTTGCTGCTGCCGCCAGGCATAACCGGCCAGGGGCGTCGCGCCAAACCAGAGCGCGGAAGCCTGCGGGTTTCCAAACAGCCATTGATAACCCAGGCCCAACGAGGCCTCGTAAGCATAACCGCTGTCTGACTTGCTGTTGATTTGGCTGACCGGATTGCGGCCTCCGTCACGGGCATAAGTGTTTTCCTGCCCTTGTCCAGCAT
The DNA here is from genome assembly GCA_964509475.1 of uncultured Methylococcaceae bacterium. GTDB lineage: Bacteria > Pseudomonadota > Gammaproteobacteria > Methylococcales > Methylomonadaceae > CAZDXJ01. Next base: position 57,669 of record CAZDXJ010000004.1, on the reverse strand, counting down.
AGCTCCAGGCAAACCCGGCTTCGCCCTTGATAGCCAGGCCGGACGGCGACACAATATCCACCAGACCGCGAATACCCCACAATTCCAGATCATGCCAGCGCACTCCGGTCAAAGGATTGGGTGAACCGCCCGGTGCAGCGACATTCCAGGACATACGCTCGCGCTGATAACCGGTACTGAAATCATAGAGCAAGCGGCCGGCAGCCGGTGCTGCCGCAGCATAGCCGGTGGTTTTGTGAATATCGGTCTGCAAGGCCATCGCTGTCACGCGCTCACCGGTCACCGTCAGGTTACGACCCCGGGCGGGTGTCCGAAGCGGTATTGAGGCCGATCGGCCCGACAATACCGCCATATGCAAATGCGGCGTATTTCCGGTGCCAATCGAATGCGCCGATGCGGCGTCCGGCGTTGCCGGTCTTTTGGCAAAGATGTGCATGTGCAGCGGCGGCAAATCGTCGGCACAAGCAAGCTGCAACAGTGAAAACATCGATAAACCAAGCCCCGCTCCGATCTTCATGGCGCCGCCTCCACGACAAACTGGCCGGCAAGTTCGTCAAACGGCTGCGCCGAAATCAGGTACAACCAGGTCGAATCGCCAAATTCGCCTTGCGGCGCCAATTGTTCGGATTCAATGGTCGATGCCAGCCACGGCCCGCGCACATTACCGAAATCGATCCGCAACATGGCCGGCGCCGTATTGCGCACCTCAAACGCGGTTACATTGACACCGCCTTTGCGCCAGCCAGCCACCGGCAACAGGCGGATGCGCCCATCCGCCAGCAAATAAACCGGTTCACGGTGCTGGATAAACACTTCCTCAATGCCAGCCTGCTCGATGCGCTCGTCCGCCGGCAAACGCACCGAACGCGCCGCATAGCGGGTCAGTTCGACATAAGTCTGCTGCGCCTCTTGCGCCACCGCATCGGCCTGGGCCGGCGAGGTTTGCGGCGGCAAGCTGCCCTTGCCATGATAGCGATCAAAACGGTCCTGCTTGTCGTAGAGCTTGTATTCCGGCTGCAATTCATAACCTTTGGGACTGCGCCGGTCATTGCGGTAAATATCCATCACCGGATCGCGGCTGTCCAGGGCATTGGGATGCACGCTGTTATCCTGCAATACATGCCGGCTGATCGGCTCGCCCTCCTCCGGCGTATACATGATATAAGGCTTGATAATCACCACCAGCTCCTTGCGGCCGCGCACCTCGCTGGTTTCCCGAAAGAAAAAACCCAGCAAGGGAATGTCACCCAACACCGGCACCTTTTTTTCCCGTGAAGCGCTGGCTTCCTCAATCAAGCCACCGACGGCAATGGCCTGCATGTCGCTGGCAACAACGGTACCGCTGAAGGTACGCTCCTGCACGACATCGATTTCCGCATCCACCAGTTGATTGTTCAGCGGCACCGGAATGGTCGCCTTGACATCGCCCACGGTCGATTGTTCAACCAGAATACGGATACTGACCGTGCGATCGGCGTTGATATTCGGCGTCAACAACAAGGTTGTGCCAATCGAACGCAAATCGGTTTGCGGTACCAGAATCGGGGTATTGACATTACCGTTACCGGTATTGGTCGCACTACTCTGCGAGGAATTAAAACCGGTGGTAATCGGCCGCTCTTCACCGACAAACACCTTGCTGACTTCCTGGTTGCTGGTCAAAAGCAGCGGTGTCGCCAATTCAGTCACCCGGCCTTCCTTTTCGTACAATTCCAGCCGGGCCTCAAAATTCTTGCTCACCACTGTGGCCAGCAAGGTTGGATCAAAGGTACTGGCCGCCGCTGTCGCCGCCGCCCCCAGCACCTGGGCGGCGGTGCTGGTCTGGCCGCCGGTGGATACATTGAAATCACCACTTTTCAGCTTGAAATCAAACAAGGAATTGTAGCCATCGGACAAATCGATTGACAGGATTTTCACTTCCATCATCAACATCGCGCTTTCCACGTCCAGTTTCTGATAAAGACGCCGGATTTCCGCCATCGCATCGCTGTCGCGGGTGCGCACCAGCACCCTGTTCTGACGTCCGATCACGCCAACAAAAATCGGCGCCTGATGGCGTATGGTCGCGCTCATCAACGCCCGCGTCTCCGCCTGATCCCCCAACAACAAGCTGGATAAATTATCCTTGCGCTGCTTGTCACCACTGAAGCGCTGCAACACCTTGTCGGTCGTATTCAGGTATTCATCCACATCGGCGTTGTTCAGATTGTTGCCGAAACGGCCATTGTTAAAGCGGCGATTATTGTTAAAGCGGCCATTGCGCCCGCCCAAACGCCCCCGGCCAAAACCGCCACGGCGTCCGCCACCACCGCTGCCGCCGCGTCCGCTATTGACCAGGCTGGTACGGCTGTTAATCATATCGAACAAGCTAAAACGGTTACTCAAATCCGCCTGTAGCGCTTGCGGATTATTGCCAAAACTCAGATTGACGCGCCGAAAGCCGAACAGATTCTGGATACTCTCGGCAAAATCCAGCGCGTTCTTGGCGTTTTTCATGGTAAAAATTTCGGTTTTTTCCTTTTTGAAATCGACTTTTTCCAGGCGGTATTCGCTGACCGTATACAGCCGTACAATGCCGGTTTTCCGATCCTGCTGATACCACAGATTATAGGTTTTGGACATCGCATCGATCACTTCCATGACCGTAACATTACGCAAGAACAGCGTCACCTTGATTTGTGCCGCCTCTTCCGAGGCCACCACATTAAGTCCGGATTGTTCAGCCAAAATGCGCAAGGCATCACCCACGGCAATATCCTTGAATTCGACCTGGGCAATCGGTACCGCATAGCGCGAATCCTCCAGCGGAACCAGGCTCTCATACATTTCCACAGGCTTGTCCTCGGGATATTCCATCTTGTCCAACGTATAAGGGCTGTCCGGCGCTGTCCGGCGTGATACCGATGCTTCCTCCGCCTCTGAATCCGCCGCCGCAGGCAAAATCTGACCCGGGCGGCGCTCAGCATCCGTATGCAGGCGGATAATGCCGGAACGGACATCCTTTTCATACCAAAGCCGGTAAGTGCGTGCCAGCGCATCGATAACATCGGCGGCGCTCACCCGGGTCAAAAACATCGTGACATGAATATCCGCTGCCTTATCGGAGGCAATGATCTTGATATCCGATTGTTCCGATAAAATTGCCAGGGCATCGGCCAGGCTGATATCACGAAAGGAAATTTGCTCAATCAACCGTTCTGCCGGAGGCAACGGCGCCTGCGCCCGGGATACAGGACTCAACAAAAGACAAAGCAATAACACAAATTTCAGCATGATTTTGCGACTTAACGTAGAATAATAATTTCCTGGGCCGGAAATACCGCCAACCGCACATCATTGCGATTGATTTCCTGTACGACGACCTCAACCACCTTGCCTTTGTCAACAAAGGACGCCTTGTCCCCGACCCGCACCAAAACCGACCGATCATCGATATGCAGCATCGAATAACCCTGGCCGTCCTCGCTGTACACAATGGCCGCCAGGGAAATATTGGGAAACGGCGGTAGTTTTTCGGTGGTGTTCAATTGGGTGGTGGTGGTCTTGACATTCATCTGCTTCAGGGCTTCGCGAAAATTACCCGACAAGCGCGTTGGATCGGTCAATTTCGAGGCTTTTGATCCGGAGCCGGTGGCCGGATGCCGGTTCAGAGCCGGCCTGCCGCGCCGGCCCTGAGTGGGATCGCGCAATATCGCACGCGCCTGATCGATGCCGGCCCGGGTCAAGCGGGGACGCGGCGGCGTTTCTTCGGCCTTGCCCAATCCGGTGCATAACAAACCGGCTATCAGCAAAAAATATTTCCCAATCATGACGGACTGCCTCCTGCCGCCGAAAACATCGCCACCAGAAAAGCGGCGTAGACAAAACCGATAATACCACCCACCAGAATGGTCATCATCGGCGCGATCAAACCGGTCAGTTTGGCAATCGCCTGTTGTAAAAGCGCATCGTGATAAATCATCATTTCCTGCAAAATATCATCCAGGGCGCCCGAATTTTCACCCACCCGAATCATCTGTACCATCAACGGCTCGAATACCGGCCGTTGCTCCAGCATTTCCGCCAGGGTCGCCCCCTGCATAATCCGTTCGCGGCTTTCATCAACCTGGCTGGCCACATATTTATTGCCATGCAGCTGCACCATGGTCGCCAGGGCATCGGTGATCAAGACTCCGCTGCGCAGCAGCAAATTCATCGCCCGGCAAAACAGCACCGTGCTGGCCAGGCGGAAAACACGGCCAAATACCGGAATTTTCAACGCCAGGCGATCCATCCACCAGCGGCTGGGCGGCCAGTTATAAAGTAATACGAAGGTCACCAAAAACACGCCAAAGCCAATACCGATACCGGCGCCATGCAGCATGATCCAGTCCGAGCTATCAATCAACGCCTTGGTAACCGGCGGCATCGGCCGGCCCATGATTTTCAATAATTTTTTAATTTCAGGAATAATCGAAGTCAGCATGAAAGCCGCCACGCCAATTGCCATCAACAAGGCAAACAAGGGATAACGCAGCGAGGTCATAATCTGCTTGCGTAACAGCCGGCTGGCCTTCATTTCCTCCGCTGCCTGATCCATGACAATATGCAGCATACCGGTCTGCTCACCCACCTTGACCAGGTGTATGGTCAAATCGGGAAACAATTTATGCTCGCCCAAACTGCCGGCCAGGGTTCCACCCTGCTCGATATGCTCAATAATCCCTTGCCAGACCTTGCGCACACCGATACGGGAAAATTTACGGGTAATTTCCAGTGCGTCCAGCAAGCTGATGCCACTGCGCAGCATCACCGCGATCTGGTGAAACGCCATTTCAATATCCAGCGCCCGCAAGGATCGATAATCCAATGGATTCAGACTGTAGTTTTTTTCGGTAAAACGGTTGCTTTTCACCTCATCGATCTGCAATACCAGCAAACCGTTCTGGCGTAAACCCAGCATCGCCTGTTCGCGGCTGGCGCTTTCAATACGGTCGGCTACCGTCTGCCCGGTGCGGTCACGCGCCGTGTAACTAAAAACCGGCATGACTTATACCTACCACGAAGAAGCAATCTGCATCACTTCCTGAAACGAGGTTTCTCCCTCCAGCATTTTGTCGATCGCATCCTGAACCAGTGACTTCACGCCAGCGGCCCGCATTTGGCCCACCAAATCACTCTCGGTGCCACCTTCGGCAACCCGCCGGGCCCAGTCCTCATGCAATTCCAACAGCTCATACAAGCCAATGCGTCCCGAATAGCCACTGTTACCGCAATAGACGCAACCACCGGCATCATAAACCGGCTTTCCCTTCAGATCGGTTCGATTCAAGGCCAGGGCCTCAAGCTCGGTCAATGGCCGATCAATCCGGCAAAATTTACACAACCGGCGCAACAAGCGCTGCGCCACCGCCAGCCGCAATGCCGCCGCCACCAGATACGGCTCCACCCCCATATCGATCAACCGGGTAATCGAGGCCGCCGCCGAATTGGTATGCAGGGTGCCAAACACCATGTGTCCGGTCAACGCCGCCTTGATGGCAATATCGGCGGTTTCCCTGTCACGAATCTCCCCGATCATCACCACATCCGGATCATGCCGCAAAATACTGCGCAGCGCCCTGGCAAAATCCAGCTTGCCCGACACGCTGTCCACCTCGCATTGGGCAACGCCATCGATCTCGTATTCAATCGGGTCCTCGACCGTAATAATGTTGACATTGCGTTCGGCCAACAGCATCCGGATAGCCGCATACAAAGTCGTGGTCTTGCCGCTGCCGGTCGGCCCGGTCAGAATCATCATGCCCTGGATACGGCGCAGAAAAGTATCGATCTGTTGCTGATGAGCTGCACTAAAACCCAGCTTGTCCAGAGTCAGGGAACCGGTTTGCACCGCCAAAAGGCGCATCGTGATGCGCTCACCGTATTTGGTCGGCAAGGTCGCCACCCGCACATCGACACGTTGAACACCGCCGGCAAAATCATAGGCGAAGCGGCCATCCTGGGGCGCCCGTTTCTCGGCGATATCCAGGCCGGCCAGAACCTTGAGGCGGCTGCTCAATTCGGTATAAATATCGCTTTTAATCGCCTCATACAACTCCAGCTGTCCATCGACACGAAAGCGGATACGCGCCCCCTGATAGCCCGGATCAATATGGATATCGGAAGCACCGCGCACAAAAGCGGCATACAGCAAATTATCACTCAGCTCAACGGCGGCATGGCCCGCTTCCTGATTCTGTCCTGCCGGTGCGGCCAGACCGGAACCGCTTTTGTGAGCACTGTTGCCATATACCCGTTGTAATACCTTATCCAGTAATTTGGCATCGACCACCCACAAGCAAACCGGTGTTTTCAACATGCGCTCGATCGACGCCAAAACCCCCGGGTTGGCTTGTTTTGCGCAAGCCACATGCACTACCTTGTCATCCTGTAAAAAAGGCAATATCTTGCGGCGCATGGCCAGAGCGGCCGGAATTTTCAAGGCGCACACCGGATCGATTTTCACCTTGTCAATCTGCAAGCGATGCGAGCCCGGCTCCAGTTCGGCGGGTTTCAGATAACGCAGCGACAAATGGGGCAAAGCCGCCTCGCCGTTCAGTTTAACCACCTTCGCCCGCCGGGTCAGGGTATCCCGCGGCGCCTTCAAGGTTACCGTCAACGCCTGCCCCCTGGCGAAACCGGAACCTGCATCCGGCAGTTCCAGTTCCACGCCTTCAGCATTCCGGGACAGCACCCGGCAATCATCAATAACACTCTGATCCGTATAAATAATCGCTTGCGATACTTTATTCATAAACGCCAAAAAACTTCATTTTTACCAATGCAATACCAATCCATAATCAAACTTCATCTGCCGCCCTGCGCAATACCGCGTTCCTGTTTTTAGGAACCACGAATAAACACGAATGCACACGGATGATTCGGGTTTAATCAATCCGTGCTTCAGCCCTGTTGCAGGGCGGGTCAAGCATAGCGGACCCGCCTTGGGCAACGAAGCGCCGTTCCATGCCCTGGCCGATCCATAGCGCTCCTGTCGGCCACCCGGCAGGTGATCGGCCTTGCGCTGTGTCGTATTCAGGGTTCTGCGCTGTGCGGATAAATCCGCACTTACCCCATGCAAGATTTGTTTTTACGGGATATGCCCTGATCAGCCCTGTAGGGCGGATCAAGCATAGCGGACCCGCCTTGGGCAACGAAGCGCCGTTCCATGCCCTGGCCGATCCATAGCGCTCCTGTCGGCCACCCGGCAGGTGATCGGCCTTGCGCTGTGTCGTATTCAGGGTTCTGCGCTGTGCGGATAAATCCGCACTTACCCCATGCAAGATTTGTTTTTACGGGATATGCCCTGATCAGCCCTGTAGGGCGGATCAAGCATAGCGGACCCGCCTTGGGCAACGAAGCGCCGTTCCATGCCCTGGCCGATCCATAGCGCTCCTGTCGGCCACCCGGCAGGGATTGAGCCTACATCCACAAAACCAACTCCCATTTTTGATCGTCATCGGCACGGCGCACCTCCTCATCGGCATAAATCATGCTCAATTTAACCGGAATCGCCGGAAACTTGCGTTTGGCCATCTCCAGAGTCGCCTGGTACATATCCGGATAACGCCCCAAAAGCCAAAGATGCTGAACATCAATGCTATCCGGCGCCTTTTTTTTCGATGTCTGCAACCATTTTCTCAACTCACGCACCGAACGCGGCAACTGGGCAACCGGAAAATGCTCGCGTTTTTCTTCCAGTACCAGAATACCGTTCCGGGCCAGAATCTCCGAAAGCAACGCCGCCGACTGGTTATTGGGACCACCGGACAAAAAACCCGCCATACCCTTCAGTTGCTGGCGATAACCGTCCACTTTTTTCTGCAACCGGGCCTTCTCCTCACGCGCCCGACTCAGTTGTGTTTTCAGAGCCGGTAACGAAGCTGTGGAAACCCCTTTACGCCGTAACTCGGTATATTCTTTTTCAGCCTTCTCCACCTTTTCCTTGATAAAACCACTGATGAATACAAAATAAATCACGCAAATGCCCAAAGCTGGCAACACCCGCTTCAATAACTGATCGCGTTTTTCTTCCGGCGTCATGGCACAATCCGTTTATTTTTTGGCAAAACCTTTCAAACCCCGATCATGCAAGGTAATCTCAAATTGCCAGGGACCGCCCAATGAAAAAAGTCCCATATCCTTTTTGGTCGGCGCATCCACCCGCCAGGCTACGGCATTAAAAGGCCGCTCGATATTTTCCACCAATTCATTCGGTAATTGCGGCAATAAAGCCTCGCCCTTGATCACCACATCATCCTGTTTGGCATCAATCCCGTCGATGACCAGATCGCCAGGATTACCCCGCGCCAAGCGATATAATAATTCAGCCGGACGTTTTTGCAGGCTGGCGATGGCATAAGGAATCACATCAATGTTACCGCCAATATCACGAATCTGTTTTTTCAAGGCCGCGATTTTTTTTTGATCGTCAGCCAGGATTTTGCGATCACCGCTAAGGGTATTTTCAGCCATTCGCAGTTCTTCCACCTGATAGCTGAACTGGTTTTTCTGATACAAACTCCAACTGAAATGCCCGGCACACAGCAAAAACGCCGCCGCCCCGCCTCCGACCCTATACACCAGCTCCCTGTTGATTTTTTTCTCGGCGGCCAAAAAAGGCGCATCAGCCTCAAAGCCAGTCTGTAAATGCCTGGCCCATAAGTCCAGCCAAAACAACACCGTATTGGCGTCACTGAAGCGGTAAATTTCCCCGGCCTCCGGCAAATACTCGATATCATGGCTCATAATCGTTTCAAACACCCCCTCATCGCCCAGTTCCTGTTGCCACTGGCCCAGCTCCTCACGCCAAAGCGGGTTGTTTTCGTAATGCAGAATCTGTAAACGAAAACCCTGTACCGGATCGCTGGCCAAAGCAAACACATCATCCGGCCAGCACTCTATGCGCAGCCAGGCTGGCGGCGCTTCATCCGCACTCAAAACGGCCGGCAAACCGCCCGGATGCAACAAACCACCCAACCGGCAACCCAGTTTTTTGGCCTGGACAATCAGTTTATCCAGAATATCGCCGCCCACCGCAATCACCCAATAATGGTTCATCTCATCAGACTCACCCATGAACCGCCAGGCCAGACGGATTTTTGCCGCCGACAGACCCGACAAAGCCTCGTATTCAAACTGTAAAATCTGCTCCAGAACCTCATCGCTCACCCCGTCCACCTGCACTGAAGGCAGACTGAGCAGGTAACAGCTCAAACGGTCATAAAACAACCAGAGTTTGCGACCGGGTTTTTCCGCAGCCTGCTTGAACAAGGTCTCCAGCGCATACGGCAAGGCATTCACCGCCCCACACTCACAATCGGCGCGTTGCAATGCCCCCAAAACCGTGCCCTTGCGATCGGTATCGATGCGATACACCTGATCGGCACTGAAATACAACAAGGTCTGTGCCGGCCGGGGCCTGAAAACGGGTAATTTCATCACCTTCTACCAGTAGATCACAGGCAGGGATTTATGCGGCGTAAAGCGGATATCGAGACTGTCCCGTAACAAGGTTCCGGTCGCTGTATCGGCGCCGGCCGTACATTCAGAAGGTGTGATAGCACCGCACAGGCCATTAGGATACAAGGTACCTCCGGCATCCACGCAATCACTGATGCCATTACCTCCAGCATCCCCATCCAGGCCCGCGCACGATGGCGGATAGATATCATTGCTGCCGTTTACTTGCAAAAACACCGCGTGCCCACCTTGAGGTATCGATGTGACAGAAAAGCCATTAAATGCAAGTAATTGTCGCTGACCGTTTTCCTCGAGGCTTGCAGTCGCGGTCGAGCTTCCCCCGGGATAGCTGATTTGTAATTGCACGTTCACGCTATTGAATGTCCAGGTACCGCCCACCGCTTCGCAAAAAGCCTTGGAATCCGGTGCGCTGATTGCCCCGGGACAGGGTGCCCAGGTCGCGCCCGCCGCCTCACAAGACGACTGGCTGGTGTAATCGGTATTGGAACATGGCGATAACCACGTGGACGAGGCGGCAAGACAGCTGGCCTTGTCCGTTGACACGCCATCCAGGCAGCCAATATGCACCCAGGTTTTGGCATTCAAGGCGCATACATAACGGTTTGTATAAGCGCTGTCCGTGCAGGCCCCAGACCATTGGCCACCCGCGATCTCGCAGGTCGCCGCCGAAGCATAGCTGACCGAACAACGGCCAGCAAACGGCAGCTGCGTTTGCAAAAAAACACCACCACCGAGATCGACCTGCCAATCCGTCTGATTGATTGTCGCATTGGCTTGTGGATAATCCTTATCGTAAACATCAGCGCCACCGCTGGCCCCATCCTTGCCGAGGCTTTGCAAGGTCAATGTTGTCGCACTGCTCGTCGCGGTGCTATCAAAACCGACAGCCCAGCCATAATTACCGCTGCCGCTATTGCCCCAACCATCGCTGAAGGCATCCACTGCGGAGGCTGCTTGTGAACTGACCAGATAAGGCCCGTTCCAGTGATAACCGGTTGCCACCCAACTGCCTGGGGTATCGTTATCACAGGCAGTCTGGTCACAAAATGTGTTTTTAGGACAATAGCCTTCTTCCAGTAACTCCCGCAAACAAGCAGGCAAACGCCCCACATCGGCCACAAAACCGCTGATATCCGGCTGCCCGTTGATCAAAACCCCGGGGTTACCCAAAATCGCGTGCCGGATCGCCTCATAACGGCTTTTGGTCTGCTCCCAGCGGGTTTGATCCTGCAAACCCGATGTCGAACGCAAGGCAATGGTCGATAACATCACCAGAATCAGCAATACGACGGTCAATTCAATCAGGGTCAGCCCCTGTTGCCGGTTTTGTTTGTTCATACACAGAAAATACAGCTTAAACATTATCCAGAACTCCGCCCAACAACCCTCATTTAAGTTAAGAAAATATGATTTGGGTGCCGATGCGGCTTGTCGTACTGTGCGGATAAATCCAGCTCTTCAATGAAGGGCTGGATAAATCCGCACCTACATCCATAAATCCATTCAACAAAAGGGCTTGACTTAATGGCAATGACCCCGCCAAACCGTAGGGCGCTTCCGTCCCGGGCAACGGAGCGCCGTTCCACAGCCTTTGGCCGATCCGCTGCGCTCCTGTCTGCCACCCGGCAGGTGATCGGCCCTGCGGAATACCCTGTTCCTGTTTTGTAGAAACCACAGATAAACACGGATGATTCGGTTTAATAAATCCGTGTGTATCTGTGTGCATCCGTGCTTCAGCCCTGTAGGGCGGATCCGCTGCGCTTGCCCGGCATCCTGTTTTTTTAGATATCGAGTTATGAAAACCTTTGCCATAAAACAGGGTGCAGGGCTTGCTCAACTCGGCCGCATTCACCCCGGCAAACCGCAGCCGGAAGCGCGCCAAAACCTGACATCATCACAAACACGATGCCGGATTGTTCTGTCCCGGATCGGGAACAAACAAAAACAACACCCGGTCATCGCCCCGCGAAGAAGCGTTGGCATCAACCGGCTGGGTATCCAGCACACCATCCGGCCCGGCGGAAATCACGCGGGCGCAATCGTCCCTGGAATAACCGGCGTTAATATCACTGCAATCATTACCATCCCCATCCACCGTTGGCACCTGGATAACCAGGGTCATCCCCTTCAGGTAAGCGTCTTCAGCCGCCGGACTGATCAAATACGGCCCGCGCCAGCCGCGCCGCGTCAGTGGATTAAAATCCGAAGCTCCCGCCGGTTTGACCCATAAATCATTGACACTGGCAGGCAATGCCCGCATATCCTCAAAATAACCGGGCTGCTCAAACGAACCGACAATGGCATTGCGGATCGCCACCAGGGAAGCCTCGGTACTGGCGCAAGCCGACAAATCACGAACCCCGCTAACATAAGGCACAAGCACACCGGCCAGACCGATCAAAATCAGCAGTACGACGGTCAGTTCCATCAAAGTGATGCCGATCATGCGCTGATACTTCAATGGATCGGACAAGACAGCGCGTTTTTTTTTCGCAAAAATACCCATACCACTGAATTCGGATCAAACCAAATCCAGTGGTATGGGTAAAACAAAAACAGGCATCCTTGCCTGTTTTGCCTAAAAAATCCTTCTCCAACCTCACTCCCGAGGTTCATCCTGATGCACTCCCTGGTTCTTCATCCCTGTAAACATCCCTGTCCGCAATCTCCCTTGAAACCGGCGGGCCACCGGTTTCACCGGATTGCGATCAGCAAAGGGGGTTGCCGGCAATCCGGTTTATCGCTGAAAATCCGCTTAAAGCGCGTTCAGCTTATTGAGCGAAAGAAGCCTGACGGTATTCCTGAATATGACCGCCAGCGGCTTCAACCGGGTTCATAGGACCGACGACACCCAGGAATTTTGCGGTACCGTTTGCCGTTGCGCCGGCAAAGGTGTTATTCGTAGAAGGGATACCATAAACCGCGATAAAACGGCTGTAGGTCGTTGCCGGATCGGCCGAGGTTTCATGGAAATGAATCGGCGCTTCAAACATGGTGTTGCCAATCATCTGGCTTTGACCGCCAATACCGAAAGCGACATAGGCCTGTTTATCGGTCGATGGAATACCCAGGGCGCGTTGAACTTCCGCGATTCCATTTGAACTTGAACCACTAGGCAAGGTATAGTTTGTGGAATCAAAGCGGGACAGGGTTTGTGATGTACTCAAGGTATATTGCGTACCGACGCCATAGGTCAGATCCGTAGAGGGCGGCACCACGGCTGTTTTAATGCCGGCTGCATTCAAGGCCGCCAGTGCATTGGCGCTCAAGGTTTCACCCACATACTGGGATTTACCCATAACGCCCATCGTACCGCCGAGAATTGTGGTCGCTGTGGAACTTGCAGTCAGGGTATCGTAGCGATCTGGATCATTGAAAAACTGCGATTCATAACGGTTAATGGCGTTGTTTAATTCCGCAATCGTCTGTGCCGAGGTACTTTGGTGGGTCTTGCCGACAAAACCGGTCACATAAGGAATCAACATACCGGCCAGGCCGATCAGGATCAGCAGCACCACGGTCAATTCAATTAATGTCATACCCGCCTGACGCCGGGCTTGATAAAGGTTATAATTTTTCACTTGGGTTTCCCCTTTTGTTGTTAGTTAATGATTAAAATGTCCAACTAACAAAGTCGCCGCCGTCTGAAGTCGTGGTTCAGACAGCGGCGGGGGGAAACCCTTCCCCCAACGCCCCGGACTTTCGGTCAAGACCCATCCCTGCCGCCGGCTCCTGTTCCTTAGCACGCCACTTGTCAGCGTCAAATATATAAGCAGAAGCCATGCCATAAATAAAAAACAACCGCCCCTCCCTGTTATCTCGGCCTTAAAAGCCTCGATAACCCTCATTGCCAAGCCAATAAAAAATCTCTTCAGAAAAATCTTGAGGGCAGTCCTTGCCACCACCACAGACGTTGCCGCCAGTGCAAAAAGCAAACTATGTTATTTAACACATTCAAATTGAGTCATATGCCTTATTTTCTACCTATCAAACCGCAGCACCCCGCCAAAATAATTTCTGCCTCCTTGATCGACCTTACCGCATCCATCCAGGCAAACCTCAGGGCGGATCCGCCTCGGGCAATGAGGCACCGTTCCACAGCCTTGGCCGATCCGCTGTGCTCCTGTCGGCCACCCTACTGCCATTAAGTTAAGAAAATATGATTTGGGTGTTGATGCGGCTTGTCGTACTGTGCGGATAAATCCGCACCTACAGCCATAAATCCATTCAACAAAAGGGCTTAACTTAATGGCAATGGTCTGCCACCCGGCAGGTGATCGACCCCGCGCTGTGTCGTATTCAGGGTTCTGCGCTGTGCGGATAAATCCGCACCTACCCCCAATGCAAGTTTGTTTTTACGGGATATGCCCTGCTCAGCCCTGTAAGGCGGGTCAAGCCGTAGACACCGCCAAAACACCTCTAGCACATCGCCCATCCGTCATTGTTCCAGAGACAAAAAGGAACGGAGGAAGCGTTCACAGATACAAACTGGCCCGTCCCCGTTTGAAATAATTACGCACCAGCCAGATTCGGTCATTGATTTTTTTCAACAAGGCCCTGCCATCGGTTTTTTCGTCCAGCAAGGGGCGCAGGGTTTGCAGAAAGTCCAGAGCCGGCGCACCGGCGATGAAATAATATTTACCCAAGCCGCCCAGCAAAACGGTTTTGGCGCGTTGGCGTTGACCGAATTTGAGCAAATAACGGGCATAATCGGTACGGGTTTGCAAATCGTGCGGTTTCAGATGCAAGGCTTTGGCATAAAGGCCGGCGGCCTGGCAATTCATCTGTTCCGGCGTAAGCAACGCTGTCAATGCCGCCTTGTGAGCATGGTTGACCGAACGCCAGGGGTTCAATGCCAAGGCACGGTTGATTTTTTGCAAGCCATAATCGAGCAGATATTGCCGATCCTGGCCTTGCGGCCGATTGTCCCCCTTGAACAAACCGAGGATCAGCATCGCCTGCCGGGACGGGTATTCATCCATAAACGGCAGCGAGCGCTCCGCATCGCGCAGGTAGTTCAACGCCGTCACCGAATCGCGCGCTTTTTCGTACTGGCGCACAGCCTGAAACCCCCGCGCCGCAACCAGACTGAAAAACAGGATGATCAGAGCCATGAACAAACAGGAACCGTAATAGATCGAAGGCCGCAGTCCCGTTTTTGGCTGAAATCCGCAGGCACATACAGGCTCTTTTTGACGCTGGTAATAGCTGCCCAGATACAATCCCAACAACATCAAAATGGAAGCCTGATACAGATTGAAGGTCACCAGGCTGTGCGCCAGGATCGCCAGACAAGCGGCGAGCAGGGACAGATCGCTCAAACCTTGCGCCGCATCTTGCACCGGCATCGTGCAATGCCGCCCGACACGCCCAGCCACGCAGGCGGCAAAGCCCAGCATCAGCAAGGCTCCGGCCGGTCCCAGCTCCAGCAAGAATTGCAAATAATCGTTGTGGATAAAAAACTGTCCGGCCGCGCCCGCCACCGGCGGCCGGTACTGTGGAAACAACCAGAAATACATGCCGGCGCCCCAGCCTGTCCAGGGTTTTTCCAGATACATGCGCCAGCCGATCGACCATAATATATTGCGTCCCTGGCTGAAACGGTTCAGGTTGCCACTTAACGTATGTTGCTGAAAATATTGCCTGAAAACAGGCCGTTTTGGTATTTTCCTGGCGTTTTTGGCCGTAGATATCCGGGTTGGCGCCGTAGCGGCCTGTTGTCCGGCTGATATTGCTTCCGGCAGGGCATAGCCTGCAGCCAGCAAGGCACACAACAGCACCATAAATCGACGCGGATACCCCGTTTTCCAGGCATACGCCAGCAAGATCGCCAAACCGGCAAGCAAAGCGCCAAACGCGCCCCGACTCAAGGTCAGACTTAACACAAACGCAAACAAGACCAGCAAGAGGCCACTTATCCAGGGTATCCGGCCGGCGCGTGCCCGATTTAAAAAACCGGCACACACCGGCAACAGCAACATCACCAAAACCGCGGCATTGCTGTTCCAGTTAGCCAAAAAACCCACCGGCCGCGCCATGCCCAAAGCATAGTGCTGATACAGACTCAAGCCTATCATTACCAGACCGACACCCAACAAACCGCCCTGGGCCAGGATTTGCTGATCTTTATGGCTGGCATAGGCTAATAACATCGCCAGTGGACAACTTGCAAAGGTTAACACCGTGAATAAACTGCTGGCAAACACCGGTGAGCCGATCAATGAACAGAGCGCCCAGACCATAAATCCGTAAAACATCAAAAACGGCGGCGCCGCCGGTACAAGCAGCCGCTCCCGATAGCGCGAGGCGTACACGGCGATCAGTAAAAGCGCGGACACCGACAAGGCAAACAACAGATAGGGAAAGCTTAATCCGTGATCGGTTGCGTTCAAGGCCGCGAAAAAAGCAACCACAATAACCGGTGGCGCCAGATAAAAATTCACCGATACCTTAGTATGCAGACCGGATTGTTTCTTGTTGTGCATATTCATCACTCTTTATTTTCAAGTAGGGACGTATTGCGTACGGGCGTATTGCAATACGCCCCCTACAATGTGTGGATAAATCGGAAATTACCCATAAGACATTGCATCAAAATTTATACGCCCCTATACGGTGCAGGGATATTTATTTTTACGGGATACGCCACACCCTGTGCGGCATATCCCGCAGTTTATCATCCCGCCTGGCGAAACGCCGGCATCACCCGAACCGGATTAGCCCGCCAACAACCGGCTTTTCGACGCTCGCAGGCACGATGCCATAACGCTCCAGGCCAGCCTCGCTGTTTACATCACAAAAACCATACCATGTGTTGGTACGGACATTGCTGTAACCTTTCAGTCAATCATTGATTTTGTATTGAAAAAAATGCCCCCGGAAAAACTGGACAATGCCTTGCAATCGCCACTGCCCGTCGGTCTCTATCCGATTGCCGCTGTAGATGAAGCAGTCGATCTGGTCGAAGTCGTCCGCACCCTGCTGAGACGAAAACGGCTGATTGGCTTTTGCCTGTTGTTTGGCTTCTGTGTTGGCGCGGTTCTGGCGTGGCGGCACAGTCTTCCGGTCGCTCCTGATTACCGTTTTGTTACCGTACTCACGCCCGGCAAATACCCGGTGGACGGTTATATCCGCGGCGGCAACTATTATTTCGATCAAAATATTCAGGAACCCGCCTTGCTAGCCGCCAAACTGCGCGAAACCCTGGTTCCTGAATTCAGCAAGCAATCCCGCTATGCGCTGCATGTGGATTTTGACCTGCGCCAGCAGGTCATCAGTCTGAGCAGCCGCGGCAAACAAAACGACGGCGACGCCATCCGGGCACTGCACAAACAAATCATCGAAGCCGTCCGGCAACAGGAACAAACCCTGCTGTCCCCTCTCATCGATGGTCTGCAACATCAATTGCAACAAATCCTGCAAGCCCGGCAGCAAGCCGAAAACAACGAGGCACGGCAACGACAGGCCTTGCTGTTGCAAAACATCAAACTGCTCCTCCGGCGCGTACGCTTGACTTCCGCCGACCCTGTTGCCTCGGGTCAGCGCCTGCCGGATCGGCGCCTGAAACCGGCGGCGGTGTTCATGCTGTCGCTGTTTGGCGGCCTGTTTGCCGGTATGGCCGGCGTTTTTGTCCTGGAATTTCTGGCCAAACTCAAAACTCCGCCAAGCACCTGATGTATTTTCAAGCGAGTCTTTATCAATATCCGCTGGCGATACTGATCGCCCTGATCGACGCCGGTTTGACCTGGCTGGCCGGAAACCTGGCCTATTATGTCCGCCACGACAGTTTTCAGTGGCCGCCGATTTACGAAATGGCGGTTTTGCTGGCGGCCTTGCTGGTTATTGTGCTGTGTGCATTTGCCAATCTGTACGGCTCATGGCGGGGCCTGCGCCTGGAAGCGCAGCTTTTGAAACTTTTGGCCTGCTGGCTGCTCGCCTTTGGCCTGCTGATGGCGTTGCTGGTTTTCGCCAAGCAAACGACGGTTTTTTCCCGCATCTGGCTGGCCCTGTGGTTTTTCTTCGCCATTTTCCTGGATTTTTGCTGGCGCATCCTGATTTTCAGGATCGGCCAGGCCTGGCGGCGCAGGGGCCATAACCTGAAACCGGTACAGCTCATTGGCAAGGGACAAGCGCTGGATAATGTATTGCGCAACAGCCGTCAGCAACCGGAGGCCGGCTTTTACATTGACCGCTGTATCCGCTTGCAGGAAGAGCAGAACCTGGCAACCCAGCTGGCCGGTCAAAACCTGGAAACCGCCTGTGAAATATGGATTTGCCTGCCATTGAAAGATGGCGCCTTACTGGATCAAATTCTGCGGGCGCTGCATTGTTCGACCGCTGAAATCCGCTATTTTCCCGGTCTGGACGACATGCGCCTGCTCAATCACAAGGTTTCCGAAATTGTCGGCCTGTACGCCATCGATTTAAGCTGCACCAAACTGCACGGCGTCAACCAGTGGCTGAAAAAAGCCGAAGATAAAGTATTCGCTTCCCTGCTGGGCGTTTTGGCGCTGCCGCTTGGTCTTTTGATCGCGCTGGCTCTTAAATTGAGCGATCCGAACGCGCCGGTATTGTTCAGGCAGCAACGCGATGGCCTGGGCGGGCGTAAATTTGAAGTGTACAAATTCCGCACCATGCGGCCGCACAAGGAGCCGGATGGCCAGGTGACCCAGGCCAGGCCGGGCGATGCGCGCATTACCCACTTGGGCGCCTGGCTCAGAAAAACCAGCCTCGACGAGCTGCCCCAGTTTATCAATGTGCTGCGCGGCGATATGACCCTGGTCGGTCCCAGGCCGCACGCGCTGGCGCATAACGAATACTATAAAAACCTGGTGCAATCGTATATGTGGCGGCACAAGGTCAAACCCGGCATCACCGGCTGGGCGCAAATCAACGGCTACCGAGGCGCCACCGATAGCCTGGAAAAAATGCAGAAACGGGTCGAATACGATCTCTGGTATATCGAAAACTGGTCGCTGTGGCTGGATTTGAAAATCATTGTACTGACCGTGTTCAAGGGTTTTATACACAGGAACGCCTACTGATGACCGAATTGAACCTGAAACGCCTGTTGCTGCGCGGCGGTCTCTGGGCCTTGCTGGGAAAATTGCTTAACGCCGCCTCGGCGGTGTTGCTATCGGCCTTGCTCGCCCGTCGGCTGGCGCCGGAGGATTTGGGCGAGTTTTTTTTGATCTTCAACCTGGCCGGTTTTTTTGCCATCTTCTGCCGTTTCGGTCTCGATTCCACCGCCTTGCGTTTTGTCTCCGAAGCGCTGGAGCGGCAGGATCGGGTGCGTATTCGGCAGACGGTACAAAAAACCGTATTGTTGTTGCTCCTGCTTGGCAGCGTCCTGGCCGCCCTGATTCTGCGCCAGCCCGGGCAATGGTTCATTGCAAACCTGCTGGATGCGCCCGCGCTGCTGTCACAGCGCAACGCCATTGTACTGTGGATGCTGCTACTGGCCCTGCAACTGACGCTGGCGGAAATATTCCGCGCCCTGCACGATATCCGCCTGGCCAGTCTGTTCGGCGGCCTGATCAGTACCTCGCTGGGCCTGGTCTTGCTGATTTATGATCACAGCGCCAGCCTGCCCCGCGTTGTCGATTGCCTGCTGGCCGCCTATGCCGTCAATGTATCGCTCTCGCTGCTGGTGTTAACCTGCAAATTACCCGCCTTTCCGAACCCGGCCAGCATCGGAAACGGGGTTTCATATCGTGAACTGCTGGCGCATGCCTGGCCAATTTTTATCAGCGTCCTGACCCTGTTTATCCTCAATGGCGCCGATCTCTGGATATTGTCCGCCTACCGGCCAGGCGAAGAAGTCGCACTTTACGGCGCCGCCGCCCGTCTGGTGGCTTTTACCGCCATGCCCTTGCATCTGGTCAATGCCGTCATTCCTCCTTTAATCAGCCGCCTGAACATCCGTGGTGATCAGGCCCGGCTGGAACGGTTGCTGCGCACTACCGCCACCCTCGCCGCGATACCCGCGCTGGCCATTCTGGGCATGCTGATCATTTTCGGAAAACCCTTGCTGGCCCTGTTATTCGGTGATTTTTACAGTCAAGCCTATAGCGTGCTGGTGATTTTGTCACTCGGTCAAATCGCCAGTGTGCTGACCGGGTCTTGTGGGTTTACGTTGATCATGCTGGGACACCAAAGAATGCTTTTTCTCCACACTTTCATCGCCGCATTCATTGGACCGCTTGGCGGCCTTTATCTAATAAAGGATTACGGTCCGGCCGGCGTTGCCTTTTCTTTTGCAGCGGCAATGACAGTGCTGCAGGCATCCATGTGGTTTACCGCAAGATTCAAATGCGGATTATGGACCCACGGCAGCCTTTCTGTTGTTTTCAACAACATGCGTTTATCCGCTTATACGAAAAAAAACGTACAACTATGAAAAAACCCAATTTTTTTATTATCGGCGCGGCGAAATGTGGCACAACCTCCTTATATACATGGTTAAAACAGCACCCTGAAATCGGCATGTCAAAAAATAAAGAACCCGCCATATTTTCCAGACTTATTCAATCCCCTTATGAAATACAGGATTACGATACTCTGTATCCTAAAAGACAATATAAAATACTCGGTGAAGCCAGTACGATTTATTTGTATGACAAAGATTCAGCAAATCTTATTCAGAAGACACTTGGAGATAACATTAAAATTATTGTATGTCTTCGAAATCCAGTAGATATGGTTTATTCATTATGGAAATACAATGTCAGGGATGGTTCTGAAACACTCTCTTTTGAAAATGCCTTGGAGCAGGAAAATATGCGTTTTCATGATAAAAAATTTCGCAGCACTCACCCCAATTCATTCCCTAATTTTTTTTATAAGCGACGCGCTTTATTTGGTCAACAACTTGATCGTTACTACAAGTATTTTAGTAAAAAAAATATTCATATTATTTTTTTAGACGAAATGGAAAATAATCCTTTAGCAACACTTAAAAAAATATTCAAATTTCTTGAAATTGAATATCATCCCATCAACACAATAAAAAAAAATATCAGTGGTGGTCTTTGGTCAAAAAATATTCATAACTTTTTAAAATCAAAAAAACATCCACTGAGAAAACCTTTTCGTAGGCTTCCAAAATCTTTAAAAATACAAATATGGAATACTTTATATACTATGAATATGAAAAATTATAATAATGTTTTTCCTAAATTAGGAGAAACTACATACTCAAAATTGATGCCCTTGTTTAAAACAGATATTAAATACCTTGAGAACATAACAGAAATACCTAAAATCTATGAGAGATGGCAATGAAATCATGGTAAAACAACTGACCAGCAACAAATTTTGGAACGAGGGTTATAAAACACAATCTGCATCTAAAAAAAAGACCCTTAATTTCAGGTTCAACCGTTCCAACCGGGAGTTCAAAAATCTGTTTCATCAACTTAACCGGATCGCTCTCGATAAAAAATCGTGCCTTGAAATGGGATGTGGCAACAGTTTATGGTTACCCTTCATAGCAAAAAATTATACTTATAACGTAGGCGGTATTGATTATACCGAAGCCGGTATTCAGGCGGCTCAGGAAAACCTGCTATCACACAATATCAGTGGAAAACTATGGCTTGCTGATTTTCTTGATGAAACCCAGATGAAAAGACACAAACACAGGTGGGATTTGATTTTTTCTTTAGGTGTGATTGAACATTTTGAACAACCCGATCAAATTTTGAAAAAATTTTCAAAATGCTTACAGCAAGACGGCTTTATCTTGACTGTGATTCCTAATTTATCTGGATTAATGGGAAGTATTCAGAAGAAAGTCAATAAGAAAATCTATAGTCAACACAAAGTGATTTCGGAAAGCATGTTGATTTCTTATCATAAACAAGCCGGTTTTCATATTATAAATCATGGTTGCTTTGGTTTTCTTGATTTTTCATTGATTAACTTGTCCCATCTTGGAGGACAAAAAAAACGCTATATCGGACGGTTCATCCGAATTTGTGATTTACCCTTGTTATTATTAACGGTTTTAAAAATAAATATCCCAATCGCTTATTTATCTTCCTTTTTCTTCGTTATTGCCAAAAAACAATGAACATCCTCCTCCATATTGCCCGCCTGGGAACCGGTGGCGCCGAGCGTCAATTATGTTATCTGGCAGAAGGCCTGGCAAAACGAGGCCACCAGGTTCATGTTGTAACCTTGTATTCGGGTGGTTTGTTTTGGGAGCGTCTGGCCCAAAACCGGCATATCCGCCTGTACAGCCAGGTGCGTAAAAACCGTTGGGATTTTGCCGTCATCCATTCCCTGTGGTGTTACTGCAAAAAACACGAGATTCAGATCATACTTAGCTTTTTACCGGTCAGTTCGGTCATTGCCGCCCTGCCCGCCCGCCTTCTGGGTATCCCCTGGATCACCGGAATCCGCGCCAGCAACATGCGCTTTCCTGTTGGCGCGCGCCTGTATTTATGGGCAGAACGCCTGTTGAGCAACCGGCTTGCCAGTGCCTGTGTCGCCAATTCCCATGCTGGCGCCGAGTTTCACAAACAACTGGGCTATAAAAAAAACCTGCTCATTATCCCCAACGGCCTGCCCGTGCCGGAAACGAAATTTCCGCCTCCCCTGCACGCCACACCCGCGCGTGTCGGCTACATTGGCCGCCTGCATCCGATGAAGGATATACCTACATTGCTCGAGGCGCTGGCACAAACGCCTGCGCGTGTGCCGTTGCGGCTATTGATTTATGGCGCGGGTGATACCCGCTACAGCGCCCGTTTGCAAGAATCCGCCCGCGCCTTGAAAATTCGCGTTCACTGGCGGGGAGAAACGCAAAATGTCTGGCCGGTGTTGCAAACCCTAGATATTGTTATTTCCTCCTCATGCTATGGTGAAGGCATGTCCAATACCATCATGGAAGCCATGCTTGCCGGACGCATCGTTATTGCCAGCGATGTAGGCGATGCCCGCCGGATGTTGACCGCCGATGATGGTCAAATGGCGGGGTGGATTGTGCCACCTTCCGAGCCGGAAGCATTGGCAAAGGCAGTTACCGAAGCCCTGGCCCATCCTGAAAAAAGCCGGGTCATGGCAAAACGGGCGCAAACCATTGCCCGCGCCCGCTATTGTTGCGAAACCATGATTGAACGTTATCAGGCGCTGTTTTATAACACCGTAAACCAAAAACCTTATGCTTAAAATCACATTGCACGATGAACCCCTGTTACGCTGGTTTATGTTCAAGCCTTTTCTGTGGCGCTTTGTGCGTGCCGATCTGACCCGGCTTGATCAATATCAGGATCAAGCCTTGCTCGATGCCATTTATACGCACATCAAAATGGCCAACCGGGTGGCCAAGACCACTTGTCCGGGCCGGTTCAACGATCTGGATGCCATAACCGTGCAAATGCTGGAGCGCCGGAAAGCACCGGTTCGATTGCACGATGTCGCCGTATCCAGCGGTATTACCGCCCTGGAACTGTATCAGCGCCTGCGAGCCGCGAATATTGCACCGGATTACCATATCTCTGATAAATACGCGCGTCTGCAATTTGTCCAAAACGGCGCCTTGACCCGCATTTATGATGCCGACCGGCAATTGATCCAGGTCTATTGCGCCGGTTTGTTTGCCGATCACCAAACCCGCTGGTTTTTTCCCCTGTCCAAACTGTTGTTTCTCCAGGCCAGACGATGGCCCTTACCGGAAACTTTCAGCGGCGATCTTTTGCTTTATGATCGCAAGGTGATTGCAGCGCTTGAAAGCGGCATTTTACAGCATCAGGATTACGATGTTTTCACAACCCCGATGAGCGGACGCTACGATTATGTCCGCTGCATGAATCTGCTCAATTCCGCTTATTTTTCCGAACCCCGCTTGCAAAAAGCCGTACTGAATTTAAGTCGCTCCCTGAAACCTGGCGGTATCTTGCAAATTGGCCGTAGCCTCTTCCCAAACGGTGAAAACAGGGTTTCCTTCTATCGGCGCGATGGCGGCCGGTTACGGCTGATACACCATCACCAGGGCGGTTCGGAAATCCATGATCTGATCAAACGTGTTGCATGAATATTGACAAGATTACCAACCGGTTTTCGTCGCCGATTCCGTTTCTGCACGAATCAGGCCTTGCCATTTTGGGCTTTGCCGCTATCCTGGCGTTTCCGGCCTCGCTTATGGCCGTTCTCCTGCTATGCCTGGCGGTTACCGCCTGGGGGTGCCGGGCATCATTGTGGCAGGCACGGCTGGGCATTCTGAGCCTGTGCTGCGGCAGTGATATTTATATCGATGCCTTTGCTTTGTTGTTACTGGTTTTGTCGGCTTTATCCTTTCTGGAACCCAAACGTTGCTGGCGCATCCCGTACTGGCTGCTGCCTTTTGCCTTGTTGCTGATGCTGGCTGTTGTTAGCGGGTTGTTCAACCAGGGCCAAAACCTGAATCTTTTGGCCTTGCCTTTATGGCTGACCTCGTTTGCCGCCAGCTTTGGTTTTTACAGTTATTTTGTCCGTTATCCCTTGACTCCGGGCTCGATGGGCAGAATCTGTTTTTTTATCGCCGCCCTCATCCTGCTGGAAATCGCTTATGCCTGGCATGAAGCGATCCGGCCTCTGGGGTTTACGCCTTTTTTCAACTATCCTGGCTTGGGCGATCAGGTTACCGGTACATTACGCGGTTCAACGGATTTCGCCTTGTTGCTGATGTCGGGCGCCACTCTGGGGACAGGATACCTTTATCGCAGTGCGATGCTGGAACGCCCGACCGGATTGCTGGTGTTATTTGTTGGCGGCAGCTTTTTTTTCGCCCGCATCGCGGATGCCAAAACCGTGATACTCAGTTATATAATCGTCATCAGTGTTGTTTTTTTGCTGAACAGCCGCTGGCGGTTGTCCCGGCCGGAGACAAAATACCGGTTTGCGCTCTTGCTGTGCCTTGTCGTATTGGCCCGCCCGGTTCTGCATCGTGTCCAGGACAAATATCAGGCGGTTTATTTTCAGTATGTTACCGGCGCATATAATAAAAAACGGCTTTTTTTGCAACGCGCGGCCTCAGCCGACAACCGTTCTCCGGTGTATTGGCTGCTGGGATACGGCCCGGGCCGTTGCGGTTCGCGGGCCGCCAATATGCGGGCCTACGATACCTTGTATAAAAGCGAAAACTCGGAAACCCACAAGCTGAAAGGGATTTTTTCCGCACGAACCTCCGCCTGCAGCCGGCGCTTCCTGCTTGATCTGCATACGCCGGAATACGCCGCCCAGGTTCATTTACGCAGTGCCTTGCTGGGCAGCGCCTTCAGCTCCTGGGCGGCGCTCTGGTTTGAAACCGGTTTGTTCGGAACATTGATCTGGCTGTTTTTTCTTGGCGGTGTGTTTTTCAGGGCGCGGCGTCTGTATCCGCGCTTGCCAAAATCCGGCCAGGCGCTGGCCTTCAGTGTGCAAACCTATGCCGGCGTTATCGTATTGTCCGGTTTTATCACCCAGGCTTTTGAGCGCGGCCTGCTGATGGTGATGTTCTGGTTTTTGCTTGCCCTGCTGGAAGCAACCGTCCGGCGTTGCTATTGCTTGCAGGCGCTGCCCTCAACCCTGGAGAGACCATGAAAAAGACCGATCATCGTGTCGTGATCACGCATTCCGCCGGTGCGGGCGGCGTGGCTTTTTATTATCAAACCTTGCGGCGATACTTGCCGGCAAGTTACAGCTATCAAATCATTCATCATCCGAAAGCGCGCACGCTGGCGGCCAAACTTTGGTATTTTCCAGGTATTTATTTACGCTTTTTGCGCCAGTTGGCTGGCGCCCGCCTGCTGATCTGTAATCCCAGTCTGAACCGGCTGTCCTTTTACCGCGACATGCTGTTTATCTGGAGCGCCTGCCGAATGGGAAAAAAAGTCGTGGTGTTCTTTCGCGGCTGGGAGGAAGGGTTTGAACACAGGATTTACCGTTCCGCCTGGCTCAAGCGCTTGTTTCTCGCCAGTTATGCCCGCGCCGACCGGTTTATCGTTCTGGGCAGGCTGTTCCAAAACAAGCTGTACCGCCTGGGTGTACCGGAAAGCACCCCGATTCATATCGAAACCACGTTGACTGACGAGCGCTTTTTCCGTCCGCCAAGGCGGCTTCAGCATGTGCGCAAAAAAAGCCTGCATTGTCTGTTTTTATCGCGTCTGGTCAAGGGTAAGGGCTTGCACAGCGCCATCACCCTGTATCAATACCTGAAAGTAAAATGCCCGCAACGCCATGTCAGCCTGACTATTGTCGGTGACGGCCCGGAACGGGCCGGCGCTGAAAGCCGCATCCGGCAGACCGGTCTTGCCGATGTGGTGTTTACCGGTTATCTGCGCGGCGAAGCCAAGGCCCGGAGGCTGGCACAGGCGGATGTATTGTTGCTTCCATCACGCACCGAGGGATTACCCAATACCATTCTGGAAGCCATGTTATACGGTTTGTTCATCGTCACGACAGCGGTTGGCGGCATCCCCGATATTGTACGTGAGGGCGTCAACGGTGTTTTGATCGATCGGCAAGACCTGGAAGAGGCCGCCAACCGCATAACCGCTGTCATAGCCTGCCCGGGGCGATTGGCCGAAATCGCACAGAGCAATGGCCGCATGACCCGGCAGAACTTTACTCCGGCTCGGGTGGCGGCCCGTTACCAGCATATTGTCAACGCCACTTTACAGGATGGTCGGCATGGCGGTTGAAACGCATTTGATTTTGACGGTAGATTATGAAGTCTTCGGCAATGGTTCGGGGTGTGTAAACGCCTGCGTACTGGCGCCAAGCCAACGTATGCTGGCTATTGCCAACCGGTTTTCCGCTCACCTCAGTTTTTTTGTCGAAGCGCTGGAATTTGACAGAATGCAGCGGATAAAAACCTTGCAGAAGCCGGTTCAGGCCATTCAACGACAACTGCGCAGCGCCGTGCAACAAGGCCACGATGTCCAACTGCATTTGCATCCCCAGTGGCTGGATGCTGACCATACCGCTTCCGGTTGGCGGCTGAACTTCGAAAAATGGCGAACCGGCAACCTGGATACAGCCGATCTGGAACGGGCGCTTGCCGATGCCAAATCCTGGCTGCTTGCAACATTGCAGGCAACAAACCCTTCCTGGCGCTGCCTGGGATTTCGCGCCGGTGGCTGGTGTATTCAGCCATCCGCTCAAATCTTGCCGGTTTTGCAACGTCATGGCCTGCGTATCGAGTCCAGTGTCGCACCGGGACTGCGGCACCGTAGCCAACATGAAGGCTACGATTTCACCCAAACCCCGAACCGGCCCTGCTGGTGTATCGAACAGGATGTTTGCCAGCATACAGGCGCCGGTTTGTTGTATGAATTGCCCATTGCCACCGCTGCGTTGAACAAGTGGCGGCATGGACAGAATCTGCTGCAAACCCGAAAACAGCCCTGGCCGTCCGGCTGTTGCGGCTCTTATCAAGGCGCGGACACAGCCTGGCAGCGGCGGCTTGGACAACTGGAGAAATTGCGCCATCTGGGTTGGGCCATGCTCGATTTCTCCACCTTGCCGGCCTGGGCCTTGATCGATATTACCCGTCAATGGCGGCGCCGCTATGCGGATTTTCCCAGGCCCTTGCCTGTTGTAGCCATTGCCCACAGCAAAAACTTTACCACTCGTTCGGAACGAGCCTTGTCCGAATACCTGCAATGGGCGCAGGCGGAACCCGATATTTTGTTTTCAAGCTATGGACGCTGGCTGGAGGCAACCGAAACATGAAACCGAAACTGATTTACATTATGGGCACGGCCCGCAGCGGTTCAACCATTCTGGAAATTTTACTGGCCCGGATGCCGCAAACATTGGCCGCCGGCGAATTGACCCATATTGTCCATGACGGTTTTATCGATAACGCCGAATGCTCCTGCCGCGCCCGTTTTCGGCAATGTCCGCTCTGGTCGCGGGTATTGGCCCGGCTCGATCTGAAACAAGAACAATGGCAACGGTGGCATCGTCTCAACCGCAAACTGGATTGGCACAGCGGTTTATTCCGGCAAATTTTGGGTTTGTTTCCTTTTTCAGCGCTGGCGGCTTACCAGTTTTACAACCGCCGACTGTTGATGGCCCTTGCCCGAGCCAGCGGCTGTTCGACAATCATCGATTCTTCCAAATACGCCGGCCGCGCCCTGGCCTTGATGCAAGACCAGGATATGCACATTATTTGCCTGACCCGATCCCCTGAGGGACTTTACCATGCCTTTCAAAAACCCAACCGGAACGAGCAAAAACCCAAGTCCCTGGGCGCCTTGGGTTTATACTATGGATTGGTGCTGTTGCAACTTAAAATCGTTATCCACCGCAGCCGGGCGCCGGTATCGTGGGTAACCTACGAAGCCTTGTGCGCCGATCCGGATGCCGTCCTGCGGCAGTTAGGCCATCGTTTGCATTGGCCGCTACGCCGCTTGCACCGCCATCAATGGCTGCCTGTTGGCCATATCCTGACCGGTAACCGCTTGCGTTATCAGCGGCGCCTGCGTTTCAAACCGGAAATGCTGCCCCCGCGTTCGTACACCAGAAAAGAGCGCATCGTATTGTTTTTGATGCGGCAATGGGCAAAAGTTCTAGGCTTTACAGTCGATGATCCAGCCGTTGCGGAGCTTTGCAAACCGGCCATGAACCTGAAAACCCTGGACCCTTACGATATTTGGGCGACCCCGGTGGGCGTACAAACCCGCCGGCGCTATTATGAAAAGCGTTTATCCGGCCGGCTGGCCGCTGTCGGTCTCGGTCTGCTGGATTGGTTATTGCCCTTGCAATGGCGCCGATACGCCGGTACAGAGCCGGCGCATTATCCCATTGTCCTCAGCCATCAGGTCATGCGCCGGTTCAAGGAAAACGCCTTGCCGCCGGAGGCGGCCAAACGCTATCTGGCACAGATCGACGCCCTGGCCATCAAACCGGCGCCGGACGATTGCGCCTGGGGTCTGGGTTTTGCCTGGATGTCAAAAAACGGTCTGTATGACAAACAAACCCCGTTCATTACCCATACGCCCTATGTCATGGAAGCGCTGTTGATCCTGGCCGCCTGCCTGCCCGACAAACGGCCTGCCCTGGATTTGTTCCATAAAACCTGGGCGTTTTTGCAACGCCTTGTGGTTTGCCAGGAAAGCGCAATCGAACTGGCCTTGTCCTACGCGCCGCGCCAGGAACCGCGTATCGTTGTCAATGCCAACGCCTATGCGGCGTTGGCTTATGCCTTGCACGCCCGCCACGGCCGGCCGGAACGGCAGCCGATGGCCCGCCAGCGGGCCATCAAATTGCTGCGCTGGTGTTTGAACCAGCAGCAAGCGGACGGTTCCTGGCTGTATTATGCCGATCATCAACCCGGAAATTTCATTGACTGTTTTCACAGTTGTTTTGTCGTGAAAAACCTGCGCAAGGCGGCGGCCTTGCTTTCCGATCCGGCGCTGCCGGTTGACCAGGCGATCCGGCAGGGACAAGGCTTCATCGAACAGCATTTTCCCGACCCGCAAAGCGGTTTGTGCCGCCGTTTCATACAGCGCGATATACGCGATCCCTATCGCTGGGATCTTTACGATCAGGCCGAGTACCTGGGGCTTTTGATCGATGCCGGACGTATCGACACAGCCCGGCATTTCGCCCACCGGGTGGAAGAGCGGTTTCGGAAAAACGGCGTCTGGTATGTCCGCATTGACTGCCTTGGCCGGCTTTGGGGAAAGAATTTCCTGCGCTGGGGTGTTTTGCCCTTTCTCTATCAAAAATCAAGACTGAACAATTAAATCCACTATGTGCGGTATTCTGGGAAGCATTCAAGACCGATCCTTCCAACCTGGCCCTGAAGTATTGGCCAGCCTGCGCCATCGCGGCCCGGACAGCCAGGGCCAGGTTGGTTTGAACTGCCTGAACAAAACCGTCTGGCTGGGTCATACCCGTCTGGCGATCCTCGACCCCAGCCTGGCCGGACATCAACCGATATTCAGCCAATGCCGGCGCTGGTGTCTGAGTTACAATGGCGAAATCTATAATCACGCCGAATTGCGTCAAGGTCTGCCGGTTCGGTTTCGCGGTCATGCCGATTCCGAAACCCTGGTGGAATTGCTGGCGCACCGGGGTTTGCAGAAAACCCTGTCCTGTATCGACGGTATGTTCGCTTTTGCCGCTCTGGATTGCGTTCAGCATAAACTGTATCTGGTGCGCGATGGCTTTGGCATTAAACCGCTGTATTTTCAGAACGATCCGGGCCGGTTTTATTTTGCTTCGGAAATCCGGGCCCTGGATGCGCTCAACCCGCAACCGCCGCGGCTGAACCCGCACGCCTTGCAAACCTTTTTGAGCTTGCGTTATGTGCCCTCGCCTTATCATTTGCGCCAGGACGTGCAACGCTTGCCACCTGGCCATTTTTTGTGTTTCGATATCGCCAGCGGTCATTACCGGAGCCAGCGTTATATTCAGCCGAATCTGGCCCGTTTCCAGGGTTCACGACAGGAAGCGGTGCAAACCTATCACACTTTGTTACAAACGGCGGTACAAAAACAAATGCTGGCCGATGTGCCGGTGGGCGTGTTGTTGTCCGGCGGCATTGATTCTGCCTTGATCGCGGCTCTGGCACGTGATCAAGCGACCGATCTGACCGGCTTCACGGTTGGTTTTGGCGCCGGACACGAGACCTGTGAAATCGCCGATGCCGCCGATACTGCCGCTCGCCTGGGTCTGAAACATCGTGTCATAACGGTCAATGCCGAACAGTTACGAACCACCTGTGAACAAGCCTCGGCGGCCGTTGAAGAACCTTTGGCCACCGTATCGATTTTACCGATGTGGTGGCTGGCGCAAACGGCGCGGCAGAAGGTTACCGTTGTCCTGACCGGCCAGGGCTGCGATGAACCCTGGGGCGGCTATCGCCGCTATCAACTGGAAATATTACGCCGATGCTTGCCCTGGCCACAGGCTTTTCGTTTATTCCAGCCCATCGGACGGATTTGGCAAACGGCGCCGGTTGTTGTCCGGCGCGGCTTAAGCGCCTTGCCGATCGATAATACGGCGATACGTTTTGTCGCCGCTTATGCGCTGTTCAACGCGGAAGAACGCCTGGCCTTGACCGGTTGTTCCGATTCAGGACACGCCCTGTCTTGTGTACAAACCTGGCTGGACTGGTTGAATCGACCGGATTTATCGCCCGCAGAACGCATGATGCGTATCGATACCCGCATGAATCTGGCCGATGACCTGCTTTTATACGGGGACAAGATTTGCATGGCACAGGCCTTGGAAGCACGCGTCCCGATGCTGGATCGGGATGTGATCGCTCTGGTCGAGTCCTTGCCCCTGTCCTGGCGCATCCGTATCCGGCAAGGGAAAATCCTGCATAAACAAATGGCCGCCCGCTATCTTCCAAAAGCCATCGTACATCGACCTAAAAAAGGCTTTCAGGTGCCGTTTTCGGAATGGTCACGCGGTCCCTGGAAAGACTGGATCGCCGACTGGCTATTGGAACCGGCATCCCCCTATTTAACGGTCATCGACCGCCAGGCGGTACAGCGTTTGTGGCAACAGCATCTGGATGCAAAACCGGATCGCGGCCGCCAGATTTTTGCCCTGCTGATGCTGGCGATCTGGTGGAAACAACAAGGTCTCACAATATGAAAACAATCATCACCCTGTTCGATATTCCCATGCACAACTGGACTTTGCAGGAAACCGTCGGCGAAATCGGCCAGCGCCTCGAAAACAGGCAGTTTACCCAGCATGTTGTGGTCAATGTCGCCAAACTGATGGCCATGCAGGATAACGCTGCCTTGCGCCAGGCGGTTTTGCAATGCGATATCATCAATATCGATGGCGCCGGTATTGTGTTTGGCGGCCGGTTTTTGGGATTGAACATTCCGGAACGGGTGGCCGGTATTGATCTGTTTTATGAATTACTGGCACTGGCGGAACGGCGCCGGTTTTCGGTGTATTTTCTCGGCGCACGGCCAGACATCGTCACACGGGCGGTTGCGGTTTTGCAACAACGCTACCCGAATCTGATCATTGCCGGTTTTCATCACGGCTATTTCAAAGCCGCTGAAGAAGCCGAAATGGTCGATCAAATCCGGCGTTCCGGCGCCGATTTGCTGTTTGTGGCCATGACCTCGCCCTTGAAAGAAACCTTTATTCAGCGTTGGCGGCAACGGCTGGGGGTTCATTTTGTCATGGGCGTTGGCGGCACATTGGATGTGGTTGCCGGCAAGGTGCGGCGGGCACCGCTGTGGATGCAGCGCTGGGGTCTGGAATGGTTGTTTCGTCTGCTCCAGGAACCGCGCCGCTTGTGGAAACGATACCTGATCAGCAACAGCCGTTTTTTGTACCGGCTGGGTAAGGCTCGCCTGCTTGGAGCAAATCGCGCTCATGGCTAGAAAACAAAAACAATTATTGGTGTTTGGCACCCGTCCCGAAGCTATCAAAATGGCGCCGTTGGTACAAAAAATGCGCGCCTGCCCGCTACTGGAAACCCGGGTTTGCGTTACCGCCCAGCACCGGCAGATGCTCGATCAGGTTCTGGAACTGTTTGCCATCCGACCGGATTATGATTTGAACCTGATGCGCCCGCGCCAGTCGTTACACGCTTTAAGCGCCGCTATCCTGAACGGTTTGGCGCCGGTTCTGGAGGCATTTCAACCGGACAGGGTCTGGCTGCATGGCGACACCACCACTACGTTGGCCGCCGCCCTGGCCGCGTTTTATCAGGGCATTCCGGTTGTCCATGTGGAAGCGGGCCTGAGAACCGGTAATTTATCCTCACCCTGGCCCGAGGAAGGCAACCGTAAACTAACCAGTGTGATTACTGAACTCCATTTTGCGCCCACCGAAAGCGCAAGAGGCAACCTGCTTGCGGAAGGCATTCCCTGGAAAAATATTTTTGTAACCGGCAATACCATCATCGATGCCCTGCTTCAGGTACGTGACAAAACCCTAGCCAATCCCGCATCCCGGATTCGCCTGGCCTGCCGGTTTCCATTTCTGGATGCCGCCAGAAAAATGCTTTTGGTCACCGGTCACCGCCGGGAAAATTTTGGCGCCGGTTTTGAACGGATATGCCAGGCACTGCGAACGCTGGCCAGCCGCTATCCTGATTTACAAATCGTCTACCCGGTGCATCTCAACCCCAATGTCCGCGAACCGGTACAGAAAATTTTGTCGGGCATACACAATATTTTCCTGATCCCGCCTCAGGATTATTTACCGTTTGTCTATTTGATGGATCGCTGCTATCTGATCCTGACCGATTCCGGCGGCATCCAGGAAGAAGCGCCCGCACTGGGCAAACCGGTGCTGGTGATGCGCCACACCACCGAACGCCCCGAAGCTGTTCAGGCCGGCACGGTAAAACTGGTCGGCACCGAAGTAGAAGCGATTGTCAATGCGGCCAGCAATTTACTCGATGACGAAAACGCCTGGCACACCATGAGCCTGGCTCATAACCCTTATGGCGATGGCCAGGCCAGCCAGCGCATTCTGGCCACTTTTTTACAGCAAATGGAATAAAAACGATGCCTTTCAAACGTGTTTGTGTTCTGGGTTTGGGTTATATCGGCCTGCCCACAGCCGCTATCCTGGCTTCCCGGGGACTTGATATCATCGGCGTTGATATTGCACGGGAAACCGTCGATACCATCAACTCGGGGCGGGTACATATCGTCGAACCGGATTTGGATATTATTGTGCGCAGTGCGGTGGCCACCGGCAAGTTACGGGCCACCTGTACACCGGAAGCGGCCGATGTCTTTATCATCGCCGTGCCCACGCCGCTTAAAGACAAGCACGAACCGGATTTGTCGTTTATCCGGTCGGCAACAGCCGCCATCGCGCCACTGCTGGAAAAAGGCAACCTGGTGATTCTGGAATCCACCTCGCCGGTGGGCACTACCGAAAAAGTCGCGGCCTGGCTGAAGCAGCAGCGCCCGGAACTCGATTTTCCCCAGGATGCCGGCGACCGCGCCGATATCAATATTGCGCATTGCCCGGAACGGGTTCTGCCCGGTTCAGTCTTGCAGGAAATGGTGGCCAATGACCGCATCATTGGCGGTCTTTCACCGGTCTGCGCTCAACGGGCGGGTGCTTTGTATCAATTATTCGTCAAGGGTGAATGCCGTCTGACCCGGGCGCGGGTTGCAGAATTGGCCAAACTGACCGAAAACGCCTTTCGGGATGTCAATATTGCCTTTGCCAATGAATTGTCAATGATTTGCGATAAATTGGGTATCAATGTCTGGGAACTGATTGCCCTGGCCAACCGGCACCCGCGCGTGAATATCCTGCAACCCGGCCCGGGCGTGGGTGGTCATTGCATTGCTGTCGATCCCTGGTTCATCGTTGATTCAGCCCCTGAACAAAGCGCTCTGGTTCAAACCGCTCGCGCCGTAAACAACAAAAAACCCCGGCATGTGTTGGCCCAAATCCAGCAAGCGGCCGATCAATTCAAAAATCCGATCATCGCTTGTCTCGGCCTGAGTTTCAAGGCCGATATTGACGATATGCGTGAAAGTCCGGCGTTGTGGATTACCCGGCAACTGGCCGCCGCCGGCACGGCAACCATCCTGGTTGTTGAACCCCATATCGACGAGCTGCCTGGCGAACTGTCCGATCGGGACGTTCACTTGGTTTCCCTCCAACAAGCCCTGGAACAGGCCAATACCATCGCCTTGCTGGTCAATCACAAGGCCTTTCATTTAATCGATCAATCCAGACTGCATACCAAAGCGGTTGTCGATACGCGGGGGATTGTTTAGTGCCTAATGAAGCAGGGCAGTATCCTTGTTTCCCCAAACCGTTACTCGAAAAAAAATACAGGAGTCCCCATGCTTGAAACAATAACCTGCAAACTGGAACATATCCGCCTGTATCTGCATTTTTCCGTTGTGCTTGAACGGCTGCGAAGCGATCCGGCGATATCCCGTCTGGTGCCCGAGATCCAGAGAAACCGGAAAATTTTACTGGCGAGATTAGAACATTACCGGAACGGAGGAATTTTTCCCCAACATTCGCTTGGCGGCCTGCCCATGCCTTATTTTTTTGATCGGGATCAGAGACCCTGTGCTGTCGCAGCGCTTTTGACCGATACCGGAAAAGAGCGGATCGCACGGGAAATCGCCAACCTGGACAATCATGCCCGGGTGCGAGCGATGCCATTCACGCCATTGCAAAACTGGTCAAAACATTACGGCATCAGCAAGTCCGA
The DNA here is from genome assembly GCA_964509475.1 of uncultured Methylococcaceae bacterium. Taxonomy (GTDB): domain Bacteria; phylum Pseudomonadota; class Gammaproteobacteria; order Methylococcales; family Methylomonadaceae; genus CAZDXJ01. The sequence goes on along the minus strand of CAZDXJ010000004.1, from coordinate 23,009 downwards.
TCTGGCCCGGATTCAGCCACAATATTATGAAACGGTCATCGAGAACCTGCCGATTTTGATTTTATACTTCACGCGGTCACGGTTGCGGATTTTGAAAATAGCTGTTGTTGAGGTTCAAGAGTGTTTTTACACGCCGCACAGTTATGAAGGCGGAAAATGATCGGGCAATTGGGAACTGTTAGCAGGCGGAATTTTGGACGTCGCCGGAATGCCTGGGGCTTCAATCCGCCTGCGGCCATCCGCAATCTAAATATTCCAGGTGACAAGCGTTTCGCGCTCCGATGGTCGGTTCATTTTCCGCATCCGTGAGTACGCGGAGTATAACAACGAAGCACCGGTTCCAGGCATCACTCAAAACGCCCCCCTTTTTTGCCTACCCCAAAATCACACCTTCGGCGTCCGGTTGATTGATTAAGGCTTCGATAAACAAACGGACTTTGTTCTGGATGATTTGGGTATTGGCCGGTCCCATACGAATCATCTGCTTTTGTACCGGACTGAGTTTTTCCAGTTTGGGGCTGCTGAATTTATAACGCACGCTGGGGCGGTACAGGGAAATCCGCTCCCTGATAAGGGGCGCTTGCAGGATTTCCGAGGCGGATTGCTTGAACAAGTCTTCCAGTTGATGACCTTCCGGATAGCCAAATTCGGCAAATATGTCCAACAACAACGGTCGATACCGGTTATACAGGGCGATTGCCTGGGAAATATCCACCGCATTGATGGCCGCGGCCAGTTTGTCATAACGCTGATAACCGGCCGGGTCCAGATACAGACCGTGACGATCCCGGCCCACCTTGAATGGCTCTTTCAACTTGAAAAAACGCATATGTTTGTAAAGACGCAAGCCTTGGGAAAAGTCGTTGACAATGGTCAGGTATTTACGGAGCAAATCATCCGTGTGTGTCCATGCTTGCAAGCCCTTGGAAAGTTGCAGTAAATCTTCCCTGAACGGGGCATCGCTTTGTGCGAGCGGGGGCAGTGGCGGGGCCTGTTCCACTTCATCATCCACGGCAAAGCCGGCGCCCTGATCCTGCCCCTGCACGGCTGCGCCGTTACCGGTTTCGGGTGTTTGTGCCTGTTCAGCGTTTTGTTGCGTGGGTTGGGCAAAGGTTACAGGGGGTTCAATCGATGGCGGCGTGGACTCTGGAAGGCTGATTTCCTGCCGGGTTTGTGCCGGTGTCGGCTGTTCATCCTGGAGCATTAAATATAAACCGGCGGTTACAAGCACCACGGTAACCAGTATTATAATGATCAGAATTTGCGGTGTTTCATTGTCTTGGTCGTATCGGCCCATTTTTGTTTCCTTGAAATCTATGCTGTAGGTTTGTTCATACCCCGTATTGCTTTAGAATATATTATTTTCAAATATTTTTCTCAAATCTCAAAAAGCCTTGTATAAACAATACTTTCATTTTAAGGAGCTGCCCTTTTCGATTGCTCCCGATCCGCATTTTTTGTATATGAGCAGCCGCCACCAGGAAGGGCTTGCGCATTTGCTTTATGGCATTGATAACGGCGGAGGATTTATTGTTTTAACCGGCGAAGTGGGCACCGGCAAAACAACGCTTTGTCACAGTTTGTTGCAACAACTGCCCGATGACATCGACATTGCATTGATATTAAACCCCAAACTGGATTCCCTGGAATTATTGGCCAATATTTGCGATGAACTCGGCATTCGTTATGATGCAAGAAAAGCCAGCCTCAAGGATTTCACCGATTTGTTGAACAGCTACCTACTGGATGCGCATGCACGTGGCCGGCGTACTGTGGTGATGATCGATGAAGCCCAGAATCTGAGCCTGGATGTGTTGGAACAGATACGTTTGTTGACCAATCTGGAAACGGCAAAAACCAAATTATTGCAAATCGTGCTGGTCGGCCAGCCAGAGCTCAAAAACCTGTTAAACCAGGAACAACTGCGCCAACTCAATCAGCGTATCACCGCCCGCTATCACCTGGAGCCTTTGACCCTGGAAGAAAGCCGCACCTATATCCAGCACCGCCTCAGTGTCAGTGGTGGCGACAGCACACTTTTCAAGGACAGCGCTATCCGGCGTATCTATAAAATATCCCACGGTATCCCGCGTTTAATCAATATACTTTGTGACCGTTCGTTATTGGGTGCCTATGCGACCGGAGTATCGGTTATCACCCCCGGTATTGTCAACAAAGCGGCCAAGGAAGCCCTGGATCTGGAAGCCAGACGTTTAACCCAAATCCAGTTGTTCTTTTTGTTGATGATCCTGGTTGTTGCCGGTCTGTTCCTGGTGAACTCTTTTATGCCCTTGCTAACGACGGTAAAACAGCCTTCCAGCGTGGCAGAGCAGCCAGAAACCCAGCCGCCGCAACTACCGGCCCAGGAACCGGAACAACTGACGCCTGAACCTGAACAAAACCCGGAAAAACCCGAACCTGATCCTCCAGCCACCGTTCAACATCTCAAACCAGCCACGCCTGTTGCGGATTTTTACGGGTTTATCAACAACCCGGAACTTTCGTTGCAAAGGGCGCTCATACAGGCATTCGCGCTTTGGGGAGAAACCATACCGGAACAACAGCCGGTAAATTGTGATTATGCCAGACAACGAGGTTTTCGCTGTCTGCTTGATCGGGGTTCATTGAAAGATTTGCTGGGTTTGAAGCGGCCGGCGATACTGGAATTTACTTTGACCGACGGGCAAAAACGCCATGCCTTGCTGGTCGGCATGCACCGGGGCTATCCTGTTTTACGCAGTCGTGACGGCGATGTCATTTTCCGCTTGGAAGATGTGTTGAACAATTGGCAGGGGTATTATCTGATTTTATGGAAACCCTTGTTAAGGGGCGGCATGAGCAACATCTACCCGCAAACATATTCCAATAATGTCCCGTGGCTGCGCCAACAGCTGGATCGTATCGACGGGGAGGATTCCATACATACGACTCAACCACGCTTTTTTGACCGGCAACTGGAAAAGCGGGTCAAACGTTTTCAGCGGCAACATCATCTGCAAGCGGATGGTATTGTCGGCCCCAAAACGATTATTTATCTGCAAAATACGATGGATTCGGAACACTATCCGAAACTGGAGCATACTGATTAAGTTATGTCATACATTTTAAATGCGTTACGCAAATCAGAACAGGCACGCCAAAGCGAACAAACACCAACCCTGAAAAGCAGTATCTTGCACCCACAGCAACAGCCGGAATCCAAACGGGGATTGCTTGTTGCCTTGATCCTGGGCAATGTAATCGTACTGGCACTGTTTTTTTTATATTTCCAGCAACCCGAACCCGAAACACCTCAACCGGCAGCCACACCTTCCAGAACGGCGGTTCCGTCCACAAACAGTACAGCCGGCAATCAGCCGCCTGCCGTCAAAAAGTCCCTGCAAAAACCGGATAGCGAAGTGGTTGCAACCCAAGCGGTTACCAAACCCATGCCGGTTAACCAGGATACTACTTTGTCAATCGCCGAAATGCTGGATAAGCGAAAAGCCCACAAATCAGCGGAACAGGCTGTAACAAGTTCGATCCATCCAACTTTAACCCATCTTCACAATAAAACCCAAGCCACCGAACCAGTCCATAAACCCGAACCGATATCCCTTGCAACAGCATCCGGCAATAAACAAGCCATAACGGAATCAGAAACAATTCCCGTAACCGTCAACAGTACGGCTCAAGCAGATAACAATATACAGGCAAGCCAGAAAAAACCGCACCCATCCACGGATGTTCCTGCAAGCCATAACGCCGCAGTGAAACAACCCGAACCGACAAACTCCGAACCGCTACCAAACAACGCTGTTGCCACAAAAACAACGTCACCGCCGGTCTTGGCAAAACCACAAACGGAACCAAGCATTCCCTTGCTTAAAAAATTGCCTTACAGTTTCCGGCGTACGGTTCCAGAACTGGACATAAATGTTTATGTCTACTCCGAACAGGCCAGAGATCGTTTTATCATGGTTGATATGGTTCGTTACACGGAAGGCCAGCAAATCGCCGATGGTTTGTTACTGAAAGAAATCAGGCCGGACAGCCTGGTCGTCACCTTTTCGGGCAAAACATTCCGAATAAAACGTCCTTGACCACTTAGAAGCTGTTTGGAACACCTGCAAAATTCGCAGGCTTGATATCCTGCATTAATCGATCAACTCCGTCCACTGGCAGCGTTGTTTCACAATATCAGCCGTCTCCGGCTGGCCTATGCCTCTGGCGATTAACGCCACAACCCGATCATCGGTGTCATAGCCAATATGCGCCTCCAAAGGATTGGCCAATTTGCCAAGACCGAAAATATCGACTATATGAGCAATATTGATATTGATATTGGTCACACGGGCGCATAATCTGGAATCGATATAAGCATCGCTGAAACCGGGCGGAATCGCATAACTGAGCAAATCATTCGGATCGCTGAAGGCAATAATCGAGGTCTGCGAGACCATCCGTTCGTTATAATAGGGGGCATCAGGCTTACAATAATTGGCTTTTTGACTGGATATTTCCGGCAATTCCCGGCCCAGTTGCAACATCGGCAATTGATTGGACAACATAAAAATGGGTATGCGTTTTTTTTGCAATGCCTTGATAAGAACATCGGCTTCCGCTTTTTGGTGCGATTCGGGTTTGAAACGTTGCATTCTTTCAGCAATAAACTGCATGCCATCTATCGTGATGCGGCTGCCCAGACTGTGGGACACCAGAATATAGTTATCAACCGGAACATAATTTACCGCCTTTCCATTCAACATCGAACAAACGGGCTGGCCAAAACTGGCTGGCAAATCTTCCCAGTTACCTTGCGCCATCCAGCAAAAAGACTGGGCAAACGCCGTCAGAATTTCTGATCGGCTTTCTCCCAGATAAATAATCGGATCAGGCCCGGTATCATTGGCAAATTCCTTGAGCATATTGTTGATTTGGGTTCTTCGGAAGGAATATTCTCCGGAATTATCAAAAGCCAGCAACGCTTTCTGCGGTGCGGTGATATTTGACCAGGTTAATTCATAAAACAGCATTTCCTGGCTGCGATCTGCATTCAAGTACCGGGTTACCCTTAAATTTCCCAGATTTTTACCAGGGTTTTCAGGGTCAGTCAAAGTGATGTTCTTGCTGTTTCTGGAACGCACCAGTAAATCGAGTTCAGCCGCCAGCTTTTCCATGAATTCGGTAGCATAACCCGGTTTGTGGACCCCAACACCATGCGTCATCAGGACTTTGGTTTTGCCTTTTTGTTTTTGCAGACGCTGGCTGATACCGGTAAAGCGCTCCCCCCATATCTCACAAACGCGGACATCTTCTTCTTCGGTTTTCTCAAGTACAGCTTCGGCAACCCCTTTGCCAAAATTGGCGCATCCCGATAAAACCAGTACAGAACAGAGGATCGGCAATATTGACAATCCCTTGTTTTTCATATCTATAAAGTTTCTTGACATCATGGTATTCCCCGTTTTCCGGATTTAAAGCGTTGCTTGCCAAAAAGCGTGATCAAGTGCATCATAACAAACCTGCCTATAATGTTAAGATGTTTCAATTCTTGTTTTATACTGCATAATGTCCATATTTGTATATTCCGATTTAGAAAATTAATTGCATGGCCATCGATATTAATTCCATTGAAGGGCAAGCCATTCGTAAGTTCATCCCTTTGGCCACTCTGCCCAGTCTGCATTTTGAAGCCTTGTGCACGGAGCTGTTCATCGAACGGGCCAATAAAGGAAGCTATCTGTTCAAAAAAGGAGACAACGACGAAGAGTTGTTTTATCTTCTCAATGGTGAAATCAATCTGCAAGCCAACGGACTGGTTATCGAAACCATTAAGGCCGGTAGCGTTGCCGCCCAATTTGCAATCGCTCACCAAAACCCGCGCCAAATCGATGCGGTAGCAAGAACCTCTGTTCGATATATCCGTATAAAGCGTGAGTTTCTGGACAAGCCGCCTACCGTTTACGTTGAACCGGAAACCAGCTATGTCGTTGCCGAAGACAATGAAATTACAGAAGATGACTGGATGAGCATGTTGCTGGGAATACCATTGTTCAGACATTTGTCACCACAAAACCTGCAACAGGTTTTATTGGCATTTGAGGAGGTCGACTCTAAAAAAGGCAGCCGCATTATAGATCAGGGCGATGAAGGTAATTATTTTTACCTGATCAGGCAAGGTTATTGCCAGTTATCGAGAAAACCCAGCGCCAAAGCCAGGGAAATCCTATTTGCCAAGTTACGCCGCAAAGATACTTTTGGTGAAGACGCACTGATTGCAGATGAACCGAATAATTTTTCGGTAAAGGCGATGACCGACTGTTCCTTGTTAAGATTAAGCAAGGAAAACTTTTTGGAACTCATCAAGAAGCCATCGCAGCAATTTATTGATTATGAGCAAGTGCTGACACAACAGCAGTCCGGTGCCCAGCTTATCGATGTGCGTCTGCCGGATGATTATAAGGTCAAGCATCTGGAAGGCAGCATCAATATGCCTTATTTTTCCTTGCGTATGCAAATGAAAAATCTGGATCGGGAGCAGAAGGTGGTTGTTATTTGTGATGATGGAAAAATCAGCGAGGCTGCCGCTTTCCTTTTGTTCAAATACAATTTTGAAGCCTTGATTCTGCAAGGTGGGATCAACGCGATAAAACAAGACATTAACAAGCCATCGGCGACCTTTGATATTGATGACGGCATTGGTTTTATTTTAAATCATGAGGATATCTCTCAAACCCAACCATCCAGGCAAGACATTGAGCCACTGCAGGACAGCGAAAACAGCGGTGATGCAGCCCCGCCTGAACCGGAACCGGCGGCCGCCGAACCGGAAATACCGGAAATCAGTCTCGATATCGGACAAATTGAGGCTTACGAAGAAAGCCTTGCCGAGCAAGTGGAAAAACTGACGGAAGAGAACAAGCAGCTAAAACAGATCGTACGTAAATTGCACCGGCAATGTAAAAAACTGCTTGAAGAAAAAAGCACTCTGGAAAAACAATTGGGCACGGCACTTAAACAAAAATCAAAAACCCAGAAGAATCAAGCGCTTTGAGGTGAACCAGGAGAGCTTATGTTCCCAGCAGATGTTTGGAAACGCCAGTTGCAGACCAAAAACTTCAATACATTGGGAGCATTTATGGATTTAAGCGATTCATGACGTCCATGTAGCTGGATTGCACCAGCTATGGCGTAATATTTACAATTCATAAAACCCGATTCTTTGCCCTATGATTCAGAGCCTGTTTTTTTTTTCGATAATAATCCAAAACCACAAGAAACGCCACGAAGTCATAAGCTCCATGAATGACAATCGGAGTAAGCAGATTACGCTCGCCACCGTAATCCATCGACAAGCCCAGATAAGCACCCACCAAGCCCGCCAACAACGCATACAAGGGGGTTACCGCATGCACCAGTCCAAACACGACATTACTCACAATCAAACCGGCCGTCATGCCCCAGACTGTTTCCATCCAGGGTTGCAAGACCCCACGGAACAGCAGTTCTTCGGCAATGCCGGCAATTGCCGCCAACACCAGCAAATCAACCCAGTGTAATTTATCCATGCTGGCCCCCATCGTATCCAGCATAATCTGACGGATTTTCCGAAGCGCTGCAAAATCCATTTGATAAAGCGCCGCAAAAACCAGCACCAGGGGCAATGTGCCCAGCAAGCCATACAACAGGGCCTGTTCCGAAAAGTTGATATTGACAAACGGATCGATATCGGCAAACCAGCCGAGCGCCATCGCAACCAGGATCAGCGAACCCTCAAACCAGCAAGCGGTTTTAAAAAAACGGGTTTGTACAAGGGGGGCGTTTGTTGTCTGTTTCATAAATCTGGAAAATAAAATCTGAACCTAATGGGCTTCATCCCAGTTATCACCGATACCGATATCGACCAGGAGAGGGACATCCAGCCTGGCCGCCGAATTCATCAATTCACGGATCGTTTCACTGTATTCGGTGACTTTGGATTCGGCAATTTCAAAAACCAGTTCATCATGAACCTGCATGATGATTTTGGCTTCGGCCTGATGCTGTTGAATCCAGGCATCGGCGGCAATCATGGCTTTTTTGATAATATCGGCGGCGCTGCCCTGCATAGGCGCGTTGATGGCCGTGCGTTCGGCATATTGACGCCGGGCGGCATTGCGTGAGCGGATTTCCGGCAGATACAGACGGCGGCCAAACAAGGTTTCGACAAAACCTTGCTGTTTCGCGGTCTCTTTGATGTTTTCCATATAAGCCTTTACCCCGGGATAACGGGCAAAATACAAATCGATATACGATTGCGCCTGTTTTCGGGTCAAACCCAGCTGCGCCGCCAAACCGAAAGATGACATGCCATAGATCAGACCAAAATTGATGGCTTTGGCCGAACGCCGTAAATCCGCAGTCACCTGATCGGGTGCGACCTCAAACACTTCAGCCGCCGTGGCCCGGTGAATATCCATACCCTGGGCAAAAGCCGCCAATAATCCCGGGTCTTCCGACAAATGCGCCATGATACGCAACTCGATTTGTGAATAATCGGCAGCCAGCAGCTTGTAACCGGGCGGGGCGATAAATGCCTGACGGATTTTCCGCCCTTCTTCACTGCGTATCGGAATATTTTGCAGATTGGGATCCGATGAAGACAAGCGGCCGGTTGCGGCAACGGCCTGATGATACGAGGTATGCACGCGCCCGGTCTGTTGGTTGACCTGTAAAGGCAATTTATCGGTATAGGTAGACTTCAACTTGCTTAAACCGCGAAATTCCAGAATCCGTTTGGGTAATGGATAATCCATCGCCAATTCCTGCAAGACTGACTCGGAGGTCGAAGGTTGTCCTTTCGGGGTTTTTTTCAAAACCGGCAACTGCAGCTGATCATAGAGAATACTCTGAATCTGCTTGGGAGAGCCCAGATTGAAAACCTGAGCTGCCAGATCATGCGCTTGCTGCTCAACAGTATGGATTTTTTCGGCCAACGCCTGACTTTGCCGGGCCAGCATCGCAGTATCCAGCAATACCCCGTTGCGCTCGATACGCGACAGAACAGGCAGCAACGGCATTTCAATATCGTTATAAAGTGCTTGCAAAGGCTTGTTTTGTTGCAATCTGGGCCACAGGTATCGATGCAAACGTAACGTGATATCGGCGTCTTCGGCGGCATATTCCGCCGCCTGTTGCAAAGGGACTTCCTGAAAGGGAATTTGTTTGGCACCTTTGCCGGCGACATCTTCATAATGAATGGTTTCGATTTGCAAATAAGTGCGTGCCAAATCATCCATATTATGTTTTGTCGCGGTACTGTTGAGTACATAAGACTGCAACATGGTATCGTGCGCGATACCTTGCAATTCAATACCGTGATTGGCCAGAACATTGGCATCATATTTAAGGTTCTGGCCCAGTTTGGCTTTTTTCGGATCTTCCAGCAAAGGCCGCAATTTTTCCAAAACCTGGCTTCGATCCAGCTGCTCGGGAACTTCCGGGTAATCATGGCCAACCGGAATATAAGCCGCCTCACCCACCTCGACAGACAGCGAAATGCCAACAATCCGGGCCTGGCTGTAATCCAGACTGGTGGTTTCAGTGTCCAGGGCAAACAATTGTGCCTCCGATAGTTTTTGCAACCAGAATTTGAACTGTGGCCAACTCAGAACGGTCGCATAGTCTTTTATCCGCTTCGGCGTCGATTCCGCCACCGATGCTGGTGTTTCAGAATGGCTTTGCCCCCCCCTATTGTCCAATCGTTTTAACCAGCTCGAAAAACCCAACCCGGTTAACAGGGCTTTTAATTCGGTTGGGTTTTCAGGCTGACGCTTCAAATCCTCGATGCTGAACGGCAGCGACAAATCACATTGAATCGTTGTTAATTGTCGAGATAAAGGCAGAAACTCCAGACTGGCACGCAAATTATCGCCAATCTTGCCTTTGATCTGATCGGCATGGGCGATAATGGCATCCAGGCTGCCAAACTGATGCAGCCATTTCGCCGCAGTCTTGGGGCCCACTTTCGGTACGCCTGGGATATTGTCCACACTATCACCGACCAAAGCCAGATAATCGACAATCCACTCTGGCGGCACACCAAATTTATCGATAACGCCCTGTCTGTCCAGATGCACATTGGACAGGGTATTTTCCAGGACAATATTGTCGTTGACCAGTTGCGCCATATCCTTGTCACCGGTCGAAATAATGACTTTAAACCCTTGCCGTTCCGCCTGCCGCGCCAAAACACCGATAACATCATCGGCTTCCACCCCCGTTTCCATAATCAAAGGCAGCCCCATAGCCCGGATCAGCCGGTGCAAGGGCTCAATCTGAACCCGCAAATCATCCGGCATCGGCGGCCTGTGTGCTTTATAGGCGTCATAAAGCGTATGCCGGAAGGTTTTGCCCGGCGCATCGAACACCACCGTGAAATAGTCCGTTTGCTGATCAGCCAATAATTTTTTCAGCATATTGGCCACACCATGAATGGCATTGGTCGGTTGCCCCTGGGGTCCGGTCAATGGCGGAATGGCATGGTAAGCCCGAAATAAAAAGGAAGAGCCATCCACCAAAATCAGGCGCTTTTGTGTGCTATCGTTCATATTGTCTGTTGCCTGTTACATTAGCGTACCCATTGTACTTGGAATCGCTTTGCCCCGGAACCCATCATTTTCCATTTTGCAAGCCGGCACAAGTGTATACTGCACGCGGCCACGCCGGCCTGTCGGCAGACCGGTTTGTGGATTTTGAATATCAAATGAATTAAACGAAAAACACAAAAGATAATGAACAGGAAAACTTTCGTGATGTTCGTGCTTCCAAAAAAGAAGATTGCCCAGCACCCTGTTTACGGCAAAGGTTTTCATAACCCGATACCTAAAAAAACACGGCGCCGGGCTTGCGCTCAAGCTCAATCCGCTACGCTCCTGTCTGCCACCAGGCAGGTGATCGAGCCTACGCTGCGTCGTATTCCTGATTCTGCAGGGCGGTTCCGGCAGGCGTTTCCCTTCAAGTATTCTGAATCACGATATTGGGAAATTTGCTGCTGTAATCCCTGGCTTGGCGGGACAATTTCGCCGCCATTTTACGCGCGATCAAACGATAGCTTTGCGCAACCGGGCTGTCGGGATCGGCAACCACGGTCGGCCTGCCACTGTCCGCCTGTTCACGGATATGGATATCCAGCGGCAAGGTGCCCAGCAAATCAACAGCGTATTTTTGCGCCATGGTCTGGCCACCACCAGAGCCAAAAATCGCTTCTTCATGACCACAGTTGCTGCAAATATGGCTACTCATGTTTTCGATGATGCCCAATACCGGCACATTAACCTTCTCAAACATTTTCAATCCGCGTCTTGCATCCAACAGGGCGATATCCTGCGGCGTGGTCACAATGACAGCGCCGCTGACGGGTATTTGCTGGGACAGGGTAAGTTGAATATCGCCGGTTCCGGGCGGCAGATCAACGACCAGATAATCCAAATCACGCCAATTAGTGTCATTTAACAATTGCTGCAAGGCGCCGGTAACCATCGGGCCGCGCCAGATCATGGGCTGCTCGGCATCGATCAGATAACCGATGGAAATGCTTTGCAAGCCATAAGCGATTTTGGGGTTCATGGTTTTGTTGTCAGGGCTTTCCGGATAGCCGGAAAGCCCTAGCATGGTTGGAACACTGGGACCGTAAATATCGGCATCGAGAATGCCGACCTGAGCGCCTTCACTATGCAGGGCCAGGGCCAGATTGACCGCCGTGGTGGATTTGCCAACGCCACCTTTGCCGGAAGCAACGGCGACGATATTTTTGATCTGGGGCAGGGGTTTCAAGGTTTGCTGAACCGAATGAGCAATGATGCTAATGCTGATGTTGATCTGGATTGCACCGATTCCGGCTATTTTGCGCAGGCATTGCCCGATTTCGGTGCGCAGGGTTTCGATATACCCCATTGCCGGATAACCCAGGCAGATATCAAGCGTGACCTTATTACCGTCAAGACTTATGTTTTTTACCGATCCGGCCGCAACCAGATTCTGTTCCAAATGAGGATCGATAAGCGTTTCCAGCTGATGTTTAATATCCGCTTCAACAATTTGGGTCATGGTTCTTCCTTACAATATAAAAATAAACTTGAGTAAATTACTTGGTATTTTACAGGATTTGATAGAATAGAGGGATGAAACCTGTATGGAACTGAAATTATGCGTTAATTATGCCATAATATACGGTTTGTTTAGTCTAAATCCAAACACCTGATTATGCCGGATAGAAAAATTCTTGTGACCAGTGCTTTGCCTTATGCGAATGGCCCGATCCATTTGGGTCATCTGGTTGAGTATATTCAAACCGATATCTGGGTGCGCTTCCAGAAACAGCGTGGCCATGAATGTTATTTCGTTTGTGCCGATGATACCCACGGCACACCGATTATGCTGAAAGCCGACAGCGAAGGCATCACACCCGAGCAGCTGATCGAACAGGTCAAGCAGGAACATCGCGCCGATTTCGACGCCTTTGGGGTGGCCTTTGACAATTACCACAGCACCCATTCACCGGAAAACAAGACACTTTCCGAACGGGTTTATCAGCGCCTGGACGATGCCGGCCATATTACCTCGCGGCCTATTGTGCAGGCTTATGATCCGGTCAAGCAGATGTTTTTGCCCGACCGCTTTATCAAAGGCGAATGTCCGAAATGCGCGGCGCCCAATCAGCACGGTGACAGTTGCGAAGTTTGTGGCGCGACCTATGCGCCGACGGATTTGAAAAACCCGGTGTCGGTTATCAGTGGCGCAAAACCGGTGGAAAAGGAATCGGTGCATTATTTTTTCAAACTGGCCGATTTTACCGAAATGCTGACCCGCTGGACCCAGGCCGGACATTTGCAGGCGGAAGTGACCAACAAACTGAATGAATGGCTGCAAGGTGGTTTGCAGGAGTGGGACATTTCCCGCGATGCGCCTTATTTTGGTTTTGAAATTCCAGGTGCTCCGGGGAAATATTTTTATGTCTGGCTGGATGCGCCCATCGGTTACATGGCCAGTTTTAAAAATCTGTGTGATCGGGAAGGCCTGGATTTTGATGCGTTTTGGGGACAGGATTCCAAAGCCGAACTATACCATTTTATCGGTAAGGATATTATTTATTTTCACGCCCTGTTCTGGCCGGCGATGCTGGCGGGCGCCGGTTTCAGAACCCCCAGCGCGATTTTCGCGCACGGTTTTTTGACCGTCAATGGCGAGAAAATGTCCAAGTCGCGCGGCACCTTCATCAAGGCGCGTACTTATCTGGAGTACCTCAACCCGGAATATCTGCGCTATTATTTTGCCGCCAAACTGGGTTCCGGGGTCGATGATATCGATCTGAGTTTTGATGATTTCAGCCAGCGGGTCAATTCCGATCTGGTCGGCAAGGTAGTCAATATCGCCAGCCGTTGCAGTGGTTTTCTTAACAAGCGTTTCGACAACACCTTGTCCATGCAATGCGCCGATGAACCCTTGTTTAAACAATTTGTAAGCGCCAATGCCCGGATTGCCGATTTGTATGAACAGCGCGAGTTCGGCAAGGCCATGCGCAAAATCATGGCCCTGGCGGACAAAGCCAATCAATATATCGATGAACATAAACCCTGGGTCATCGCCAAACAACAAGGCTGTGATGCCCAATTGCATGATATCTGCTCGATGGGCATCAATCTGTTCCGCCTGTTGGTCGCGTATTTACGGCCGGTGTTGCCGGAACTGGCCCGGCAAGCTGAAGCGTTTTTAAACATCGGCCCACAATCCTGGCCGGATAATGTACAACCTTTGCTGGGGCATACGATAAAGCCGTTCAAACCGCTGATGACACGCGTTGATCCGGACAAGATCGAGGCGATCATCAACGCCTCCAGGGAAAGCCTGGAAACCCCGGATCCGGAAAAAAACCGCCAGTTCGAGCCGATTGCCGATTCAATCGAATATGCCGATTTCGCCAAACTGGATTTGCGGGTGGCGCGTATCGTCAAAGCCGAGCCGATTGAGGGAGCGGATAAATTACTGCAATTGACGGTCGATATAGGTGATGAAACCCGCACGGTTTTTGCTGGCATAAAATCTGCTTACAATCCTGAGCAACTGGAAGGTAAATTAACCGTCGTGGTCGCCAACCTGAAACCACGCAAAATGCGCTTTGGCCTGTCCGAGGGCATGGTTCTGGCGGCAGGACCCGGCGGTCAGGATTTATGGCTGTTACAGCCCGATGCAGGCGCCATCGCCGGAATGCGGATAAAATAAATACTCGTCCCCAAACAGGGCAACACATCAGGAAAAGCCAATGAAAGAATACATCATGATTCTCATCAGCACCGTTCTGGTCAATAATTTTGTTCTGGTCAAGTTCCTGGGCCTGTGTCCGTTCATGGGCGTGTCGCGCAAACTGGAAACGGCGATGGGTATGGGGTTTGCCACCACGTTTGTACTGACGCTGGCTTCGGTGTGCAGTTATCTGGCCAATACCTATTTGCTGGTACCTCTGGAACTGGGCTATTTACGCACCATTACCTTTATTGTCGTGATTGCCGTCGTGGTGCAGTTCACCGAACTGGTGGTTCACAAAACCAGTCCGATGCTGTATCAGGTGTTGGGTATCTTCCTGCCCTTGATTACCACCAATTGCGCGGTTTTAGGGGTGGCCCTGCTGAACGTGCAGGAGCAGCATAATTTCATGCAGTCGGCATTGTATGGTTTTGGCGCCGCTCTGGGATTTTCCCTGGTACTGGTTTTGTTTGCCGCCTTGCGCGAACGTATCGATGCCGCCGACGTGCCCTTGCCGTTCAAAGGCAATGCCATTGCCCTGGTCACAGCCGGTCTGATGTCGATGGCGTTTATGGGATTTGCCGGACTGGTTCGGGTTTAAATGAGGGATATGCCTTCAACGAGGTATTGATATGTTATTAGTTTGTCTGTTGTTTGTCAGTTTCGGCGCTTTGCTAGGTTATTCCGCCGTCCGTTTCCGGGTCGAAGGCGATCCGGTTGCCGATCAGATTGAATCCCTGTTACCCCAGACCCAATGCGGGCAATGCGGTTATGCGGGATGCCGGCCTTATGCCGAAGCGATTGCGGCCGGTGAAGCCGATATCAATCAATGTCCGCCGGGTGGTCAGGAGGGCGTCGATGCACTGGCGGATATGCTGGGCGTGGACAGTAAACCCTTGAGCGAGGAACATGGCGAGGAAAAACCGCCGGCGTTGGCGGTGATTATCGAGCAGGACTGCATTGGCTGCACCAAATGTATTCAGGCCTGTCCGGTGGATGCGATCATTGGTGCCGCCAAGCAGATGCACACCGTCATCGCTTCCGAATGTACCGGCTGTGAACTTTGTGTCGCGCCCTGTCCGGTGGATTGTATTGTCATGAAACCCATTGAGAAAACGGTCAACAACTGGGTGTGGCCAACGCCGCAAAGGATGCAATAACCATGTTTGGATTGCGGTCATTTCACGGCGGCATACGCCTGCCGGGTTTCAAAAAACTATCCAGCCAGGCGCCCATAACCGATGCCGGCATCCCAAAACAGCTGCTCTATCCATTGTTGCAGCGCCCCGGTGTTGTCGCCTCGGCGCAGGTCAAACCGGGGGATCGGGTTTTGAAGGGTCAGGTTCTGGCCCACAGCGATCATTTTCTGGCGGCACCGGTGATTGCCGCCAGTTCAGGCAGCGTGCGTGCGATTGAAAATCACCCGATTCCACATCCGTCCGGGCTGGCGGATTTATGTATCGTTATCGATACCGATGGCCAGGATGAATCGCTTGCCCAGGAACAACATGAAGATTTTCGCCAGTTGGCGCCGGAAACGATACGCCGAATCGTTCAACAGGCCGGCATTGTCGGTTTGGGTGGCGCCGCGTTTCCGACCGCCGTCAAGCTCAATCCGGGTAAACGCGCTATCGACACCTTGATTCTGAACGGCGCCGAATGCGAGCCTTATATCACCTGCGATGATCGCCTGATGCAGCAATACCCTGAAGACGTTTTACAGGGTGCGCTGATTTTACTGTATGTGCTCAATATCGAGCGCTGCCTGATTGCCGTTGAAGATCACATGCAGGCGGCTTTGGCGGCTTTGCAACAGCATTTAAAAACGTTAAACGGGCCACAAATCGAAATTGTACCGGTACCGACAATTTATCCGACCGGCGGTGAAAAACAATTAATCCGGGTGGTGACCGGCCGGGAAACCCCCAGCGGCGGCATTCCCGCCGATGTCGGCGTGGTTTGTCAAAACGTGGGTACGGCGGCGGCGGTGTATCAGGCCGTTTGCCAGGGTAAGCCGCTCACCGAGCGTATCGTTACGGTAACCGGTAAGGGCGTCAAAAAACCACAAAACATGCGGGTTCGCATCGGCACGCCGATCCGGGAATTGATCGATTTATGCGGTGGTTACACGGATCGGGTGGCGCGTTTGATCATGGGCGGGCCGATGATGGGTTTTGCCTTGACCGATGACCGTATTCCGGTGATCAAAGCCACCAACTGCATTCTTGCCGCCACCGCCGAGGAAGTGCGCACCGAAAAAAATGCCCGTCCCTGTATCCGCTGTGGTGAATGCGCCCGGGTGTGTCCGGTTGATTTGTTGCCGCAGCAATTATACTGGTACAGCCGCGCCGACAATCTTGACAAATGTCAGCAATACCATTTGTTTGATTGTATCGAGTGCGGTTGTTGCGAAGTGGTTTGCCCGAGCCAGATTCCATTGGTGCAATATTACCGCGCCGCCAAAAGCAAGACCTTGTTAAAACGCCAGCAAACGGAAAAAGCGGCACACGCCAAGGCGCGTCATGATGCCCAGCTATTACGCAAGGCTCGGGAAAAAGCCGAACGCGCCGAACGTTCGCGGCGCAAAAAAGAGGCCCTGGCCCGGAAAAAAGCCGCTGATGCAAAGCGTGCCCTGGAAGCCGCGCATCGTCAATCTGACCCGGATGAGAGCTGATGAAATTTGCAACAACCGTTTCACCGCATTTACCGCCACAAAACAGTGTCAGCCGGGTCATGCTGACTCTTTTGTTGGCCTTGCTCCCCGGCATTTTCACCATGTATCTGTTTTTTGGCGGCGGCATTGTAATCAACCTGGTTCTGGCCATCAGCACCGCGCTGGTTTGTGAAACCCTGGTTCTGGTCTTGCGCGGCTTGCCGGTTGCCGCCACCTTGTCCGATCTGAGCGCCGTGGTCACGGCGGTATTGCTGGCGCTGGCCCTGCCGGTGATCGCACCCTGGTGGATTACCGTCATCGGCATCGCCTTCGCCATCATTATCGCCAAACAACTTTATGGCGGTCTGGGTTATAACCCGTTTAATCCGGCCATGGCCGGTTATGTGTTATTACTGGTTTCATTCCCCCGGCAAATGACGGCCTGGCCCTTACCTTCCGAATTAAGCAGCGCCACTTTGTCCTTCAGTGATTTTTTCGGTTTGATCTTTTTTGAGCAACTGCCGGTGTCCGTATCGTTTGACGCGATTACGATGGCGACACCGCTGGATACGGTCAAAACCCAACTGGGCCTGCATAAAACCGTAGCGGAAATCCGCACCGGAGCGGTATTTGGCGGGCTGGCCGGAAAAGGCTGGGAATGGGTTTCCGCCGCTTATTTGCTGGGCGGTATCTGGTTGATACAACGCCGCGTGATCGCCTGGCAAATTCCGCTCGGCATGTTGAGCGGACTGGCCATTTTTGCACTATTATGCCATTTACTGGATAGAGTTCATTATGCACCGGTACAATTTCATCTGTTCGCCGGAGCCACCATGCTGGGTGCTTTTTTCATCGCCACCGATCCGGTTACCGCCTCGACAACACCCAAAGGCCGCCTCGTTTATGGCGCCTTGATTGGCGTTCTGGTCTACATTATCCGGGTCTGGGGCGGTTATCCCGATGCGGTGGCCTTTGCCGTACTGCTGATGAACCTGGCCGCACCCACCCTTGACTATTACACGCGGCCGCGCGTATTTGGACAAAGATCATGATCAATACCGTTAAACACGCATTGCTGGCGGCGGCTATTTTGGGTGTTTTCTCGGTCGTTGGCACCGGTATGGTTGCCCTGACCCATCAGGCTACACAGGACAAAATTGCCGAAAATGAACGCCTAGCCCTGTTAAAAAACCTGGGCGAATTGATCCCAGCCTCGCGCTATGATAACGATATTGTCAATGACCGCCTTATCGTGACCGACAACAGCCTGGGTGCCGGGCCGGTTACCGTTTACCGGGCACGAAAGCAAGGCCAACCGGTGGCCGCCGTATTCACAACGATTGCGCCGGACGGCTATAATGGCCGCATCAAGTTACTGGTTGCGGTCAACGCCGATCAAACCCTCGCCGGTGTGCGCGTGGTCGCGCACAAGGAAACCCCTGGACTGGGTGATAATATCGAAACCCGCCGTTCCAACTGGATACTGGCGTTTAACGGCAAATCCCTGTCGGCTCCGGATGCCAAACAGTGGGCGGTCAAGCGCGATGGTGGCGCTTTTGACCAGTTTACCGGTGCCACCATCACGCCGCGAGCCGTGGTCAAGGCGGTGAAAAATACCTTGCTGTATTACCGCCAGCACCCAACCGCAATCTATGCGGCCCAACCAGACCAACCGAGCTGAAGAGAGGCAAACATGCAAACCGCAGAATATGGCAAAATCATCAAAGATGGCTTGTGGAACAACAATCAGGCTTTCGTCGCTTTATTGGGCCTGTGTCCGTTGCTGGCCGTGAGCAATACCGTCATCAACAGCCTGGGACTGGGGCTGGCGACAACGGCAACCCTGGTTTGCTCCAATTTGATCGTATCCCTGATCCGCAACTATGTAAGCAGTGAAGTACGCCTGCCGGTATTCGTTCTGGTTATCGCCTGCATCGTCACGATGATTGAATTGGCGATGAACGCCTGGTTTTACGATTTATACAAAATTCTGGGTATCTTCATTCCGCTGATTGTCACCAATTGTTCAATCATCGGCCGGGCCGAAGCCTTTGCCGCCAAAAATACACCCGATAAAGCCGCACTGGATGGCTTGAGTATGGGACTGGGATTTACATTTGCCTTGGTATCACTCGGCGCGGCAAGGGAAATCATAGGTTCCGGAACCTTGTTGGCTCATGCTGAACTGATGTTTGGCGAAGCCGCCAAAAACTGGCAGATTATCGTATTCGATGATTATTCCGGCCTGCTGCTGGCGATACTGCCCCCGGGCGCCTTTATCGGCCTGGGCTTTTTGATCGCCTTGAAAAATATCATCGACCACAAAGCCGCGCAACGTAAACCGCTTATCAAGGAGATTCCGGTGCAGATTGCGGATTAGGATGAACCGGAGCCACCAAGGAAAGGAGTAATGGGGTCAGGTTCAGAGCCAAATCTTGTGTAATGACGCATTTTTAGTCAGTCCACACTTTAGTATAAAATAGAGCGCTATAATTTTTTCGCCTGTATTCCAAAGAAGCCGACACATTCACGCAAAATTCAAATCCGTTACATTCTTTTCGCCTCATCCAAGTTGCAAGCGGCTTTTTTCCAGCTGGGTCTTGAAATAATCCATGCTGAAATCCCGGCCCAACAACAATAACCGGTCACCTTGGTGTAATACAAAATGGGCAGGCGGGTTGAAATAAAAAAACTGCTGATGCACCTTGTATTTGTTTTTGTGGTGTTTGTGGGCAGCGTGATCGCTGATTACGCCGACCAGGGTGAGTTTCATCGAGGCAAAATCCAGTTCGCCAATTTTCACACTTTCCAGAAATGAACCGGGATCGACTTTTATCGTATCCATCAAAATATTTTTGTTTTCCATTAAAATGCCATGTAACGCTTCCGAAGCGACAGGCTGACCCACATATTCGGCAACGATCATGGCTGCGGTTTGCAAGGGGTGAATGACATAATCGGCGCCGGCCTGAAGCAGTTTTTTTTCATTTTCCTTGTGATTGACCCGGGCAATAATGCTAATTTCGGGATTCAACTGACGACTGGACAAGGTGATGTAGACATTGTGCACGTCATTGCCGGTTGTACAAATAATTGTGCTGGCGTTGCGGCGGATGCCGGCCGCTTCAAGAATACGGTTATCGCTGGCATCGCCGTGAATCACCAATGCGCCCTGATTGCGGGCTTGAATGACTTTATCCAGGTTTTTCTCGATGATGACATAACGTTGCCGGTCTTTTTCCAGTTGCCGGACAATTTCTTTTCCTACCCGGCCGAAACCACTGATGATGACATAAGTGCGGTGTTTTTCCAGCTCCGCATAAATACGATTTTCGCGCAGACGGGGCATCTTTTCACCAAATGCCGCCACGATGATGGAAGTAAAAAAAGACAGAATACCCAGGCCAGTCAGAATCAAGGCCAATGATACAATCCGCCCACCGGTTGTTTGGGGGGTGATGTCGCCATAACCGACTGTGGAAATGGTTACAATAGCCCAGTAAATCGCATCGAACACGTTTTGCGTATCGCCGCCGCTGACTTCATTTTCAAACAGATAAAACGCAGTGCTGGCAATAAATACGATAAAGCCAATAAACAAAATCAGGGTATAAAGTTCGAATCGCTTGCTGGCCAGGACTTCAATGAAAATCTTGATGCTTTTGGAGTAACGAAACAGTTTGAACAGGCGGAAAATCAGAAAAATGCGCAGGATTCTGAGGGAGCGATAACTGGGGAAAATAGCCAGCAAATCAATAATGGCCATTGGTGAAAAGACATATTCCATCTTTTTGCGCACGACCGCTAAAACAAGCGGCGTCAGATGTACGGGAATATTCAGGTATTTGCTTTTTTCGTAATGTTCGATGATGATGTCGTGTATATTGCCATGCAGCCAGAAACGCAATAAATATTCAATGATAAACAGGCTGACGACCATGTATTCAAAGCGCACGCTGAACGAGCTCAGTTGTTCGGACTTGACTTCATGAATCAGTAAAAAGACGCTTAACAAAACCAAAACGATCATAAAAAGATCGAAATAATATTTCGCCCGGCTTTGTGGATTTTCCAGCAGGTTGTAGAAAAAATCCTTGCATTGACGATAAACCGCTGCGGTTTTGAGGAAATAGGCGAGATAGATGATGAGCCGGATCAGCATCAGAGTAGTTTGCTCAATTTTTGAAACGCACGACCTTTTTTAACGGACTTAAATTAATTTCGTCAATGACCACGGAAGCGGGTGTATTGATAACAAACTGAACCGTTGCGGCAATGTCCGTTGCACTGATAAAGTTGTCGGCATGGGGGCCCGGTTCAAAATCAAGCGGGTCAAAAAAAGGGGTTTTCACCATCCCTGGATTGATTAGGGTGACACGCAGTCTGCTGGATGCGCATTCTTCGCGTAATGCTTGCGCAAAACCGCGCAAGGCAAATTTACTGGCGCAATAAACCGAACCCTTGCGGCTGCCTTTGAGGGCGGCTTCCGATCCTATAAAAATCAAATCGCTGTGCGGTTTTTGTTTCAGAAAAGGCAGTAAGAACCGGGTCAGTAAAACCTGGCTGGTGAAATTTACCGTAATCAACGCCAGAATCTGGTTAAAGGAAAACTCTTCCAATGAGGCGAACTGACCGTAGCCTGCACAAAAAACAACCGTATCGACTTTTTTTAACGTATTTCTCAGCGCGGGCAGGCGTGCGGTGAGCAAATCGGGTTTGGCAAAATCCAGTTCAACCGGGGTGAAGTTTTCTTCAGAACCTAATTGACTGCAATCACGTGCAACACCAATGACGTGATGTCCTGCTTGTAACATTTTTGTTGTTGTGGCCTGGCCGATTCCGGAGCGGGCGCCAGTAACCAGAATGGTTCTTGTTATATCTGACATGGAAAAAATTTTTGTTCCGGGATAAAGTTTAACAATAATTGTGAACAATAGTGCAGCATTTCCTGCTCAAGCGGCGCGCGGTAGGTCACCATGCCTTTGTGAGTGGACAAGGGCGCGGCGAACAATCTTTCCTGCGGATAAAGTTTATGGATCTTTTTAAAATATTTTTCCGGCAAGCGGAATGCACCTAAACTCACGGAATGTAAAAAATCCAAATCCAGCACGGAAAATATCTGTTCGAATAATTGCCGATATTGGCTTTGGTAGTTTTTTTGATAAATCAACGGATCAAAACGCAAGCCAACCGGCCAGCCATGCCGTTGCAGTTTGAGCATCGCTTCAATGCGTTTTTGCACGCAAGGAGCTTTGTGTTCAATGGCACGCGCGGTTTCGTCCGGGGTAAAACTGAATGCGACAATACAACGCGGGAAGGCTTCCCGATCCAGCAGACTGCGTATCTGGGTGCTTTTGGTGCGTAGTTCCAGCCAGGCATTGGGCAGTTGTTCAAAAAAAGGTAAAAAATCCAGAGCAAAACCGGTGACCGGTTCCAGTGCCAGGCTGTCACAATCGTAGCCGGAAAAAAAATGTATGACTTCTTCAGGCGTATCCCTGCAAATTCTGCCAATCTGCTGCTGAAAATCCTCGTAATTGACGAACAGGATATAATTTGCCGATTGATACATACCCTGTAAAAAACAATAACGGCAGTCATATAAGCAATTCAACATATGGGAAAAATAATAATTGTTTTGCGCGCCTATGCCATAACCTTGCGGTGCGGGCAAAACAAAATTTTTATATTTTTCCGCCAGAATCAGGGCCGGATTTTGTTTTTGCAAGCGGAAGTTTTGCGCTTTGGGGTTGAAGACTTCGCCATAGCGGTTGCAATATACCTTGCGTGCACCAGGGAAGCGGTTACAAATTTTCTGAACGCGGGGGTGTTGCCGGACAGCCTCTTCGATATAAATTGTTTCAATCATTGAAATCAGATAAACGGGAATGCTTCAGATGCTAACAAATACATTGCTTAAGTCAACCAGATTATTGAATGAATATAGCAACTGTTTGGGAATTCCGGTTGCAAACTCATTGCCATTAAGTTAAGAAAATATGATTTGGGTGTCGATGCGGCTTGTCGTACTGTGCGGATAAGTCCAGCTCTTCAATGAAGGGCTGGATAAATCCGCACCTACATCCATAAATCCATT
>CAZDXJ010000003.1:0-72347 GCA_964509475.1 uncultured Methylococcaceae bacterium | reverse complement strand
GGGCAATTGGGAACTGTTGGCAGGCGGCTTGCCCTTACCCATTGCCATTAAGTTCAGCCATTTTGTTGAATTCAACAAAACAGC
Source organism: uncultured Methylococcaceae bacterium (assembly GCA_964509475.1). Taxonomy (GTDB): domain Bacteria; phylum Pseudomonadota; class Gammaproteobacteria; order Methylococcales; family Methylomonadaceae; genus CAZDXJ01. Next base: position 72,263 of record CAZDXJ010000003.1, on the reverse strand, counting down.
TTGACTTAATGGCTGTGCTGCTGCCCCCGCAATCTAAATATTCCAGGTGACAGGCGTTTCGCGCCCCGATGATCGATTCATTTTCCGCATTCGTGACCGCGCAGAGTATAGCCAACGCTTAGCTTACTATGGAATGGACAAAATGTCCATTCCAGTCTGAACTTCAAGCCAGTTTTTTGTATTTGATCCGGTGGGGTGTGTCGGCATCCGTTCCCAGACGGCGGTGCCTGTCCACTTCGTAATCGGCATAATTGCCTTCGAACCAGGTGACCTGGCTGTCCCCTTCAAAGGCCAGAATATGGGTGGCAATACGATCCAGGAACCAGCGATCATGCGAGATGACCACGGCGCAGCCGGGAAAAGCCAGCAGTGCTTCTTCCAGGGCGCGCAGGGTCTCCACATCCAGATCGTTCGTGGGTTCGTCGAGCAGCAGGACATTGCCGCCGCTTTTCAGTAATTTGGCCAGATGCACCCGATTACGTTCACCACCGGAAAGCTGGCCGATACGTTTTTGCTGATCCGTGCCTTTGAAATTGAAGCGTCCGACATAGGCTCTGGACGGCGTGGTGTAATTGCCTACGGTGATGGTATCGAGAGCATCGGAAATTTCTTCCCATACGGTCTTGTTGGCATCCAGATCATCACGCATTTGATCGACATAGGCCAGTTGTACCGTTGAACCCAGACGCAAGGAACCGGAGTCCGGTTGTTCAAGGCCGGCGATCATGCGGAACAGGGTGGTTTTGCCGGCACCGTTTGGGCCGATGATGCCAACGATACCGCCGGGTGGCAACGAAAAACTGAGCTTGTCAATCAATATCCGGTCACCGAAACCCTTGTAAATATTTTCCGCTTCGACCACGACATCACCCAGGCGGGGACCCGGTGGAATATAAATCTCCTGGGTTTCATTGCGTTTTTGGGTATCCTGGCTGGAGAGTTCGGCAAAACGCGCCAGACGCGCCTTGCTTTTTGCATGGCGGCCTTTTGGATTGCTGCGCACCCATTCCAGCTCCGCTTTCATGGCCTTGATACGTGAGGTTTCCTGCCGCTCTTCCAGCTCCAGGCGTTTTTCCTTCTGTTCCAGCCAGGAGGAGTAATTGCCTTCCCAGGGAATACCCATGCCGCGATCCAGTTCCAGAATCCAGCCTGCGACATTGTCGAGAAAATATCGATCGTGGGTAACGGCGACTACCGTACCGGGGTATTCATGCAGGAAGCGCTCCAGCCAGGCAACCGATTCGGCATCCAGATGGTTGGTCGGCTCATCCAGCAACAACATATCCGGTTTGGATAATAACAACCGGCACAGGGCAACACGGCGTTTTTCACCGCCCGACAGGTGTTTTACATCGGCATCCCAATCCGGCAGGCGCAAGGCATCAGCAGCGATTTCCAGGGTGCGTTCCAGGTTATGGCCATCCTGGGCATTGATAATATCTTCCAGACGCGCCTGTTCGGCGGCCAGTTTGTCAAAATCGGCGTCGGGTTCGGCATAAGCAGCATAAACGGCATCCAGTTTTTCCAGGGCTTGTTTGATGTCGAAAAGCGCCTGTTCGACATTTTCGCGTACCGTTTTATCCGGGTCCAGTTCCGGTTCCTGGGGGAGATAACCCATTTTGATGCCTTTCTGGGGTATGGCTTCGCCTTCAATTTCCTTGTCAACACCGGCCATAATACGCAGCAGCGTGGATTTTCCGGAACCATTCAGACCCAGTACGCCAATTTTGGCACCCGGAAAAAAGGACAGGGAAATATCTTTAAGAATATATTTTTTGGGCGGGATGATTTTTCCGACCCGGTTCATTGAATAAATGTATTGAGCCATAGGTTAACAATTGTTCTTTGACTTGGAGTGAGTTGGGTTATTATTTCATGAAATGAAAACCAAAATATAACAGAAATTGTATGAGGCTTTATGTTTCTAAGCAAAGACTTTATTGAAACCGCCGATAATTTGGTGTTTGCGGTTGTCGAGCAAGGACTGGAGCAAAACCGGGTTTTGTGTTTTTTGCGTTATATCCAGGAAAACGGCGTTTGGAAAAAACTGGATACCGGGGCGGCGAATGCTTTTTTGCAAAACCATCATCCCTGCTATTTGTTTCATTCCGAGTCGAGAGATGCGGATTTACATGCGGTTGCGGTCGATCAAATCCGCCACCATCATTGTCCCAGGCAGCGCTTGCAGACTTTGCTGGCAGGCAAGGCGCAACATTCGGTAGAACGGGATTTGCAGGATTTATGCGTGTTATTCCAGTCCTATGGACTGGAACTGGCCGGATTTGGCGTGACCGGTTCTTTGTTGATCGGCGCCCAAAATGAAACTTCGGATATCGATCTGGTGATTTATGACCGCACTTTGTTTATGCAAACCCGCGCGATTATCCGGCAGGCGATTGCCGATAATCGTTTACAAGCCTTATCCCATCAGGATTGGTTGAGTTCTTTCCACAGACGCGGTTGTTGCCTGGATTTTGCAAGCTATATCTGGCATGAAAAGCGTAAATACAACAAGGCGCTGATCAATGGCCGTAAATTTGATATCAGCTTGTTGCTTATGCAGAAACCTGCGGCTTGTAAAATTCGGAAAATGGGCAAATCGACCCTACAGGCCTTGATTCGAGATGATCGCCAGGCTTATGATTATCCGGCCCGGTTTTTATTGACCCATCCGCTGGTTAAAGAGTGTCTGAGTTATACGGCAACCTACACTGGACAGGCCATAGCCGGTGAACGGGTTGAAATTTCGGGTCTGGTTGAACAAATGGCAAGCGGTGAACAGCGTATTATTGTAGGTTCCAGCCGGGAAGCGGATGGTGAATTTATCCGGGTTATGCCATGACTCTGCCGGATTTTAAAGCCGTTATTCTGGATATGGATGGTCTGGTTCTGGATACCGAGTCCGGTTATATTATGGCCTGGCAGCAGGCGGCCCGGGCATTGGGTTATGAATTGAATGATGGCTTTTGCCGATCGCTTTCCGGTTTGCAGTATCCGGTTTTACGGCAAAAATTGCTTGATTTTTGTGGATCCGGTTTGGATTTGAAGGCATTCCATGAAAAAAGCGGTTTTTATTGGCGCCACCATGTGAGACAACAAGGTATTGCCGTTAAAAGCGGCTTTTATACATTGCACAGGATATTGTCCGAATACAATGTGCCTTATATTCTGGCAACCAACAGTGTTTTCGAGAACGCCGATGAGTGTTTGCAGATTGCCGGTATTCGTCATTTGTTTCCGGAAATTATCAGCCGCGATCAGGTGCAAGCCGGTAAACCGGCTCCGGATATTTTGTTCAAGGCGGCGGCAACGCTGGGCTGCGCCATCTGTGAATGTTTGGTGGTCGAGGATTCATTAACCGGTTTGCAGGCTGCCGGGAACGCCGGTGCATTTTCCGTGTTGGTTCCTTCGGTGTCGCCTCTGAGCGAGCAATGTTCCGCCCTGGCAGGTCTCCGCCTGGATAATTTGACGGAATTGGCGGAAATTATTCGCGTCAGATTCGTCATGCAAGATGCCATTGATGTATAATCTGCCGATTTTGCAACCGTTGGCTGGAAGGCGATTTTTAGTCCTGAAGACAAAAACTTTTTGAAGACCATGCATGCAAGCGTATCTGTTGTCGCACCCGCTCGATTACACATGGGGTTTATTGATTTAAGCGGCGCTTTGGGGCGGCATTATGGCAGCATCGGTCTGGCGCTTAATGAAATCAACACCGAACTTTCCATAACGCTTGCCGAACAATGCCGGGTTTCCGGGATTACTTCGGAGCGGGCCTTGCGGTGTCTCAAAAAACTTTGTGCGCTTTTGCAGGTTCCCGACAAGATCGATATTCATATCCGTTCGCTGATTCCCGAACATATTGGCCTGGGTTCAGGAACCCAGATGGCCTTGGCTATCGGCATGGCTTTATCGCATCTGTATGACCTGGGTCTGGGTGTCCGGGATATTGCCTGTTTGACCGAACGGGGCGCACGCTCTGGTATCGGTATTGGGGTTTTTGAACAGGGGGGGCTGGTTGTCGATGGTGGCCGGGGTGATAAAACCCGGACGCCACCCGTGATTGCGCAGATGAAAATTCCAGAGGACTGGCGCTTCATTCTGGTTTTTGACCAGCGCGGACAGGGTTTGCATGGCAAACAGGAAATCGAGGCTTTTAAGGCCTTGCCGCCATTTCCAAAACAGGAAGCGGCGCATTTGTGCTATTTGTTATTGATGCAAGGCTTGCCCGCCCTGGCGGAAGGGGATATTGAAAAATTCGGCGAAGTTATCAGCGCCTTGCAAAATTCAGTGGGTGAACATTTTGCCGCCGCGCAAGGCGGTGTTTTTACCAGCCCGGAAGTCGCCCAGGTCATTCATTGGTTATCGGAACAAGGCGCCGTTGCGCTGGGCCAGACATCCTGGGGACCGACGGGATTTTGTGCGTTACAAGGCTTGCAGCGTGCCGAATCCTTGAAGCAGCGGGCCGAGCAGAAATTTCGCCACCTGCCCATGTTGAAACTGGCTTTAGTCAGCGCCCGTAACCGGGGCGGAGAGGTGTTTGCCGGTTAAACCCTTGTTAATCATTGCGTCATCGGGGCGCATGTTGGCGGCTTCGGCACGCAAGGCGGGTTTTTTGCCTTTGGTGATCGATCGGTTTGCCGACCAGGATACCCGGCAGATGAGTGGTGCCTGTTATGCCGTCAAGCGACTGGAGGCTTCAGAAATCCGGCCCCGGATAGAATTTTTGAGGGCGCGTTATGGCCGTTTTGACGCGGTTTATGGTAGCGGTCTGGAAGTTTATCCGGATAGCTTGCAGCACCTGCAAGCGCATTTGACCGTTTGGGGAAATTCGTTCGAGACATTTTTACGCTTGCTGGACAAGCCGGATTTTTTTGACGTGCTGGAGCATTTGCATATTCGCTATCCCGAGGTCTGTTTTGAACGTTCGCCAGCTACCGTATCCGGTCTGTTCAAGCCCCTTGCTGGTGAAGGCGGGCAGGGCATTGTCAGGGCGTCAATGGATTCGGGGCCGGACAATGGATATTATTGGCAACGTTTGATCCGGGGACAGGCCATGTCGGTACTGTTTTTGGCGAACGGTTCAAGCGCTCATATTATCGGCATAAACCGGCAATGGACCTTACCGGAGAATTATTTGTTTTCCGGGGTGATGAACTGGACAGCGCTGCCTGATTCTTGCCGGCAAGAGCTGCACGGCTGGGTCGAACGGTTGACATTGACGTTTTCGTTAAAAGGTTTGAACAGCCTGGATTTTGTTTGGGACGGAAATCGGATTTGGTTGCTGGAAATCAATCCACGTCCTTCGGCCAGCCTGTCGCTTTATGATAGGTACTATGCAAGGGGACTGCTGGCTGAGCATATACGGGCCTGTCAGGGCCATTTGGCTTTATCGCCGCTGTACCGGAAACGGCAGGTGAGTGCTTATCGGATATTCTATGCACCAAAACGCTTGCGGATACCGGATGCGGTTCAGTGGCCCGCCTGGGTTATGGACAGGCCGGATGCGGGCACTGTGATCCAGGAAAATGAACCGGTATGCAGTTTGTTTGCGTCGGCAAAAGGGCCGGAACCGGTTTTGCGTAAATTACATATTCAAGAACAGATTTTATTGACTCTCCTAGAAGGAAAATAATCATGCAATACACAGCTCCTATTAATGAACTGACTCAACCTTTGGTGCAATCCTTATTGGCCGATGCCGATAAATTGAGACTTGCGCTACATACGATGGATAACGGCTGTACGGTTGTGGATGCTGGCATCGATGTGCCCGGAGGTCTCGAAGCCGGACGTTTGATTACCGAGATTTGTCTGGGCGGCCTGGGCCGGGTCAGTTTGACGCACAGTTCTTATACCGGGCGGTGGCCATTGACAATCCATGTGCAAACCGCCAATCCGGTATTGGCCTGTCTTGGCAGTCAATATGCCGGTTGGAGTTTGTCGCATGAAAAATATTATGCTCTGGGATCAGGGCCGGCGCGTGCCGTTTATGCGAAAGAGCAATTATTCAGTGAACTGGATTATCGCGATTCGGCGGAGTCAACGGTTTTGGTGATTGAAAATGACAAGCTGCCACCACTGGAAATTATTGAAAAAGTGGCCAAGGCCTGTAATGTGGCGACCGAGCATTTAACCCTTATCGTGACACCAACCCGCAGTCTGGCCGGTTGCGTGCAGGTGGTTGGCCGGGTTTTGGAAGTTGCCCTGCACAAGGCCCATGAGCTGCATTTTCCTTTGCAGAACATCATTGATGGTTCGGGCAGTGCACCGGTTTGTCCGCCGCATCCCGATTTTATCCAGGCCATGGGGCGTACCAATGATGCGATTTTATTTGCCGGTCAGGTGCATTTATTCGTTGCTGGCGGCGATGAGCAAGCGCAACGACTGGCCCGGGAATTGCCCAGCTCGACATCGAAGGATTACGGCAAACCCTTTGCCCAGGTTTTTAAGGAATACGATTATGATTTCTTTAAAGTGGATGGCCTGTTGTTCAGCCCGGCCAGCGTCATTGTCACGGCCGTCGAATCCGGTAACAGTTTTCACGCCGGTCGCCTGGATGAGGCGCTGTTGAATAAATCCTTTGACGGTTAAGGCGATGCCGCGTATTGCCATTTTTACCGATGATCCGGGCTGGCATGGTGCATGTCTGACGCAGGCGTTTGCCAACCGGGGGTATCAAGCCTGTTATGTTTCATTGACCCAATGTCAATTAACGGTCGAACCGGACAGTTTACCGGTTTTGCTGCCTGGATTTGACAAGGCTTTGCCCGACGCGGTTTTCGTGCGCGGTGTACCGGGTGGTTCATTGGAAGAAGTGGTCTTTTATCTGGATATTTTGCATGCCTTGAAAAAACTGGGGGTTCCGGTTTATAACGATGGCCGCGCCATTGAACGCAGTGTCGATAAAGGCATGACCAGTTTTTTATTACGTCATGCCGGTATCGATACACCGGCAACCTGGGTCATTCGGGAGCGGGAGCAGGCTCTGGCCATTGCCGAACAGCAATTACAATCCGGTTTTCAATTGGTGACGAAACCGCTTTTTGGTTCCCAGGGTGAAGGTTTGCGCCGGTTCGACAAAATGACCGATTTGTTTTGGTTGTTTGGCAGTCATGGGATTTATTATTTACAGCGCTTTATTGAAAGTGATGGCGATGGTTTTAACGATTGGCGGGTTTTTGTCATTAATGGTCAGGTTATCGCAACCATGCAGCGCCAGGGTCTTTGCTGGTTGAACAATGTCGCCCGCGGTGCCCGTTGCGTGCCGATTCAGGCCGATGAACGGCTGCATGATTTGGCGCTACAGGCGACCGAGGCTCTGGCCATGGATTATGCCGGCGTGGATATTATTCGCGATAGAAAAGGCCGCTATCAGGTTATTGAAGTCAACAGCATCCCGGCCTGGAAGGGGCTGCAGAGTGTTTGTGGGTTGGATATTGCCCGGTTATTGGTTGATGATTTGCTGCGGCGCTATCTGGCGGATATAAAAACAGCGTATGTATGATAGGTTTTCAAGACTGAAATGAGCCAGACACGCCCAATATTTTCCCGTCACCCCTTGTACTCTCGAAAACCAGATAGCACAGCATCAAACGATTTTGGCGCGTACTTCTCGAAGTTTTCCTGGTCCACATACACGAAATCGTACTCGACATCCGATTGCACGGCGTTTACGTCCTCGCACCATTGGCGCAGACGTTGCATTTTGAGTGGCACATCCAGGTTTTCCTGTCCCTTGGTTTCCACAACCACTACTTTGCCATCAGTCAGTTTCACCAGAAAATCCGGGTAGTAATTGGAGATGTCGCCATCGGCGTTCACATAATCCAGCTTGAAGTGCACCGCCAGATAGTTCTTGGCGTAGGACACCACATCGCTGCAATCCTCCAGAAAACCGGCAAACTGCAATTCAAAATGGCTGTCGCCAATCACGCGATTGAACACGCTCTTTTTCGGCATCAAGTAGCCCTGATCCTTCACCACGAAGGGCCGCATCTGCCTGAGTTTGATCCTGTCCCGAATCTCCGCATCACCTTTGTCACGCACGGTGAGATCGTTAATTGACTTCTTGAAGGTTTCTATCACCGTCTTGGTGGCCGCCAGTTCCGAAAGATTACGCAAGGTATTGGGCGATTCCAGATCAACAGATTGACCGAACAAGTCTTTCTGCACAAAGCTCTTCACCTTCCCATACAGCACATCGTAACCACTGACCAGCCGCAGATCTTTCATGATGGTCAGGGCAAAATAGCCGATCACGCTGCGGTAATCGGCAATCCCGGCGCTGTCGAGAATCGTGGTATGGGTTACCTCGCCCGTGGTGATGTCCTTGAATACGATCTCGCGTTGCTCTTCCTCGGAAAACTGTCGATAAGCCACCGTCTGAAATGTCATTTTCCCGGCATCCAAATCAGCCAGATTCTTGTATTCCCGATAAACACGCGGTGTCAGCACGGGAATTTCAATATCCAGTGCGTCGATGTCTTTATCCGTGTTTTCTTTATCAACCTCAACCACCAGTGGTGTCTTGGGCTTGCTGCCTTCGCCCATCGCCTTGCATTCCAGTTCGACGCCTTCGGCCTGGATAGACTCGACAAAATCCATGAAGGCATCGGTGCCCACCACGCTGACGTATTCTTCAACCCCGCCGGGATACATCTTGCGCAAACCACGGCCAAGGGTCTGTTCCGGCAGGATATTGCTCTTGGCGGAATAGGCGCGCAGCCCGACGATGGTGGTTACATTGCGCACATCCCAGCCTTCCTTGAGCATCAGCACCGACACAATGACCTTGTAGGGGCTTTCCATGGAATCAATCTCGTTGGATTGCTTACGCAATACCTCCAGCTCTTCCTTCTTCTTACCCGACTGCGCCTCGGAAATCTCACCGTTGTTCTTGGTATGAATTACCAGCACGGCATCCTTCAAGTCAGGGTAACGGCCTTCCAGATACTCGGCTACGTCATCGCAGTTCTTGGTGTCATCAGTCATCACAAACAGGATGGCCTTCCTGCCGAGCTTTTCATGCTCGGCGTACGCCTTGCGCCACTCGATCACGGCCAGGTCGAGATAGTCGGCGTATTTCTCCGTGTAGCGCACGCTTTGCCGCTCTTCGAGCTTGGCCCGGCTGGCGGCATCCGGCAGCACGGGATGCTTCACCACGTTCTGTGAAATCGCCTCCACCAGCGGATAATCAGAAACGGTTTGTACGAAGATTGCGCCGTTGTTGTGCTTTGGCGTTGCCGTTACATCCAGCTGCAGACTGAGTGAGCCACCCTTTTGCAACAGCCGGTTATGTATATCCTCAATGGACTTGAACCAGGCCAGCTTGGCGTCATGAATATGGTGCGCTTCGTCATTCAGCACCATCAGCTCGTCGATGTCGCGCACGATGTCGCCCAGGTCCACGGTAGAATCCGTGGTCGCCCCGGTGGGCCGCTTGCCGAAGAAGTAATCCATCGTGTTGTCATCATCCGGTGACGGCGGAATATCCTCGCCGGAATAGACGCGGTGAATATTGGTCAAAAAGATATTGCCGGTTGGCTGCGTCACCCGCACCTCGTCTTGCAGGTGCAGGGTCAACTGAAAATCATCACGCCAGTTGCGTCCATCAAAGCCGTTGCCGGGTAATACCGGGTCTGCAAAGAAGAGCCGCAAACCCTGAAAATCGTGATAGATTCGATCCAGCACAATGATATTGGGCGCGATCACCAAAAAGTTGCGCGATAGATCGGAATCCGGCTCATAGGTCTTGTGGAAAAAACTCCAGGCCAGCGCCAGGCTCATCACCTTGGTTTTGCCGCTGCCGGTGGCCATCTTGATGACATAGCGCCGCCAGCTTTCGTCGAACATCTGCGCCGACACCGCGCCGCTGGAATCAAAGCGCATCAGGTCGAACTTGTCCTTGGCCCCCACCACGTCATACAGGTAGATGATGGTCTCCAGCGCCTCGCGCTGGGCAAAGAAATATTGAAACTGTGCCGTTGTACCATCCGCTTGCGGCTGCAAGTGCGGCTCCTTGAACCACCAGTTCAACAGGCTTTTACTGGTGTTGGTCGCACCAACATAACCACTGCCGCGAAACTCTTTCACCTTGCGGCGAAGCTGATACACCAGCGGCGGCATCAGCTTGTCTGCGCTGGTCTCCCGTAATGCTTCATCCGCCGGGAACCAGCGGATTTCCGGGTCGAGGATGGCATGAGGGGAATCGGGGAAGTCAGGGTGCAGAGCCATCAGGAATCTCCTAACGCACATAAATGTTCAACAAAATAGCGGGCGCTTGGACAAGCAGAATGCTGTGCGGCATGGCAAACATCAAAACCATGTTTATTGATGAATCGGCGGGCGAACATAACTTTGCTTCCCGGTCCGCGACCCTTCTCCCGCCCGATTTCCTTCAGGCGATCCCAAGGCATTACAGAAGTGGCTTCAGGCGCTTCCTCTAAAAACTCTTTATCTCCTGTCCAGTGGCGCATCGCCTTGGTATCGGCCAAAAACCATGACTCTATGGCTTTTCTTGCAATCACAATCAAATCAATCCCCGTGAAACCGATGATCGCTTTGCGTCGCTCTATACAGGGGGCACAGTCCTCGGGGTCAAGGTCAGCCAGCACGACAACCTTGTCCGGCTTCGCCTGGATGCGAAGTTTTTCAACATACTGCCCGATATTTCGGTTGCACATTTGACCGTTACCACCCGCGTCCACCACCGGATCAAGCACTTCCAGACCACAACCATCCTGCAACCAGATTCGAAACACCTGGCTCTCGATGAGCTTTTTATCTGAGGCGCCCTCAACCACAAAACCCACCGTTACCATGGTAGCCCTCCATCAAGAAGGTTGGAGAGCCAGGCTTCATCCAGATTGAGAGGGGCTAGATTATCCTGCGTCAACGCCCCGGAATCAGCAGCCCGCATTTTTGTTCGACCGTCACGCTTGCCCACCAAAACAAGCTCCTCCAGGCGCAATTCACGAACCACCGATTCACTGTGCGTTGTTAACCAGATTGGATTGGATGGAGCGGCTTGCTCACGGATCAAGTCGACCAACTCACGGATCGCCTTGGGGTGGAGTCCTCTTTCAGGCTCTTCAATAAGTGTCATGGCATACTGGGTGGGCGAGTCAAGAACAGCCACCAATATGGCCAGTGCATAGATCGTCCCGTCCGAAACCATCTGCGCGGGAAAATGGCGACGCGTTCCTCGTTCCTTGAAGGCAATGGCGGTCTTTGCTTCCAGTTTCTGCTGTTCCGTCTTGATCTTCTCCATACCGGGAACGATCAGTTCCATCCAATCCAGGATGATTTCACGCATAGCAGGATCACTCTCCAACCGGCTCAACACACTGGCCAGATTATGGCCTTTACGCTCCAGCCGTGTTGGATCACTGTCAGGCTGATCCGGTTCCTTGGCGCCAATGGGGTCAATGCGATAAAGATTCAGATTGCGTAGTAACTGGGTGATAGGCACATGCTGAGTTAAAAGCAATGCCGAATAGTCATCAGGAAAGTTTTGTACAGATTGCTCCTCTCCGCCCAACTTGAGAACCGGACTGCCTCCTTTCTTCCTGCCAAATTGCATACTGCCATCTACCGAGAGGCTTTCCTCAATTTTTGGCTTTGAATCCAGATCATGAAGGGTGAGCGAATAACGATAACGAGATGGCTCATCCTGTTCCTCCGCGTTACCAGGCAACTCACAATCGATTTCGAAATCAAACTGTCGTGAATAGGCTGCCCGGCGTTTTTCCGAATGGATAGTTGCAAACCCGCCATGCTGTCGCAGCGCTGTTTCAACACCACCGCGAATGAATTGACTGACAAAATCCAGCGCATCAAAAAAATTGCTTTTGCCGCAACCATTCGGCCCGGCAAACACCGAAAAAGGAGAAAGCCCCTTGATCTCCAGGGAATCGATACTCTTGAAATTGCTTATCTTCAACAAACGAATTGTTTTACTCATATCTGTACATCCACAATGGTCATGGTGTCATTGCCGAAGATATCCACCACCTTTACCGCCACCTTACGCCGGCCTGGCAAACATTCGTGAGCGATACTCTTCAGCTCCAAAGAGCGGTCTTTCTTGGTGCGGAAGCTCTGCCACTCGTTCTCGAATACATAGTCGCCGGTCCACTGCTCTTGCGTTTCGCCAGTTTCGGGATTGACCATACGGATGATCTCGCGCTTGCTCTCAAAATCGAAATCCACGCTCCAGTAGTCGATCCAGTCGGTCCAGTGTTGGGTTAGGGTTTCACGGGTGATGATGCCGTCCTTGTCACGGCTCACCTTCACGATCTGGCCGCGCTCTACCACGATTCTATTGCCCTTCTTCTTCAGGCTGGCCTCGGCATTGGCAATGGAGCCCTGGGAATAGAACACCGAGAAATCGGTCAGCTCCACTGCTAGGGTGGCGGGCGCATTGCCATGCGCCCCTACAACATGCGGTTTGACCTCGATGAAAGAGACATCGTGGAACACCACCTGGTTCTTCTCCATCGCCCGCTTGTCAAACACGTCTGCCGGTATGTACCTGGGCGAAATATCGATACCCTTGGCGCGCGCCTCGTCCAGCACGTTGGGAAACAACCCCATTTCGAACTCAAAGCCGAGGATGTCCACCTTGGTGATGTGCTTCTTGCGGCACTCCAGAATGATTTCCTCCACAAACAACCGCGTCACCGGCAGGTTTACAGGACCCACCGCCACCAGCCGCCCGGCACGCTTGCCGTGGAAGCACTCGAACTGTTCCACCTTCTCCGCCCGGTAGGCGCGCAGGATCAGATCGAGAAAGGCTGCCTCCTTCTCCTCCAGTTGCCGTTGCTGCTCGGCTTCGCGCAGATTGGGATTGACACCGATGAAATGCGCTCGCTCGTACTTGCCCAGGTTGAGAATTTCGAAGGCGCGGTAGTCCTTTCCTTCTTCCTTGAGTTGCCGCTGGACGCCGATCAGGCGCTTGCGGGTGGTGTGGATGGCGAATTTGCCCAGGTCGGTAGCGATCCATTTGCGGCCCAGCTTTTCGGCCACGGCGGCGGTGGTGCCGGAACCGCAGAAGAAGTCGGCGATCAGGTCACCTTCGTTGGAGGAGGCTTTGATGATGCGTTCGAGGAGGGCTTCGGGTTTTTGAGTGGGGTAGTTTAGTCTTTCTTTTGCTTGCGAATTAATGTAATTGATTTCCCACACATCTGGCGCTATTGTTTTTTCTGTGTTGACATTAACTACTCGTGCATATTCATCTAAATCAATTCTTCCCTGGTCTATGGCTTCATCAACTTTATTTTGATTATAAACCAATAATTGCGGTCGCCTTTTTCCATCAATTAAAACAGAATTTCTATCCCACCCCTTGTCATGTTTCTTTTGTTGTCCTTTGGTTGCTTCAACATAAACAGGATTTAACTTAAACGATGCACTCTTTGAATAGAAAAGCATTGTATCATGCATCCGCTGGTATGCTCCACTTCCTGCTGTCCACCTGCGATAATACCAAATAATATCATTTCTATAGTTATCTTTCCCAAACACCTCATCCAAAACCAACCGCAAATAACTATTCACCCGCCAATCACAATGCACATAAATACTGCCATCCTCCGCCAGCAAATCCCGCATCAGGATCAGCCGCTCGTAGATCATGGCAATAAAGGAATCAGCGCCCTTACCCCAGGTGTCGCGGTAGGCGATCTCTTCCAGAATGTTGGGTTTTTTGGTGAAGGTGTCGCCGCCGATCTCGATGTCCATCGAAAAATCCGCGCCCACGTCGAACGGCGGGTCGATGTAGATCAGCTTCAGCCCCCCCTGGGCCTCGATCTCTTCGCGCAACGGGCCGTTCTTGAGGCTGGAGAGGATCAGCTTGTTGTCGCCCCAGATCAGCTTGTTGGTCCAGCCCTGTAACTGCCGTCCGCGGTTATCCATTGTAAACAGATCAAGTTGTAATGCAGTATCCTCCGGTTTCTCAGCCCGCGGTTCATCTACCTGCTCGATGGTCTGAAACGGCAAAACGATGTTGCAGACATCAACGGTCTTGCCGTTCCAGACCAGTTCTACTTCGCGCTTGTCCTCGAACAGCAAAAACCGGTATTTGTCCGGCAACGGCCGGTTCGCTTCAAGGTGTTCCAGAATTTCGCGTTTTTCGTTGTCGCTCAGTTTCAGCAGGCCGTGCCTGGAAGGGCGGCTAATCAGGGTAGCCGATGATTTTCCATTACCGGCCATACCGGTTTTCCTCATGGCTGTTGTTCTTGATGGGGCGGTTCACTTCGAGGTTTCTTTGGGTTGTTTCCTTATGCTGTTCGAAGTCCGTTTTGTGTCGTGGCGGAGAGAGAGGGATTCGAACCCTCGATAGGCGGTTAGCCTATACACACTTTCCAGGCGTGCGCCTTCGACCACTCGGCCATCTCTCCAGTGTTTTATGATATGAAAGAGGCGGAAGAATATAGTAATTTTTTACGGTTTGCAATCCTTTTTTAAGATTCCAGGTTTTGCGCAAGCGCTTCCAATGCCTCCCAGCGTTGATAAGCCTGTTCCAGTTGTTTTTGCAATAGCGTTAATTCATTGAGTGTCGCATGGATAATGTTTTTGTCTTGGCGATAAAAATCGGCGTGATTGATTTGTTCATTCAACAAAGCCTGTTTGCTTTCCATCGCCTCGATTTCAGCGGGCAAGGCTTCCAACGCCCGTTGTTCCTTATAACTGAGTTTCTTTTTTACCGGTTTCGACCGGGTCGTTTTTTTGACCGGTTCCCGTGTTGCTTTTTCATTTTCTTTCGGTTCGCTTTGTTTTTTGTAACGGCACCAATCACTGTAACCGCCGATAAATTCCTCGATCTTGCCCTGGCCTTCAAACACCAGAACACTGGTGACGACATTATCCAAAAATTCCCGGTCATGACTGACCAATAACAAGGTTCCCGGATAATTCAGTAATTTTTCTTCCAGTAATTCCAGGGTTTCCAGGTCCAAATCATTGGTCGGCTCGTCCATAACCAATAAATTGGCGGGTTTGGTAAATAACCTTGCCAGTAACAAACGGTTTTTTTCGCCTCCGGACAGGCTGCGAACCGGCGAACGCGCTCTGGCCGGTGCAAACAGGAAATCACCCAGATAAGACATAACATGACGTTTACTGCCGTTCAGTTCGATGAACTCGTTACCGTCGGCGACCGTATCGACAACGCTCTTTTCCGGGTCCAGCTGGTCTCTCAATTGGTCAAAATAAGCGATTTGCAAACGCGTTCCATGTTGGACAAGGCCGCTGTCCGGTTGCAAATTGCCGAGTAACAATTGCAGTAATGTCGTTTTACCTGCCCCATTTGGCCCAATCAAACCGATCCGGTCGCCCCGTTGGATAATGACGGAAAAGTCCCGGACAATCGGCTGTTGCTGATATTGGAAACCAATCCGATCGGCAACGATGACCTTTTTACCGGAAAGTTCCGCCGTTTGCAGCGTCAATTGGGTACGTCCCTGCTGTTCACGCCGCTGTGTTCGTTGGGCGCGTAATTTTTGTAACGCCCGCACCCGGCCTTCGTTACGGGTTCGCCGCGCCTTGATACCTTGCCGGATCCAGACTTCCTCCTGAGCCAGTTTTTTATCAAATTCGGCATTTTGGCGAGCCTCTTCTGCCAATGCCTGCGCTTTTCGGCGTAAATAATCCGAATAACGGCCCGGCCAGGAAACCAAACGCCCCCTGTCCAGATCAACAATACGCGTTGCCAGATTTTGCAAAAACCGCCGAT
Organism: uncultured Methylococcaceae bacterium; assembly: GCA_964509475.1. Taxonomy (GTDB): domain Bacteria; phylum Pseudomonadota; class Gammaproteobacteria; order Methylococcales; family Methylomonadaceae; genus CAZDXJ01. The sequence goes on along the minus strand of CAZDXJ010000003.1, from coordinate 56,527 downwards.
CGTGGGTGATGAATAACAAGGCACCCCGATAATTCAGTAATTGGCTTTCCAGCCAGCCAATGCTTTCCAAATCAAGATGGTTGGTTGGCTCATCCAGTAACAAAACTTCAGGCTCAATCACCAAGGCCTGTGCCAGCGCAACCCGCCGCTGCCATCCTCCCGACAAGGTATTGATTTTTTTATCCGCCGGTAAATGCAAACGGCTCAATGTGGTTTCGACACGCTGTTGTAAAGTCCAGCCCTGGTGCGCCTCCAGTTTTTGCTGCAAGGCTTCCAGTTCCTTTAATGCGCTTGCATCCTCGTGCAAGCTCAAGGAAAGTTCATGATAGCGTGCCAGCCATTGGCCTGTTTCACCCAAACCGGCAGCAACCGCATCAAAAATGCTTTGCTCGCCCGATAAGCGGGGCTCTTGTTGTAAACGCGCCAGGCGCAAACCCGGTTTACGCCGGATTTCACCGTAATCCGGTTGTATCTCGCCGGCTATTATTTTCAGCAAGGTCGATTTGCCTTCGCCGTTACGTCCTAACAAGCCGACCCGTTCGCCGGCTTCAAGCTGAAAATTTTCATGATTCAATAAAGGCCGGTCGCCAAATGCGATGCCGACGCCGTTCAGTCGTATTAAAGGCATGTTATAAGGTCTTGTTTTGTAAATAACGTCTGAGAAAATCCAGAGCCAGCGAAGCCGCCTGATTCTGTTTACGCGAGCGATTACCGGTCAGTGTCCCTGTTTTTTGCAGAATGCCCGCCGGTGTTGATAAAACCGTATGAACATTGACCGGAGCATCCGGTTTTTGTTTATCGGGCATAAAAACCTGGGTCAAAACAAAATCGGCAAGTTTTCGAGCCGCCAGGGTTTGGGTAAAATGCAATGCGGCCTGTGGCGCGGGTTCCTGCCGGGGTTGCACGTGCAGGCAGCGATATAAACCGGCTACTCCAGGCGCATAGAAGGCTTGTTGCAAAAAATCGTATTGCCGGCAGCGGGCTGCGATCTGGCCGTGACTTATCGTTTCAATAACCGCCAGGGTCCGCCCATTTAACAATTTATCGAGAACCTGGGCAAGATGGGTATTGTCCTTGGATGAGTCTTCCATCACATAAACAAAATCACCGATGCAATCGGCAACCTGCCGGCTCAATCCGGTTATTTCGGGCTTTGCAAATCCGGCCGGAAACAATAATTTGGTTTGCACATCTTCACTTCCGGCGCGAAAACCCAATTGTACCCCTTCCGGCAGGTCCACGCCTTGCAGTCGTTGTTGTATATCCGATTCGCCGATGCCAATCGTTTTGAGGGTCACCAATGTTTTTTTCGGCAAAGCAAAATGTTGCCGCAAAACCGGCTGCACCTTATGGTTAAACATGGCACGCATTTCAGACGGCACGCCGGGAACAAAAGCGAACCAGCACCGCTTATGCCGCAAGGCAAAGCCCGGTGCGGTTCCGCAATCATTATCAAGCCGTGCTGCACCGGTGGGTAACATCGCCTGTTTCCGGTTGGATGCCACGATGGGGCGCTTTCTGTGGGCAAAATAAGTGCAAATCTGCCGCCAGGCTTGCCCGTCAAATTGTAAAGGCCGGTCAAACGCTTTGGCAACCGCTTCCGCCGTCAAATCATCAACGGTAGGTCCCAGTCCGCCCGAACAAATACAAATATCGGCCCGTTGGGCTATTTCCAGCAATAAAGCGATTAAATCATCCAGTTTATCGCCCACCGCCGTATGCCGGGTCACATCGAAACCGGATGTCGTCAACCGCTCCGATAACCAGGCGGCATTGCTGTCGACAATTTGCCCGCTCACAACTTCCTCACCCTGGGAAAATATTTCAGCCTTTGCCATTCGTTTCCTCATACGGACAGTTGATACCAGAAAGGCAATGTAAACAAACTGAGTACCGTCGTAACCGTTACCGCCATCGCATAGAGCGATGAATCCAGGCCGTAACGATCACAAAACACCAGACCGAGTACCATACTGGGCATTGCCATTTCCAGCAAGACCGCTGATTTGTGCATTTCGGAAAACGACAGTTGGCTGATCAAGCCATAAGCCAATAAAGGCATAATCAATAATTTGACCAGAATAACCGGAACCACATAAGGCAAATTAGCCAGTCTTACGGTACGCCAATTCAAAGCCAAACCCAGCGACACCAGCATCAACGGCACAACGGCATCGGCCAGTCTTTGCAAGATGCCGATTATAACGGCTGGCAGGATAATATCATTCAGCTCAAGCCAGACAGCAACGGCGGCCGCCCAAAAAGGCGGCGTATTCAAATAAAACAATAAAGGCTTACGGGATTTGTTTTTATCACGGCCATAAAATATAGCGATCAGAATACCCAGGGTAAACAGCAAGGGGGATGCGGCAAACAAGTCCAGTTGTATGGCTACCGAACGGGCCCAGGCGCCATAAGTCTGCTCCAGCACCGGCAATCCCAGATAAGTGACATTGGGAAATATCGACGCCAGTATAATTGCCCCGAACCGGCTTGCTTCATACCGGCATAAATGTCCTGTCAACCAAATAATAAAAAATGCCGATACAATACAAAGACCGCCCAGCAAGGTAAATTGTAATGAATACAAACCAATATTCGTCTGCCCCAGCACCAAAACGACCATTGCCGGCAAGAACATATAAAATACCACACCGGTCAATACCCGGCGAGTCGCTTCAGCCGTTAAGCCAGCAGGCTGTACTGCCCTCCAGATAACCCCGCAGCAAATCAGACCCGCCATTTGTATCAGTGTCGCGCTCATAATTCAGGTTCATATAAATATCTTCATTCTATCATTCACCAATCCCTACAGTTCCGGTAATATGACTGTTTTTTACATTGGATAAAAAAACAATGACGGATTCTTTTCTCTCAAACAAACCCATTCCGGTTCGCGAACGCCTGATTATGGCTTTGGATGTGCCTGGCATTGCCAATGCGAAAGCCGTTGTGCAGGAACTGGGTGATAGCGTTATTTTTTACAAAGTCGGCATGGAACTGTTCATGTCCGGTGATTGTTTCGCTTTTATTAATTGGTTAAAAGAACATAACAAAAAAGTATTTGTGGATTTAAAATTCTTTGATGTACCGGCAACGGTGGGTCGGGCGATTCACGCCTTGAGCCAAAAAGGTGTTGATTTGGCCACCCTTCATGGTAATGACGCCATCATGCAGGCGGCGGCAGAAAACAAAGGTCAATTAAAGGTATTGGCAGTCACGGCACTGACCAGCCTGGACCGGGGTGATCTGGATGATCTGGGATTTCAATGCGATGTTCGCGAACTGGTTTTATCGCGGGCGAAAAGAGCCTTGCAGATTGGCTGTGATGGCATCGTTTCATCCGGTTTGGAAGCACCTATGATTCGGGAAGCTCTGGGCCAGCGCTTATTGGTTGTCACTCCTGGTATCCGGCCGGTGGATAATCGTGAACAGGATGATCAAAAGCGCGTTGTCAACGTGGAAAAAGCCTTTCAGAACGGTGCCGATTACATTGTGGTCGGCCGTCCGATACGCGATGCCGAATCCAGAAAGGCCATGGCCGAAAAAATTCAGGACCAAATTGCCGCCCAGTTCCAATAAATGGCTGATATGCTACGCGGCTGTAGCTCTTCTGCGGATTTTGATTATCAATGAATTAACTACGAAAAACACGAAAGATAATGAACACGCTTTCTCTGGCGAAGACGCTGAACAAGAAACTTTCGTGGTTCCAAAAAGACAGCTTGTCCAGCACCCTGTTTTTAGGTATCGAGTTATGAAGACCTTTGCCGTAAACAGGGTGCCGGGCTTGATTGACTCTGCATTTCCTGACCGGCTCGGTTTCCGCCGGGTGAAAATCCAGGCGGTTGATTTTGTTTACCAGGAATAACTCAAAGTCGCATAAACATTACGCCCCGGTAACGGAATCCGGCCGCCACGTGTTACATCGGGACTGGTTACATTGCTGACCCGGCTGTATCCGCCCAAGTGATTGAAATGTTCGGTATCAAAAACATTTTCCACACCGGTTCCCATCACCAGACCGTCAAACGGCTCATAAGACAAACGCACGTTCATAATCGAATAGCCCGGTGTTTCCTTTTCATTGTTATACGTCGCCACCTGATTTTGGCGGGCGTAAAAAATGCCTTCCAAGGCGGCCATAAACCCGGAATGTTCGAAGGTCAGTTGCGCCCTGCCATTCAGCGGCGCAATGCGGTATAAATTACCACCGCCGCCATCGGTGCGTTCACCGCGCACATAGTTCAGACCGGCATCGATGCGCAACCAATCGGTAAACGTATAACCCGCTTCGACATCAACACCATACAACTGGGCATTGATATTGGAAAATTCCAGCACTGTGGTCGGTGCTTGCCCGACCATCGCACGCATGCCATTCGACAACATTTGTGCCGTCTGGTTGCTGGTTGGCAAGCCTTGGATGTAATCATGCACATAGTGATAAAAGGCGCGGGGCGCAAAATATATATCGCCGCCATGCCAGTCAAAACCCAACTCTGCCTGATAAGCGGTTTCATGTCCGAGATCGATATTACCGATATAATTGCGGCCATCGGCCAGACCTGCCGTCGATTCCAGCGGAATCCACAAATAACGTTCCTGATAACTGGGCGCCCGGTTTTTGCGTGCAAAACCGATTTCAATATCCATATCAGAGGATAATTCATAACGAAAGATCGCTGTCAGATCGACATCATCGACCTGTTTGCTGCGTTTGGCGTTATTGAATTGATTACGCAACCTGGTCGCCGCCACCGTTGCCATCGAAGGTAGACCATTAAAATCGACATTGCCTGCATTTGAATCCACATGCATATAACGCACGCCCAGTTCTGCGTTCCACCTGTCATCCAGTTTACCGCTCCATTCGGCGAACGGGGAATACCGGTCGCGATAAACCCCCTTGAAATTATTAATGAAAAATGCGCTGTTCATAATGGGATCGGTAATCAAGGATCGATGATAAGACTGATCGCCATTAAACCCAAGCATCAAGTCACCCGATCCCAGAGGCATTGTGTAAGTCAAGTTCAGGCCGCCGCCTTCGACTTCGGCATGATTTTTCCGGTATCTTTTTTTGCCTGCCATCGGATCAGCTACTAAAGTAGGCGCGTTCCGCATATGGAAATTACTCATTTCATGGCGCATATTCTGGTAAAAGAAATAAGCGCTCATCTTGTGTTCAGCATCGATTTGCCAGGAATAATCGGCATTGGCCAAACCACCCCGTATGAACAGAATATCCATTGGCAAGGCCGGTGTACCGGTATGGCCGGTGTCAACCCCACTGTAATTCAGACCAAATTCATGGCCATCGCGCTGATAACCATAACCGCCGGTAAAGGAATCGCGATCATAACGGCTTGGAAATACCTTTTTATCGCCTTTGAATTTATAATCCCGGCCTTTTTCGGAGGTGCCGCTGATATAGATTTTATGGTGTTCGTTGGCGCCGCTGAGAAACAACGATCCAAAGCGGCCGTCTTCAACCGAACTGTAACCCAGTGCGGCCGATCCGTTTGTGGTGTATTCACCCGGATCGGCAAATTCGCCTTTTTTCATGGTTGCTTTCATTGAACCGCCAATGCTTTCCATGCCACTGCTTATCGGTGCAATCCCTCGGTGAACTTGCAGCGATTCAATGAGTGGAGTGGCCAGATGACTCAATGGCGGATCCATGCTGTTTGGACCAGCTTCCTTTATACTGGCGCCATCGACACTGATATTGACCCGGTTACCGTACATACCCCGGTATTGCGCGATACCGGTCAAGGGACCGCTGCGGTTGACATTGGCGCCAGGTACCCGGTTCAGTAACGAGGCGGCATCTTTTAATCCGGAAGCGTCGGGCGCCGCGCTGAATGTCCCGGGTCTTGTCGTGTTGTCTTCAATAACCAGCGTCGGTAATTGGGTTTGCTCGGCCAGTGCGGGCAGCGAAGCATACAATGCAAGGCTGACAGCAATATGGATTTTTTTGTTCAATGCTTGTTTCCTCGGAAAAATGGTCATCCCGGAATATGCATACAAATCCTGTTCCAGGATTTTTTGTCCTTGTAAAACAAATATTTAAAATAAGTTAAAAACGTAAATAAATTAAACTATGTTATTTAACACAGTTTATTTATGGCATTTGCCATGCTTGATCATGTCCCGCACTAATCATTAGCGTTTGTATCCATGCAATTATGTGATAATGTGCCTGGCATTATGAACATTGATCAAGCTTTCAATACGTCTTATCTTGTCGCCTTTCTAATGGGGCTGTTCAGCAGTATGCACTGCATTGGTATGTGCGGATCAATCATTGGTACACTGACATTAAGCCTGAAACAGGAAATCAGAAACAGTAAGTCAAAATTGTTTCCTTTTGTACTTAATTACAATCTTGGCCGTATCACCAGCTATACCCTGGCCGGATTATTGGCCGGAGTGCTTGAATATTTGTTCACAATGCCGCTTGGCGCGGGTCATGGACACCGCCTGTTGCAAATCCTGTCCGCACTGATCATGACCGGTGCCGGTCTGTACATTGCCGGCTGGTTTCCTCATTTCGCTTATATTGAAAAAACCGGCGCCCGTATCTGGAAACTTCTGGAACCTTACGGGCGAAAACTGATTCCGGTGCAAACCCTTGCACAAGCTTACCTGTTTGGCATGATTTGGGGCTGGATACCTTGTGGCCTGGTTTATACAGCCGTGGCGCTGGCCGCGACAACGGGTAATATTTTGCACAGTTCACTGACCATGTTGTTTTTTGGCCTGGGGACTTTACCCGCCGTTGCCGGAGTCGGTATAATTACCAGCGTACTCACAAGGTTATCCAGAATGCATCGCTTTAAAAAAATCGTCGGGCTGTTATTGATTGCGCTGGCGCTGTTGGCCGCATTTCCCTGGCTTAACCCGATGCGCCTGGAACATATTTAAAAATATCCAAAAATAACAAACAGGTAGATTTCGTGGATAATTTCAAACCCATCATCGGCAAATCGCCCGCGCTCGAATCCGTGTTACGCAGCGCAAAAATGGTTGCTGGAACCGATGTGACCGTTTTGATCAAAGGGGCGACAGGAACAGGTAAGGAAGTGTTAGCCACGGCCATTCAGAAGGATAGCACGCGCGCCGATAAACCTTTTATCACACTGAATTGTGCTGCCCTGCCTGAAACCATCATCGAATCGGAATTATTCGGCCACCGAAAGGGGGCATTTACCGGCGCCACGCTGAATAAACCCGGTATTTTCCAGGCCGCTGAAGGCGGAACCCTGTTCCTTGATGAAATCAATTCCTTGCCATTGACCATTCAGGCAAAATTATTGCGTTTTCTGGAAACGGGTGAATGTCTGGCCGTTGGCGATACGCAACCCTACCGGGTGAATGTGCGTATTATCGCCGCATCCAATACCGATTTGAATCCGTTGATCAACAAGGGCGAATTTCGTCAGGACTTGTTTTTCCGTCTTAATGTCGTACCTCTGGAATTACCCTCCCTGCAAGAACGTCGTGAAGATATCGAACTGTTGATTGAACATTTCATGGCCTATTTTGTCCGCGAACATGGCATCAAGGCACCCAAATTCAGTAAACTGGCATTAAAAAAACTGCGCCAATATCCATGGCCCGGCAACATCCGGGAATTGCGTAATTTATGTGAACGGTTAAGCATTCTGCTGGCAGGAAAAACCATCGAACCGGAAAACCTGCCGCCTGAATTCAACAACTGTGAGCCAGCCTCATCAAACCTGACGGATTTTCGCCTGCCCGAATCCGGTATCAACCTGAATACACTGGAAGCCGATTTAATCCACCAGGCATTGGCGAGAACCAATGGCAACCGCAGTAAATCAGCCCGCTTGTTGGGGATCAGCCGGGATACCCTGCTTTACCGTATCCAGAAATATGGTATGGCCTCGCATTGAACCCATATTTCCGTACCGCTGGATCGGCGCAGTCGGTTCATTTTCCGCATTCATAACTATATTTACTTTTGCCGTTTTTGAGTCTTGAAAAAAATCAAACTGCCCCCATGTTGCGCTTATCCGATTTTTTTATTCAGGAATTACAGATATGACGGTTGAAGCACAAAAAGAAACCCTGGGTTTTCAGACCGAGGTGAAGCATCTTTTACATTTGATGATTCATTCCTTGTACAGCAACAAGGAAATTTTTCTGCGTGAATTGATTTCCAATGCTTCCGATGCGGCGGATAAATTGCGTTTTGAGGCCTTGTCCAGCGACGGCCTGTACGAAGGTGACAGCGATTTGAAGATTCATATTGCTTTTGACAAGGAACAGCGCACGATCACTGTTTCCGATAACGGTATCGGCATGACCCGCGAGGAGGTACAGGAACATATCGGTACCATTGCCAAGTCTGGTACCAAGCAGTTTTTTGAATCCCTAACCGGTGATCAGGCCAAGGATAGCGAACTCATTGGCCAATTTGGGGTGGGGTTTTATTCTTCTTTTATTGTCGCCGATAAAGTTACATTGACGACCCGCCGCGCCGGTCTCGATGTCAGTGAGGGCGTTCGCTGGCAGTCGAGCGGGGAAGGCGAATACACGATTGAAACGGTGGAAAAGCCGGACAAGGGCACGGAAATCGTTTTGCATCTGAAAGAGGGCGAGGATGAGTTTCTGGATGGCTATCGTCTACGCTCCATTATCCGCAAGTTCTCCGATCATATTTCGATACCGATTACAATGGATAAAGAGGTTGTGCCGGATGAAACCGAAGAAGGCGAGGAAGCGGAAAAACAGCCGCCAAAAATCGAACAAGAGACGGTCAACAGTGCTTCCGCGCTATGGACACGGGCGCGGCAGGATATTTCCGATGAGGAATACAATGAGTTTTACAAACACGTTGGCCATGATTTTCAGGAACCGCTGGCTTATGTCCATAGCAAGGTCGAGGGCACTAATGAATACACCTTGTTGCTTTATATACCATCGCGGGCGCCTTTTGATTTGTGGGATCGGGATGCGAAACACGGCGTGAAACTTTATGTGCGCAAGGTGTTTATCACCGATGATGCCGAACAACTTATGCCGCGTTATCTGCGTTTTGTGCGCGGCATTATTGATTCGGATTCTCTGCCGTTGAACGTTTCCCGGGAAATCCTGCAACAGAGCAAGCAGATCAATGCGATCAAAGCGGGCGCCGTGAAAAAAGTGTTGGGTTTGCTGGAAGACCTGGCCAAAAACGATACCGAGAAATACGCTACATTTTGGTCACAATTTGGCAACGTCATGAAGGAAGGCGTGATCGAGGACTTCAAAAACAAGGACAGAATCGCGAAATTACTGCGTTTTGCGTCAACTCATGCCGATTCCGACAAACAAGAGGTGTCCTTATCCGATTATATCAGCCGTATGAAAGAGGGCCAGGAAAAAATTTATTTCATCACCGCCGACAGCTATTCAGCGGCTAAAAACAGCCCGCATCTGGAAATTTTCCGTAAAAAAGGCATTGAGGTGTTGTTGCTGCATGATCGTGTTGATGAATGGCTGGTGTCCAGTTTGACCGAGTTCGATGGCAAATCCTTGCAATCGGTGGCCAAAGGGGATTTGGATCTGGGTAAACTGGAAGACAGCGAAGAAGAGAAAAAAGACCAGGAAGAAGTCGAGAAAGATTTTGCTTCGGTACTCAAACAAATCAAGGAAACCCTGGGTGATAAGGTCAGTGAGGTTCGTCTGTCGCATCGGCTGACCGATTCGCCGGCTTGTCTGGTCAGTGAAGCTCATGGCATGAGCCTGAATATGGAACGTATCATGAAAGAAGCCGGCCAGAATATGCCGGGTTTGGGCGCGAGCAAACCGATTCTGGAAATCAATCCTGAACACGGTTTGGTCGCTCGCCTGAAACAAGAACAGGATGATGATCGGTTTGCCGATCTGACCCATATTCTGTTTGATCAGGCGATTTTGAGCGAAGGTGGACAACTGGACGATCCAGCCGCTTTTGTACATAAGCTGAATGGATTGTTGCAAGGCTTGCTGCACTGAACGCTTCCCTGACAAAGGCCGGATTTTCCGGCCTTTTTTATGTTGCCCAAATAAACGGGTACAATTCGCCGCTTTATCCCGCCGCTTTGCATCTGAAAAATGCTTTATTATTGATCGTTCATTATGGAATTTAATTTAATCGGCACCGAGGGTCATGCCCGTCGAGGTCAACTCAAATTTGGCCGGGGTGTTGTCCAAACCCCGGTTTTTATGCCGGTCGGCACCTATGGCACAGTGAAAGCGATGACTCAGGAAGAGTTGCTGGGTATCGGTGCGCAAATTATTTTGGGTAATACCTTTCATCTGATGTTGCGTCCGGGTATGGACGTTGTGAAAGCGCATGCCGGTTTGCATGATTTCATGCATTGGTCGGGTCCTATTCTGACCGATTCGGGAGGCTTTCAGGTATTCAGTCTGGGCGATTTGCGTAAAATCACCGAACAAGGGGTAACCTTCAAATCGCCGGTCAATGGCAGTCCTATTTTTATGGGGCCGGAAGAGTCCATGCAGGTACAGCGTGAGCTGGATTCCGATATCGTGATGATTTTTGATGAATGTACGCCTTTTCCGGCAACCTTTCAGGAAGCCGCTGATTCCATGCGCTTGTCTCTGCGCTGGGCGCGGCGAAGTAAAACCGCCCATGCCGATAACCCGGCCGCCTTGTTTGGCATTGTACAAGGTGGCATGTACGATGATTTGCGCCGTGAATCAATTGAAGGATTGGTGGACATTGGTTTTGATGGTTACGCCATTGGGGGGTTGTCGGTGGGTGAACCCAAGCAGGAAATGCTGCGTATTCTGGATGTCGTACAGCCGCAGATGCCAGCGCACAAACCGCGTTATCTGATGGGGGTGGGGACGCCGGAAGATTTGGTTGAAGCGGTGCGGCGCGGTATCGATATGTTTGATTGCGTGATGCCGACCCGCAATGCGCGCAACGGGCATTTGTTCACTCATACCGGTGTGGTGAGGATTCGCAACAGCCGTTATCAATACGATACCCGGCCATTGGATGAGCAATGCACCTGTTATACCTGCCGGAATTATTCCCGCGCTTATTTGCGGCATCTGGACAAGTGCCGGGAAATATTGGGCGCGCGTCTGAATACCATCCATAACCTGAGCTATTATCTGAATTTGATGGCTGAACTTCGTTATGCCATCGAGCAGGGAATGCTGGATGATTACGTCAGGCAATTTTATCAACAGCGAGGCAAACCGGTTCCAACTGTGGCATAATGAGGCATTTTTTTCAATACATAATACAAACCGGGAAATAACCATGAGTTTTTTTGTTTCTGATGCAATGGCGGCGGCACCCGCAGCGCAAGATCCTGGCCTGGCAGGCCTGCTGTTTCCATTAGGTATTTTAGTGTTTTTTTATTTTATCTTCCTGCGTCCACAAGCAAAACGCAGTAAAGAACATAAAAAAATGCTTGAAACCTTATCCAAGGGAACCGAAGTTGTGACCAATGGCGGTTTACTGGGTAAAGTTGTTGATCTGGATGAAAATTTTGTGCAGCTGGAAGTTGCTGACAACCTAGTTGTGCAGGTTCAGCGTAGTGCGATTGGTTCGATGATGCCAAAAGGCACTTATAAAGTGCAGGCCAGAAAATTAAAAGCTAAATAAGCGTTTGTCTTTTGGAAATTACCCGCGAGCTTGGATCGAGCTTGTGTAACTAACGGCTAACTTGTTGGAAAAAAAATGCAAAACCGTTTCCCATTATGGAAAAATTTACTGATCCTGATCGTGTTGGTTTTCGGGATAATTTACGCCTTGCCGAATTTATTTGGCGATGATCCTTCGGTACAGATATCCCCGACGCGTAACACGGAACTGGATAAAGAACAACTGGATAAAATCAAAAACGATTTGCAGCGGGCCGGTTTGTCCCTGAAAGCGTTTACATTGGAAAATGAGCAGTTATTGATTCGTTTCAAAAGTATTGAAGAGCAATTAAAAGCGGCTGATTTGCTGAGAAACAAGCTGGGCAACGGCTATATCGTTGCATTGAACCTGGCTCCGGCGACACCGCAGGGGTTGCGTGCCCTGGGTGCCGAACCGATGTATTTGGGGCTGGACTTGCGCGGTGGTGTCCATTTTTTGCTGGAAGTGGATATGGCGGCGGCCATTAAACAAGCCGAGGAGCGCTATACCGCGGACATTCGTTCCACATTGAGGGCCGCGAAAGTTCGTTATCAGTCGGTTTCCAGAGGCAATGGTTTTATCAAGGTCAAGTTAAAGGATCAGGCCACAAAAGAGGCGGCGTTGCAGGTTTTTGCCAATGACTTGCGCAATCTGAATATCCAGGTTTCTCCCCAGGATGAAACCGAACTTTGGCTCAGCATCAGTGAAGCGGAGCAAAAAGAAGTCAAAAAGTTTGCTTTGGCACAAAATATGACAACCCTGCGTAATCGGGTCAACGAACTGGGTGTTGCCGAACCGGTCATTCAACAACAGGGTGAAAATCGTATTGTCGTGCAACTGCCGGGCGTTCAGGATACAGCCCGCGCCAAGGAAATTCTGGGCGCTACCGCAACCCTGGAATTCAGACTGGTGGATACCGAGCACGATGTACTGAATGCTGTTAAAGGCCGGGTGCCGGTCGGTTCGCGTTTGTACCATGAACGCAATGGTCAGCCGATTTTGCTGAAGCGGCGTATTATCGTCACCGGCGATCAAATTGTCGATGCCTCTTCGGGTTTGGATCAAAACAATGGTTCAGCAGCGGTATTTGTTACCCTGAATGGTGTTGGCGCCAAAAAAATGGGTAAAACCACGCAGAAAAATATCGGTAAACCGATGGCGGTTGTGTTTATTGAACACAAGACCATAACCCGTATGGAAAATGGTAAAAAAGTCCGGCATAAGGAAAAAGTTGAAGAAGTGATCAATGTGGCAACGATCCGCGATACATTCAGCAAGCGTTTTCAGATTACCGGTCTGGATAATACCCAGGAAGCGCGTAATCTGGCCTTGTTGTTAAGAGCGGGGGCTTTGGCGGCGCCCGTTGATATCGTCGAAGAGCGCACGGTCGGGCCAAGCCTGGGTAAGGACAATATCGACAAGGGCATGATTTCGGTCATTGTCGGTTTCCTGTTGGTGCTGGTGTTTATGGCGGTTTATTACAAACTGTTTGGCGTGGCTGCCGATATCGCGCTGGCCTTTAACCTGGTTATCATTGTTGCGATATTATCGTTGATTCAGGCCACCTTAACCTTGCCGGGTATTGCCGGTATCGTCTTGACCGTGGGTATGGCGGTGGATGCCAATGTGCTTATTTTCGAGCGTATCCGTGAGGAAATACGCAATGGCAATACTCCGCAAAGCAGCATTTATACCGGTTACGAGAAAGCCTTCGCGACCATTTTTGATGCCAATATCACCACCTTGCTGGTGGCGTTGGTGTTGTTCGGTTTTGGTTCCGGACCGGTAAAAGGCTTTGCGGTTACCTTGTCCATCGGTATTTTAACGTCGATGTTTACGGCAATTTTGGTATCACGCATGATTATCAATTGGGCCTACGGCAATCGCCGCATTGAAAAATTGTCGATTTAAAGGGATATAAAACATGCTTAAACAAGATATAGATTTTCTGGGCAAGCGCAAGCTGGCTTTTATGTTCTCTGGCTTGTTGCTTTTGGTTTCGTTGATTTCATTGGCGGCCAAAGGTTTGCAACTGGGCATCGATTTTACCGGTGGAACCCTGGTTGAAGTGGGTTACCCGCAACCGGTCGATTTATCGGTGTTGCGCACTGCTCTGGAAAAAAACGGCTTTGCCAACGCCACGGTACAGCATTTCGGTACCGCCAGGGATGTGCTGATCCGGCTTAAACCGATGCAAAATATCAGCAATGCGCAATTGAGTTCCAAGGTTCTGGAAACCATCAACAAGGAAACTTCCGAGCCTGCGGATCTGCGCCGGGTTGAGTTTGTCGGGCCTCAGGTTGGCGATGAGCTGGCCGAAGACGGCGGTTTGGCGCTGTTGTATTCCATGTTTGGTATTCTGCTTTATGTTGCCTGGCGGTTTGAATACAAATTTTCATTGGGTTCGGTGGCGGCCTTGATTCATGATGTCATCATCACGCTGGGATTTTTTTCGGTCTTGTCCATTGAATTTGATTTGACCGTGTTGGCGGCAATCCTTGCCGTGATCGGTTATTCATTGAACGATACCATTGTGGTTTATGACCGCATCCGGGAAAATTTCCGTAAACTGAGAAAAGGATCGGCCGAGCAAATCATGAATATTTCCTTGAACCAGACCTTGAGCCGAACCTTGATGACCTCACTGACCACCATTCTGGTTTTGATTGCGCTGGCGGTATTGGGTGGTGAAATCATTCACAATTTTGCCATTGCGTTATTGGTTGGGGTTCTGATTGGAACGTATTCTTCGATCTATGTCGCAAGTCCTGTAGTTTTGGCTCTGGGCATCAGCAAGGAGGACTTGATGGTGCCGGAAAAAGAAGGCAGCGAGATCGACCATTTGCCTTAATCGCGGTTAAAGCCGCTCCTACCGTTTTTTGCCGTGGCGGGATCATGAGCAATAACCATAGTTCGCGGCGGAACAGCAATCGTTCCGCCGGTTCGAGGCTTTACCGCCGGCTCTTTTCCGGTATCTTGCCTGGATGAAGATCTTGTTGATTAAACAGACTTCGCTGGGTGATGTCATACACGCAACCTTGGCCCTGGAAGCAATCCGCAGACAGTGGCCGCAGGCTGAAATACATTTCATGGTGGATCGCGCCTGCTATCCGGTTCTGCAATTTAATCCCCATATCCAGCGTTTCTTTTTTTATGAACACCAGCGTTTCCGTGCCTTGCTGCGCCAATCGAAACGCAATTTGCCGCGCATGGCCCAGGCCATCAAGGCGTTGATCAAGGAAATCCGTCAGCAGGAATATGATCTGGCGATTGATTTACAAGGCATCGAGCGCAGCGCGTTGTTCCTCTATGCGGCGCGTGCCAAGGCCAAATTCATCAAAGGCCGGAAAAAACCCTTGTTAAAGAATTTCCGCAACCCGGATCGCAATGATCATGCCTTGATGGAATTAAGGGGCACGTTGGCGCTTGCTGGTATCGATGCAAGTGCGGATTTTCCCCGCATTTATTCAGCGCCCGATGCAGAGTTTTCCCTGAACCGGATTATTCCCGGGCAAATCCGGCAGATTTTGCAAGATGACAAGCGGCAATTGGTGTTGATCAGCCCTTTTACGTCCTGGTCAACCAAGAATGTACCTCTGTCAACCTGGTTGCAGAGTATTCGGCAACTGGCGGATGCCCGGCCGCAATGTTGTTTCGCATTTATTGCAACCGCCGAGCATAAAGCCGGGATTGATCGGGCGATCAAAAAAGTGAATCTGCCGGAAACGATTAAACAACGCATTTACAATCTTGCCGGGCTTACCAATTTGCAGCAGTTGATCAGCCTGATCAAAATGGCGGATGTGTTGATGTGCAGTGAAGGGGCGGCGGGACATATCGCCTCGGCGGTGAATACGCCGGTTGTTGTTGTGTTTGGGCCGACCCGACCCTCCCGGGTGGGTCCCTGGGGCAGCTTGTCACGGATTGTACAAAAGCCCGATATCCAATGTCTGGCGTGCTATAAGCGATCCTGCCAGAATTGGATTTGTATGCTTGCCATCGAAACCCGGATCAGCAAGGCCGCTGCTGAGCTTCTTGGCCGTCGAAATTAATCGGAATGCCGGGTTTGCAGCGCGATATTGCTGAAAATCGCGGCGCTGGCGAATAAAAGCGCGGAAATAATAAACTGGCCTGAGATAAAACCCCAGGTTCCAGCAATAAACATTGTGCCCAATGCAATATCTTTAGTCATTGTATTCATCGTTTTTTACCTATATTAAAGTTGTGATAGTCAAAATCATAACAAAGCCGGTTGGTAACGGCTCAGCTTACCCCCTTATTTGCGCCAACTCTGCGTTGGAAGTGCTCATTTACCGATGTAAACCGCGCCCTTCCGCCTTGATTTGACGCAAAACGGGGGGCAATCTGAGCCGTTACCGGACTTTTTGCCAGTACGCTGAATCGTTACGCCGGTTGTTGGCCTTGTGTATGGCGCATACTATACATCTGGGCTTGGTTGTTTACAATAGTAATTATATTTAACATATAGTTTAATAATAAGAAACAATTGCATTCAAAGCGGCCTCTCTATTTCTGCCGGATACAGTGATGGGGAGAGGGTCGGCAAACTGGCATCGGCACGATGAGAATCACGATTCTATTGGGGTAATTTGTTTATTCCCGGTCAATCCCATCAGACATTGTGCAGGGGCGACAAATTCACCTTGCTGAGTGCGTTAATATTTTGTGCGAATTTGTCGCAAATGTATTTAGGTGGTAATGGAGAAAAAATGAGCAAAACCAAACTGGAACTGACCTGGATCGGCAAGGACAAACGGCCAAAACTGGAGCCGCGGATTTTACTGGAAGACCCGGAGAAATCCTATCATGCCAAACACCGCGTCAGTGACAATGATTTGTTTGACAACAAGCTGATTTTTGGCGATAACCTGCTGGCGTTGAAGGCGCTGGAACAGGAATATGCGGGTAAGGTGAAATGTGTGTTTATCGACCCGCCCTATAATACCGGCAGCGCCTTTACCCATTACGACGATGGTTTGGAGCATTCGCTTTGGTTATCGCTGATGCGTGACCGTTTGGAGATTATCCGCAATCTGCTATCCGATGATGGGTCGTTATGGGTTACGATTGATGATAATGAGGCGCATTATTTGAAGGTGTTGTGTGATGAGATTTTTGGACGGCAGAATTTTGTTGCATCTATTACATGGGCAAAAAGAGTATCACCAGCAAACGATGCAAAGTATTTTAGTTCGGATCATGATTATATTTTGGTATTTGCTAAGGTAAAAGAAAAATGGAGGTTAAACAAATTAAACCGTTCTGAAGAAAATAATTCGTCCTATAAAAACCCAGACAATGATCCAAGAGGAGCATGGAATTCAATCACATATACCGGAAATAAGACAAGGAATGAGCGCCCTAATCTTTACTACCCAATAATTAACCCGAATACTGGCGTTGAAGTATACCCTCCAAAAACACTTACTTGGAGGTATGGCTTAGAAACCCATAAAAAAAATGAAGCTAAAAAATTACTTTATTGGGGGAAAGATGGTAAATCAAAATCTCCTCGTCTCAAAAGGTTTTTGTCACAAGCAGCTCCCGTAGTACCAAGAAGTATCTGGCATTTTTCTGAAACTGGAAGTACTCAAAATGCAATGACGGAACAAAAAAAAATGTTTGAGATTCCTTTTGCAACACCAAAACCTGAAGCCTTATTGGAAAGAATAATCCATATTGCCACCAACCCTGGCGATCTGGTTCTCGATTCCTTCGCCGGCTCCGGCACCACCGGCGCAGTTGCCCATAAAATGGGCCGCCGCTGGATCATGATCGAACTGGGTGAACACTGTCATACCCATATCATCCCGCGTTTACAGAAAGTCATTGACGGTGAAGATCAGGGCGGCATCAGCAAAGCGGTCAACTGGCAGGGCGGCGGCGGTTTTCGTTATTACTCGCTGGCGCCGTCGCTGCTGGAAAAAGACCGCTGGGGCAACTGGGTGGTCAACAAGGCCTACAATCCGGCGATGCTGGCGGAAGCCTTATGCAAGCTGGAAGGCTTTAGCTATGCGCCGTCGGATAGTCAATGGTGGAATCACGGTTATTCCACCGAGTTGGATTTTATTTACGTTACCACGCAAAACCTGTCGGTGGCGCAATTGCAGGAACTCTCCGAAGAAGTCGGGCCTAATCGTTCGCTGCTGGTCTGCTGCGCCGCGTTCCGCTGCAAGCCGGATCGCTTCCCGAATCTGACCCTGAAAAAAATCCCCAAAATGCTCATGTCCCGCTGCGAATGGGCGCATGATGATTACAGTTTAAATATTGCCAATTTGCCGCCGATGGAAAAAACCAGCCAGGAGCCGGAACAAAATGACTTGTTCATGTAGGTGCGAATTTATTCGCACGAAAAAACAATGTCTTATTTTAATGCGAATAAATTCGCACCTACATATTGGGGTGATTTATGCCTTATGATGATTTGCGTAAAGGCCGGTTTAGTGAAGCCGGGCGAGCTTATTTTGTGACTTGTGTTTTGGCAGACCGATCATCGGCTTTGTTTTCGGACTTTTATTGTGCAAGGTTGGTAATTAATGAAATGAAACAATTACATACCGTCGGGATTGTTAATTCAATGGCCTGGGTGGTGATGCCGGATCATGTGCATTGGTTGTTTCAGTTATTGGAGGTTAAGGCCCTGAGTGAAGTTATGCGATTATTTAAAGGCCGTTCAGCGCATAGGTTAAATCAATATTTAAACCGTCAAGGCGCTGTTTGGCAGAAGGCTTATCATGACCATGCTTTACGTGAAGAAGAGGATGTGCGGGGAATTGCCCGTTATATGGTGGCGAATCCGTTACGCGCTGGGTTGGTTAAACAAATTGGCAATTATCCCCATTGGGATGCAATGTGGTTGTAGGTGCGAATTTATTCGCACGATTAAAACAAGGTAACAATGCGAATGAATTTGCACCTACGGAATGAAAGAAATGAATAGTCGAGTGTTGAATAATGTATCGGGGCGCTTGAGTTTACGCAGTCCACAACGTGAATCGCTGGAGGCTTTGGCAACGGCTTTGCAATCAGCCCCCGGTATGCTCAATCGCAAACGCGATGTCGGGGTAATTCTGCAAGCCTTGAAAGCGCAGTTTGCTACCCTGTCGGATTTTGAACGCGAGTTTCCATCACTTTGTTTTGCGCTGGCGACCGGAGTCGGTAAAACCCGTTTGATGGGCGCTTTTATCAGCTATCTGCACTTGGCCAAAGGTATACGCAATTTTTTTGTTCTGGCGCCGAATTTGACCATTTATAACAAGCTGATTCAGGATTTCACCCCGCATTCACCCAAGTATGTATTTAAGGGTATTGCCGAGTTTGCGGTCAATACACCTGCCATTGTCACCGGCGATGATTATGAGCAGAAAGGCCGTTATAGCACTGATTTGTTTACCCCGGTCACGATTAATATTTTCAATATCTCCAAAATCAATTCCGAAGTGCGCGGCGGTAAATCGCCTCGCATCAAGCGTCTTTCTGAATACCTGGGGGATAGTTATTTTAACTATCTGGCAGGATTGCCGGATTTGGTTTTGCTGATGGACGAATCACACCGGTATAGGGCCAGCGCCGGGGTGCGGGCATTGAATGAACTGAATCCTTTGTTTGGTCTGGAGCTGACCGCAACGCCTTTTGTGGAAACTAACCGAGGCGCCAAGCCGTTTAAGAATGTGGTGGTGGACTATCCATTAGCTAGGGCAATGGAGGATGGTTTTGTCAAAGAACCTGCTGTCGTCACGCAACGAAATTTTGATGCCAAAAACCACAATAAAGAGGAAGTGGAAACCATCAAATTAATGGACGGCATCCGCTTGCATGAAGCTACCAAAATGGAGCTGTTAACCTATGCCCACGAAAATGAGGTAAATGTTGTCAAGCCATTTATGCTGGTTATTGCCCGCGACACCACTCATGCGGGTTCATTATTGAATTTGATGGAGTCCGATGAATTTTTTGGCGGCCGTTATCGCGGCAAAATCATTCAAGTGGATAGCAGCAAATCGGGCACGGCGGAAGAAGCAATGATTGCCCGCTTGCTGGCGGTTGAAAGTGTTGATGAACCAACAGAAGTGGTCATTCATGTCAATATGCTGAAGGAAGGCTGGGATGTAACCAATCTTTATACCATTGTGCCGCTACGAGCCGCCAATGCCCGCACTTTGATTGAACAGTCCATTGGCCGGGGATTGCGTCTACCTTACGGCAAAAGAACCGGGGTGACGGCAGTAGACCGTCTGAATATCGTCGCCCATGATCGTTTCCAGGAAATTGTCGATGAAGCCAATAATCCTGAAAACCCCCTGCGCTTGAAACAAGTGATTCTGGACGCGCCGGAACAGGATGAGGCGATAGAAAGCATCGAAATCGGTTCCAATGTGGACAGCCTGATTAGCGGGGCAGTGAATACCGGCAGCAAAGGCACGGTTTATCCTGCGCCTGAGTCCTTCAAGCCGGTTTTTAATGGCGTGGCTGAAACCGAAGTCGCCAAGGTAGCCATACAGTTCATTAACCGTTTGCAGCATAAGCCGCAACAAGTCCCAACCAGCCAGGCGTTGTTAAATGAGCCGGTACAGCAAGAATTGGTTGCCGCCGTTGCCGAACAGTTAACCGGGCAGCAACAATGTTTGCTTGAGGAACAAGAAACAGTGGATTTGGTGACTGTGGTGACAAAAACCACACAACTCGTCGTGCAGCAGATCATCGATATTCCGCGCGTGGTTGTGCTGCCAAAGGGCGAAGTCACTTATGGCTATCATCCGTTTACATTGGATTTAACGGCCTTGAATCTGCAACCGGCGATGCGCGATATTGTCATTCAAAGCCTTGAAACCAATGAACAAGATACACTCTCTGCGCGAAGTGAAATGATTACTCAGAAACCGGAAGACTTTATTGTTCACGCTTTGATTGATTATGACGATATTTCCTACGATGAACATGCAGACTTAATTTATGATTTGGCTAGGGAAGCAGTTAAACATCTTCGTGGTTATTTATCTGAAGATGAAGTTAAAAATGTCTTGAGTGGTAACCGTCAACTCATTGCCAAAACGATCCATGCACAAATGGCCGAACACTTTTGGGAAAAGGCGGCCCGTTATGAAGTGGAAGTGCGCAGCGGCTTTACGCCGTTAAAAAAATGCGCCTATACCATAGCCGCCGGGCAATCACCCCATAACTATAGGGATACCGTGACGACAAAACAAAAAATCAAACAAATGTTGTTTGCCGGTTTTAGCCGCTGCCTGTATCCCTTGCAAAAATTCGATTCCGATACCGAGCGCCGTTTTGCCGTTATTCTGGAACGGGATGCACAAAAATGGTTTAAACCTGCCAAAGGCCAGTTCAAAATTTACTATCGGGACGGTGCGGAATATCCTGAATATATCCCGGATTTTGTTGCTGAAACAGAGGACGGTGTGTTGATGGTGGAAACCAAGGCGCGGAATGAGATGCAAGATGCCAAGGTATTAACCAAAGCCGATGCCGCTATAAAATGGTGCGCAAATGCCAGTCAATACCTGCTGAAAAATGGCGGCAAGACCTGGAAATATCTGTTGATACCGCACGATGAGGTGAAAGAGCATAATCCGTTGAGCTATTTTATACAGCGATATGAAAGAAACCAGTTTGGGTTTTGATATTTGACAGGATTTGGTTGAATTTGCCTGTACTGTTGGATGAACGGTCGAGAAAAATCGTCACAGGTAATTATTTCCTATATAATAACCAGTTAACTTTTTAATTTATGGAGACTTAAATGGCAATCGAGCGTACTTTCTCAATTGTTAAACCGGATGCTGTGGCGAAAAATGTCATTGGCGAGATTTACAGCCGTTTTGAAAAAAACGGTTTGCGCATCATTGCGGCAAAAATGCTGCATCTGACCAAAGAACAGGCCGAGGATTTTTATGCGGTGCATAAAGAGCGGCCTTTTTTTAATGATCTGGTTGCTTTCATGATTTCCGGCCCGGTTATGGTGCAGGTGTTGGAAGGTGAAGACGCCATTGCCAAAAATCGTGAATTGATGGGGGCGACCAATCCGGCCGAGGCGGCTGCGGGTACGATTCGCGCGGATTTTGCCGACAGCATCGATGAAAACGCGGTGCATGGTTCCGATGCACCGGAAACGGCGCAGCAGGAAATCGCTTTCTTTTTTGACGATGCGGAAATCTGTGCCCGCACACGCTGAATCAATGATTAATCTGCTCGATTTCGACAGAAAAGGTCTGGAGGCCTTTTTTGTCGGAATTGGCGAGAAGCCGTTTCGCGCCAGGCAGCTTATGAAATGGATTTACCCGATCGGGGTCGATGATTTCGATGCGATGAGCGATCTGAGTAAATCCTTGCGGGCTTATTTGAAAAGCCATTGCGTAATTGCCGCGCCGGAGATTATTTTGCAGCAGCAGGCCAGCGACGGAACCTGCAAATGGGTATTGCAAACGGCTTGCGGCAACCGGGTGGAAACGGTTTTCATTCCCGAAGCGGAGCGCGGAACCTTATGTGTTTCCTCGCAAATCGGTTGTGCATTGGCCTGTACGTTTTGTTCAACCGCCCGGCAGGGATTTAACCGCAATCTGACGGCGGCGGAAATTAGCGGCCAGCTCTATGCGGCCCAACGGCAATTGACTGACAAGGCCAAAATCACCAATGTGGTCATGATGGGTATGGGGGAGCCCCTGCTCAATTTTGATAATGTGCTGACGGCGGTACGCTTGATGCTGGATGATTTTGCTTTTGGTTTGTCAAAACGGCGGGTGACGATCAGTACATCCGGCATTGTCCCGGCAATGTACCGCTTGACCGGGGCTTGTGACGTGAGCCTGGCGGTTTCCCTGCATGCGGTCAATGATGAACTGCGCAATGAGCTGGTGCCGATCAACCGCAAATATCCATTGGCAGAACTTTTGGCGGCCTGCCAGGATAATGTGAAATTGTCACCCCGGCGGCGCGTCACCTTTGAATATGTGATGTTGCGGGGCGTTAACGATTCAACAAAAGATGCGAAAAGGATGATTAATTTGTTGCAGAATGTGCCGTGTAAAATCAATCTGATACCTTTCAATCCGTTTCCCGGCAGCCCTTATCGGTGCTCCACGCCAGAGGCAATTGACGCGTTCAGGAATATCCTGCACAAAGCCGGCATGATAACCACGATACGCAAAACCCGCGGTGATGATATCGATGCCGCCTGTGGTCAATTGGTGGGCCGGGTGCAGGATAAAAGCCGCCGCTCTGTTCGTTTGTCTCAAGCAGGGTATGAACATGTGGTCTGATGTGTTGTTACGCATGTTGATACTGGTTGCCTTGTTGCTGAATGCCTGTGCATCCAGCGATCACAAAAAACAGGAAAAGTCGGATCACGAGATCGCTGAAAATTATTTGCAGATGGGGGTGGGCTATATGGAACTGGGTAAAAACCGGATCGCCTTGCAACGTTTGCAACACGCCTTGCAACTGGATGAGGACAACAGCGAAATACATAATGCCCTGGGCGTGCTGTATCAGAATCTGGGGGATGCCAAACGCGCCGAGCAATATTTTGGGCAATCGCTGGATTTGAATCCGGATAATGTCAGCGCCAAAAACAATTATGGACGCTTTTTGTGTGATCAGGGGTTGTATGATAAGGCCATGGTTTATTTGAATGAGGCGTTGGCGGCGCCGATGAATACCCGCAAATGGTTTGCGTTGACCAATATCGGGATTTGTAAATATAACCGTAATGAAACCGGGGTGGCGGAACGTTATTTGCGCGAGGCTTTGCAGAAAAACCCGAATTATGCGCCGGCTTTGCAACAGATGATTGCCGTCAGTTATGACAAAAAAAACTATATTTCGGCCAAAGGTTTTTTGGAAAGGTTTCTTGCGCGTTCCAAGCATACGCCCAAAACGCTTTATTATGCCATGCTGATCGAAATGTCTTTGGGCAATACCGAAAAAGCCGATCGTTACAAGGCGACGCTGTTGGAAAAGTTTCCGCTGTCGAAAGAGGCGCAACGACTGAATTAGCGGTCGTATGGGTGTGGAACAAAAACCGGGCAATGACTGTAAACGGATTTAGCTTGTTTTTGGTCGGCTTTCATACCGTATTTTAAAGGCCGGGTAGCGGGTTTTCCATCAACATATTATTTTTTGTATCTTCTCTTTTTAAATTAAAATGGCGAAAAAGATTCAGGCAATACGCGGAATGCACGATGTATTACCGCAGCATACCGCTTTATGGCAATATGTTGAACAAGTCATACGCGATGTATTGAACGCTTACGGGTACCGCGAAATCCGTTTGCCGATTGTCGAAAAAACCGAATTGTTCAAACGTTCAATCGGTGAAGTAACGGATATTGTCGAAAAGGAAATGTATACCTTCGATGATCGTAATGGCGATTCACTGACCTTGCGCCCGGAAGGCACGGCGGGTTGCCTCAGGGCCTGCCTGGAACATGGCTTGTTGCACAATCAGGTGCAGCGGCTATGGTACTACGGCCCGATGTTCCGGCATGAGCGTCCGCAGAAGGGGCGTTACCGGCAATTTGTACAACTGGGCGTGGAAACCTATGGTATGGCCGGGCCGGATGTCGATGCGGAGATTATTTTGGTGTCGGCGCGGTTATGGAAGCGGCTGCATATCGCGGACAAATTACAGTTACAGATTAATACCCTGGGAACGCTGCAAGAGCGCATGCGTTACCGCGAAGTTTTGGTGGATTACTTCAAAGCACACAAAGCACGGCTGGATGAAGACAGTTTACGCCGCCTGCAAACCAATCCCTTGCGTATTCTGGACAGCAAAAATCCGCAGATGCAGGATTTGATCGCCGAAGCGCCGGTATTGATGGATTATCTTGGCAAAGACAGCCGGGCGCATTTTGAGGGCGTGTTGCAACGGCTTGAGCTGTCGGGTGTTGATTATGTCGTAAACAGCCGTTTGGTTCGGGGTCTGGATTATTATGGTAAAACAGTATTTGAATGGGTTACCGATGCCTTGGGTGCGCAAGGCACGGTCTGTGCCGGTGGTCGCTATGATCAGCTGATAGAACAATTAGGCGGTCGGGCGAATACAGCGATTGGTTTTGCCATGGGTATGGAGCGCTTGTTGGCTTTGCTGGCAATGTCCGATGCCCCGCAAACCGGACAAGCGGTCAATTTGTATCTGATTCAGGTTGGTGCGTTGGCCGAGAAAACCGGCCTTCAGCTTGCCGAACGCATCCGCGATGAACTGCCCGCTATATCGCTGGTGATGCATTGCGGTGGCGGCAGTTTCAAAAGCCAGTTTAAAAAAGCCGATAAAAGCGGTACCGAATATGCGCTGATTCTGGGTGATGAGGAAGCCGCAAGCGGCCAGGTTAGCATCAAGCCGATGCGTAGCGGTGATGAGCAGCAAACCTTGACGCAAGATCAGGCGCTCGCTTACTTGAAAACAATATTGAAACAGGAGGGGTAACGTGGAGCTTTATGAAACTGAAGAGCAGCAAATCGATGCTTTAAAAAAATGGTGGCAAAAAAATGCCAATTCCGTTATCAGTGGTTTGGTTGGTGGGCTTATTATTATTGCTGGTTGGAATTTCTGGCAAGGCTATCAACAGGACACCCGTTTGAAGGCTTCCGCCTTGTATGAAGAGTTGTTGAGCGCGGCCAAGAAAAACCAGTACGAGTCAGTCAATAAAATTGCCCAGCGTCTGGATGAACAATACGCATCCACCCCTTATGCGCTTTATGGAAAACTGTTTCAGGCCAAAGCCCAGGTTGCGACGGACGATTTGGAATCGGCCAAACAGGTTTTGCAATCGTTGACGGCTAAAGCGGACAGTGCCTTGAAAAATGTTGCAAGCATTCGTCTGTTGCGTTTGTTGCTGGCGACAGGTGAGTATGAACAAGGGCTGCAGAAAATCGCTGAAATCGATCCGCAGTCCAGTCAGGCGTTCAATGGCCAATATGAAGAATTAAAAGGCGATTTTTACGTTGCCTTGCAACGTCCGGGGCAAGCGCGTACAGCCTATCAGAACGCGTTAAGAGCCGGGCAAACCTCGCCCTTGCTGCAATATAAAATTGATGATTTGACGGCGCCGAAATTACTTGAAAACCCATCCTGATGGCTGGCGGATGTGATAACTCATGAAAATTATTGCTTGTCAACGTTATGTCCTGGCCGTATTGATAGGGCTCTTGTCAACGCTCAGTCTGAGTGGTTGCGCGGCTTGGGAAGCGGTCACGGATTTTTCCAATTCGCTGTTGGGGGGCGAGGATAATAGCGAGCCACCGAACGAATTGGTCGATTATGAAGCGGAAGTGCAAATTGATACACTTTGGCAGCAAGATATCGGTGATGGCTATGAACAACAAGCCGTAAAATTGATACCCGCCGTCGATGCCGGTTTCATTTATGCGGCGGATCGGGACGGCGTGGTCGAGGCGCGTGATGCATTGAGTGGGGATTTGATTTGGCAAGTTGAGACCGATTTGTTGTTATCGGCAGGACCGGGCCTGGGTAATGAGGTTTTGATTGTAGGCGACAGTAATGCCCAGGTCGTGGCCTTGAGCAAGCAAAGCGGTGAAGTGTTGTGGCAAACCCGGGTTTCCAGTGAAGTTCTGTCTGTGCCTGTGGTTGCCGAGGGTATTGTTATTGTGCGCACGGTTGATGGCAAGGTTTTTGCGTTGCGTGAAGACGATGGCGGTGAGATTTGGGTGTTTGAAAAAAATATTCCAGCTTTGAGTATACGCGGTGCGGCAACGCCGGTTATCGAAACGAACCGGATTGTGAACGGTTACGCCAATGGCAAGGCCATTGCCTTGCGATTAAGCGATGGCAAACAATTATGGGAAACCAGTATTGCCATCCCTAAAGGGCGTTCCGAAGTGGAAAGGTTGGTGGATTTGGTGGCGGATCCGGTTGCGGCCGAAGGCGTCGTATTCATTGCCGCTTATCATGGCGGTATCAGCGCCTTGTTGAGCGATGACGGTACAGTATTGTGGCGCAATCAGAACCTGTCTTGCTATGCCGGCCTAGCCGTGGACTGGCGGTATTTATATGTGACCGATGTCGATAGTGATGTCTGGCAACTGGATTTGCGCAATGGAGCGTCGTTGTGGAAGCAAAGGGCTTTACATCGCCGGGCGTTGACGGGACCCGTGGTTTACGATGAATATGTTGTCGTCGCCGATTTTGAAGGTTATGTGCACTGGCTTTCCAAAGCCGATGGCCGTCAGTTGGGGCGGGTACAGATCAGTGACAGTCCGGTTTTGGCAAGGCCGCAGGTTGTCGATGGCGTGGTTTATGTTTATGCCAGTGATGGGGCTTTGGCCGCATTGCGGGTGCAAGCGCCATGATGTTACCGGTTATCGCCTTGGTGGGGCGGCCTAATGTTGGCAAATCGACCTTGTTCAATTATCTGACCCGTAGCCGTGATGCTCTGGTCGCGGATTTTCCGGGTCTGACCCGGGATCGCCAATATGGACGGATTAAACGCGGCGAGCGTGATTGTATCCTGGTCGATACCGGCGGTATCACGGATGCAAAAGACGGTATCGATAGTTCCGCCAGGCGTCAGGTTCAGATAGCCCTGCAAGAGGCAGATGTCATTTTTTTTCTGGTTGATGCGCGTGCGGGCTTGTGTGCTTCCGATCAGGCCATTGCGGAAATGTTGCGCAAACAGGACAAGCCGGTGCTGCTGGTGCTCAACAAGATTGATGGCATCAATATCGAACTGGCGATGATGGATTTTTATTCATTGGCCTTGGGGGAGCCGGTATTGATTGCCGCCAGTCATGGGCGCGGGGTTGTCGAATTGGTTCGGCGTATTGACGATTTTGTACCCGCAAGCCATGAAGTGCAGGCGCCGGTCGAGCAAGGTATCGCTATTGCGGTCGTGGGGCGGCCCAATGTCGGTAAATCCACACTGGTCAACCGGCTGCTGGGTGAAGAACGGGTTGTTGTTTATGATCAGCCGGGAACAACCCGGGACAGCATTTATATTCCGTTCGAACGTAAAGGCCAGCAATTTACCTTAATTGATACCGCCGGTATGCGCCGGCGTGCCAGAATATCCCAGACAATCGAAAAATTCAGTGTCATCAAGGCATTGCAGGCTATTGAAAAAGCCCATGTGGTGATTTATCTGATCGATGCCAGCGAAGGCATAACCGACCAGGATTGTCATTTGTTGGGTCAGGTGCTGGAAGCAGGCCGGGCGTTGATTATCGGGCTGAACAAATGGGATGGTCTCAGTTTTGACCAAAAGCAAAAAATCAAGCGGCAAATCGATGTCAAGCTGCCGTTTCTGGATTTTGCCGAAAAACATCCGGTCTCTGCCTTGCACGGCAGTGGCGTGGGTAGTTTATTTGATGTGGTGTTCAGCCTGTATCAGGCGGCTATGGCCGATATGTCCACGTCGGCGTTGACGAATTATCTGAAAGAGGCGGTCGAAGCCCATCAACCGCCGTTGGTGAGAGGCCGGCGCATCAAATTGAAATATGCTCATCAGGGCGGCCATAATCCACCCATTGTCGTGATTCATGGTAACCAGACCGAGGCCTTGCCCGATGCCTACCGGCGTTATCTGATCAATTTTTTCCGCGGCAAGCTGCGCTTGCAGGGTACGCCGGTGCGTATCGAATTTCGCAGTTCCGATAATCCCTTTCAAAGCCGGGCCAAAAGGCCGGCCAGGGCGGGTAAACCCGTACCGAAAAGAATTTCAAAACAGGCAAAAATCAAAAAAAACAGGTAACTACATGGCGACGATTGCAATTCAAGGAAAACCGCTCAATACATCGGGTGAATTACCGGCGCTGGGTCATCCAGCTCCGGATTTTGTATTGGTGAACAACAAGTTAAAGGAAGTATCGTTGAAAAACTGGGCGGGTAAAAAAAAGCTGCTCATGACGGTTCCCAGTCTGGATACACCAACTTGTGCGTTGTCAACCCGAAAATTCAACCAAAAGGCGGCACGATTGCAAAATACCGCGGTCCTGGTGATCTCTGCGGATCTGCCCTTTGCGCAAAGCCGTTTTTGCGGTGCGGAAGGTTTGACGGACATCGACCCCCTTTCCTGTTTTCGTTCCCGTTTCGCCGAGGATTACGGCGTCAAATTGATCGATACCTTTTTGGCTGGTTTGCTGGCCAGGGCGGTTATTGTTATCGATGAGCAGGATAACGTGGTTTATACCCAGTTGGTGCATGAAATTGCCGATGAGCCGGATTATGAGGCGGTTCTGGCGGCATTATAAGAATTAACCCAGCTTTGTCAGATAAACTATATAAGTTGTAGCCGTATGGCCCTACAATGACAAGGCTGGGTTAAATGAAGTTTCCAGCAAATACTGTGTGATAAGGTCAGGTATTGGATTGATAAAATCCATTGTTTCATAGATAATGACGGGTTGAATATTTTAATTACTTATAACATTGATGATTGAACAACTCAGTGCCGGAATAGAGCTGATGTGGATCGGGATGGGAATTGTGTTCCTGTTTCTGGTCATGCTGATTGTTGCCGTCAATTTGATGTCGGCTATCATACTGCGTTTTTTTCCCGAGCCGCCCGCTCTACAGAATGGATCATCCGGTTCGCCGGCGGTAAACGAACAACGTATCATTGCGGCGATTAGCGCTGCCATCCACCAACATCGGGCAAAGCATCGATAAGCGGTTTACAACGCTTGTTGCCCGGAGACTCTCTTACCCAAAAGGTAAAGCGATAAGGCCCAAAAAGGTCTAGGAGAAACTGTAAATGGCAAATAACAAACCCTCACTGGGTATCACCGAGGTCGTACTGCGTGATGCTCATCAATCCATTCTCGCGACGCGTTTGCGTATCGACGATATGTTACCGATTTGCTCCAAATTGGATCAGGTTGGCTATTGGTCTATTGAATCCTGGGGCGGTGCAACCTTTGATGCCTGTATTCGTTATCTTGGCGAAGATCCCTGGGAGCGGTTGCGGTTATTGAAAGCGGCCATGCCGAAAACGCCGCAACAAATGTTGTTTCGCGGCCAGAATATTTTGGGTTACCGGCATTATGCCGATGATGTGGTTGATAAATTTGTCGAACGTTGTGCAGTGAATGGTATCGATGTGTTTCGCATTTTTGATGCGATGAACGATATGCGTAATATCAAACGTGCGGTTGAAGCGGTGCTCAATACCGATGCCCATGCCCAAGGCACGCTGTCTTACACCACCAGCCCGGTGCATACGATGGATATGTGGGTTGATCTGGGCAAGCAAATCGAAGACATGGGGGCACATTCGATTTGTATCAAGGATATGGCCGGATTGCTGAAACCCTATGAGGCTTTTGAATTGGTGCAGCGGCTCAAGCAAAGTACGGATTTGCCGGTGCATCTGCACTGCCATGCAACTACCGGTTTGAGTGTTCCAACTTTGATCAAAGCGGCCGAAGCGGGCGTTGACAATGTGGATACGGCGATTTCCTCAATGAGCATGACCTATGGCCACAGCCCGACCGAGACGATTGTCGCCTGTTTGCAGGATACAGAGCGTGATACCGGTCTAAACCTTAAACAGCTTGAGGAGATTGCCGCTTATTGGCGCGATGTGCGCAAAAAATACGCGCAATTCGAAGGCAGTCTGAAAGGGATCGACAGCCGCATACTGACGTCACAAGTTCCTGGCGGCATGTTGACCAATATGGAAAACCAGCTCAAGGAACAGGGAGCGCTTGATAAATTCGATGAGGTATTGCAAGAGATTCCCCGGGTGCGCAAGGATCTGGGTTATATTCCGTTGGTGACGCCGACCTCACAAATCGTCGGTACCCAGGCGGTTCTGAATGTTATCAGTGGTGAACGCTATAAAACCATCACCAAGGAAACCGCTGGGGTGCTAAAAGGTGAATATGGTGCGGCGCCGGCGCCGCTTGACAAAGCCTTGCAAGCGCGTGTTCTCGAAGGTAGCGCGCCGATCACTTGCCGGCCGGCCGATTTGCTGGAGCCGGAAATGGATAATTTGATCGCTGAAGTGAAACAAAAAGCGAACAGCGAGGGCGTAAGCTTATCCAATAATATTGAAGAAGAGGCCTTGATTTATGGGCTTTTCGCGCAAACCGGATGGAAATTTCTGACCAATCGTGACACCCCCGATGCTTTTGAAAAAGAACCCGATCCGAAACCCCAGGCTGCGAACCGCAACGATAACACAATACACGCTACCGAACGTTATTCGGTTAATGTCGATGGCAAAAATTTCAATGTTGTCGTAGGACCGGGCGATCAGGCACTCGATATTCAGCCGGCGCCGGCAGAACCTGTCGTCAGCAGCGGCAGTGCCATCGAGGCGCCAATGGCGGGTAATATACTCAAAATCAATGTCCAGGTGGGTTCGGCCGTCGCTGAAGGCGATATTGTCGTGATCATGGAAGCAATGAAAATGGAGACCGAAGTGCGTGCAAAATTGTCTGGAACGGTGAGTGCTCTCAATGTCAAGGAAGGTGATGCCGTCAAAGTGGGTGATGTTTTGCTCTTGCTTTAAATAAACCGTTGTTTGGGTCACACGATTAAAGAATCTATCTATGGAAAAACTCATCTTATTATGGCAAAGCACGGGATTGTATAATTTTACAGCCGGCCAGTGCTTTATGATGCTGGTTGGTTTTTTGCTTCTGTTTTTGGCGATTAAAAAAGGCTTTGAACCCTTGCTGCTGTTGCCGATCGGGTTTGGTGCCATACTCAGTAATATTCCGGTAGCCGGTATTGCCGATGAAGGTGGCATATTGCACTATCTGTATTTCGGGATTAAATCGGGCATTTTTCCGTTGCTCATTTTCATGGGGGTCGGCGCCTTGACCGATTTTGGCCCGATGCTGGCCAACCCCAAAACCTTGCTGCTGGGTGCTGCCGCCCAATTCGGGATTTTTGCGACCTTGCTGGGCGCTTTGGCATTGAACAGCGTGCCGGGTTTGGCTTTCTCTCTTAAAGATGCCGCCGCCATCGCCATTATTGGCGGTGCCGATGGGCCGACGGCAATTTACGTCGCATCGAAACTGGCGCCGGATTTGTTGGGTGCCATTGCGGTTGCGGCCTATTCTTATATGGCTCTGGTGCCGTTGATTCAGCCGCCGATTATGCGGGCTTTGACTACAGAAGCGGAACGTTGTATTGAAATGCAGCAATTGCGCGAGGTTTCCAAAACCGAGAAAATTGTTTTTCCGCTTATGTTGATTACGCTTTGCGCAATGCTTTTGCCTTCGGCGGCGCCGCTGGTGGGTATGTTTGCACTCGGTAATTTGATGAATGCTTGCGGTGTTGTCGAGCGTTTGAGTAAAACCTCGCAAAATGAATTGATTAATATCGTTACGATTTTCCTGGGTTTGTCGGTGGGTTCCAAACTCAGCGCGCATAAGTTTTTACAAATTGAAACGCTGGGGATTTTGGGATTAGGGGCGATTGCTTTTTGCATTGGCACCGCAGCCGGTGTATTGATGGCCAAGGTTCTCAATAAATTCAGTCATACCCCCATCAATCCATTGATTGGTGCCGCCGGGGTTTCGGCTGTGCCAATGGCGGCGCGGGTTGCCAACAAGGTTGGTCTGGAAAATAATCCGCATAATTTTTTGCTGATGCATGCGATGGGACCGAATGTCGCCGGGGTTATCGGTTCGGCAGTTGCGGCAGGTATTTTATTGAGTCTGGTCTGAACTCCCCCTTCCGAAAAAAGTCCTTGGTGAGATAATGAAAATCTCACCAAGGAATTCATCCCGGTTTACAAAGGTGTGCTGAACCGGTTGTTGGTTTTATCGGTTTCGTCAACTTGCATGTTTGCATCAACCTCGATAATGATAAATCCGGATGCAGAAGGCAGACTGTTGCGTGTTTTGAGAGTGGCTGCGTCGGCAGGGACAAGCGCATTGACATCCCAGTTTTGCAATAACACATCATCGGCACTCAAGGATGTATCACCTGAAAAATAGGCGCTTACTGTAAATGCTGTTACGGTTGAAGCATTGCCCTGATTTTGTACAACAACACCAACTTCCACGTCCATCATGCCATTTTTGCTTTTTGCACGAAGTCTGTCGATGTTGGCAATCAGATCCGCTTTTCCTGGGTTGACCGGCGCACTGGGGGTGACCTGGATATCCATAGCCATTGTACTGTAGACTGTATTGAAAAACCGTCTGCAAACAAAATATCCTTACCCATTGAGTTTGTGAAAAAATAACGTGTTTTTTAAGTATCGCGTTATGAAAACCTTTGCTGTAAACAGGGTACTGGGCCTGACCTGCCCTACAGGATTGAACCACAGATGAACACGGATTTATTAACCCGAATCATCCGTGCTTCCTGCAAAACAGAAACACGGTATTGCTCAGGGTCGATCACCTGCCTGCTGGCAGACAGGAGCGCAGCGGATCGATCAGGGGCATGGAACGGCGCTAAAGGAAAGGAAGTGTGCTCATTATCTTTTGTGTCTTTCGTGGTTGTACTCCGCGCGGTCACGGTTGCGGATTTTGAAAATAGCTGTTGTTGGGATTCAAGAGTGTTTTTACACTCCGCACGGTTATGAAGGCGGAAAATGATCGGGCAATTGGGATATGTTGGCAGGCGGCTTGCCGGATGCCCATCCCTGGGCTTCATTGCCATTAAGTTAAGCCTTTTTGTTGAATGGATTTATCCAGCCATTCGCAGAAAAGCTGGATTTATCCGCACAGTACGACAAGCCGCATCGATACCCAAATCATATTTTCTTAACTTAATGGCAGTGATCCCTGGGCCTGGATTCCGGCAATCCCTGCCGGAATGACGCGGGTAGGTGTAGAGTCAGCTTATTGTTTTGGGTGCTAACGGGTTATCGGGATTTTTATGAACATTATTTTTTTAAGCCTCATTTTGATTGCATTTTGTACTTCGGCTTATCAACAGATCGTCTGGATACCGGAAACGGCTGATGAAGTCGCGCCGATGCAGGCATTGACGGCAGCCTTGATTGAAGCCAGCAAAAATTCGGTTACTCTGGCGCTGGGCCTGATTGGAGTGATGGCTTTCTTTCTGGGTTTGATGAAAGTTGCCGAAGCGGGAGGCTTGTTGCAGATCATTGCCCGTCTGTTGAGACCATTGATGATACGTCTTTTTCCGGATGTGCCGGCGGATCATCCGGCCATGGGGGCGATGATCATGAATATGTCGGCGAATGCGCTGGGTTTGGGCAATGCGGCGACCCCCTTTGGTATCCGCGCCATGCAGGAATTGGACAAATTGAATCCGAACAAGGGAACGGCAACCAATGCGATGGTTTTGTTTCTGGCCATCAATACATCCAGTGTCACCTTATTACCAACGGGAGTCATTGCATTGCGGGCCGCGGCGGGTTCTGCCGATCCGGCCGGTATCATTCCGACGACATTGTTTGCTACCTTGTGTTCCACCCTGGCTGCCATTTTGGCGGCAAAGTTTTATCAGCGTTTTTTTAGTACTGATGTGCAGGAAGCGGCGGATGGTTTAACGGTTTCAAGTAGCGAAGAACAAACGGTTTGCGATGATTTGCTGATCACCGACCGGGCTTATCCGGTATGGATTTCTTATTTGGCATTGGTGGCTTTGCTTGCTTTTATTCCATTGGCTGTGCTTTATGGAAGCCGCATTGGTAGCTGGGTCATTCCAGTTTTCGTGGTGTCATTGTTATGCTTTGGCGCTTATCAAGGGGTTCGGGTTTACGAGGTTTTTGTCGATGGAGCCAAAGAAGGGTTCCATGTTGCCATCAAGATTATCCCTTATTTGATTGCGATTCTGGTCGCTGTGGCGATGTTCCGTGAAAGTGGTGCGATGCATGTCATGATCGCGGTAATCGGATCGGTTACGGAACAGGTTGGTTTTCCGGCAGAGGCATTACCGATGGCTCTGCTGAGACCGTTGTCTGGTTCAGGGGCTTATGGTGTGTTGGCGGCTACCTTGCAGGATACATCCATTGGGCCGGACAGTTATGTCGGTTATTTGGTCAGTACCCTGCAAGGCTCAACCGAGACAACGTTTTATGTTCTGGCGGTTTATTTTGGTTCCGTGCAAATCCGGCGTATGCGGCATGCCTTGGCAGCGGGTTTGACCGCTGACCTGGTTGGCGTGATGGCAGCAACTGCAGCTTGTTATTATTTGTACGCTGGATAAACTCAGTCGTATTTGATATATTTAAAGCGCGGATCGTCGGGGGTACCCTCCAGGGCGCCATTTTCCTGGCCTGGTTGCCACATGATGACTTGTTCGATTTTATGGGCCAGTTCAAAGTCTTTGTCGGTAATACCTTTAGCCGCGTGATTCATCAGTTTGACAATGACAAAAGCATAGGAAACTGTCAAATCGGGATGGTGAAACGCGGCTTCAGCCAAATGGCCTACGGTATTGACAACCATCAACGTGGCTTTCCAGCCACTGGTTTTATATTTACGCCGAATCCAACCCTTTTCGAGGTACCAATGCGGTAACTCGGCTTGCAGCCGGGCCAGAACTTCTTCATCGCTGTAAGTTTCATCGTGTTGCTTGTTTCTCCAACCCATATCGATCACCTTTTTGTCAAGCTATGTTTGCAAAGACCTGCGCCAAGCTAAATAATTCAAGAAAAATCACTCATAAGTGGATAGCTGGCATTATACTGCACCCGGTCACGCCTGCCTGTTGGCAGACAGGTTTTCGGATTTTGGATATCAAATGAATTAACCGCGAAAGCAAAAAATCTGAACAGAAAAACTTGTGCTTTTTGTACCCGGCGCCCTGTTTACGGCAAAGGTTTTCATAACGCGATACCTAAAAAACAGGGTGCCGGACAACGAAGCGCGGTTCCATACCCTTGGTCGATCCGCTGTGCTCCTGTCTACCACCAGGCAGGTGATCGGGCCGCGCTGTATCGTATTCATGGTTCTGCGCTGTGCGGATAAATCCAGCTTTTCTGCGAATGGCTGGATAAATCCGCACCTACTCCATGCAATATTTATTCTTTACGGGATATGCCCTACTCAGCCCTGTAAGTCTGGGTCAAGTCCAGCGCCCTGTTTTACGGATGATTCAGGTTTAATCAATCCGTATTCATCCGGACTCCCATTATCCTGTATGTATTTCACGCAGAATCATAGGAACGGGAAGGCTCCGGGTTATGTTCTGGCTTTGCGCGATACCTTGTCAAAGGGCTCGGGAAACGCATCCAGCGCGTTATATTGTTTACGCAATTTATCAAGCAAGCCGTGATCGAACATTTGCCGCAGTTCTGCGCGGGTTTGGTAGGTATCGGCGTAAAGCGCTTGGTAGCCTTTGACGCCTCGGACAAAGGCTTCGAGTATACGCACGGTTTCCCTGGCCTGGTAATTTTCGATTCGGGGTTCTCCGTAAATACCAACATCAACAAACATTTCTTCTTTTCCCGCCGGGCCGACCATACCTTTGATTGGGGTGGAAAATAATTTGCAAGGGCATAACCAGAGAGGATAAAGGTCGATTTCCTGGTCGATGAAATCCAGAGTTTTGGCCAATGTGCTGACAGGCACCAAAATATCCTGATCCATGTGGTGTTTATCATACAGTTCATGAATCTTTTGGGTTTCGGTCAATTTCAGTAAGGATATTTCAGGAGGGGACATCCAGCCGAGCAAATAACGGAACAGAGGATGATTGGCAAAGGGAATGATTTGCTGCATTTCCCAGAATAGCGATCGGGTATGACGATGATAATAGTGACGTAAGGGAATCCATTCTTCGGCCTGGCCATGTTTCAAAAAAGATCGTGCGTGTTCATAAAACCAGGGTTTCCAGAAATGATTGATGGCATTCTTGCGCTGCCCTGCCGGTATTTCGTTGGCAAAATCGCCTAACATCAAAACGCCTTGATCTTTTGTATACATCAACCCTTCAACGAAGTCGTGCGCTTCATTGAAGGGTTTCAGGGATTCTTCGCTAAATCGCCGGATAAATTCTTCCCTGGATTGGTATGGGATATAACGCAAATGTACATATTTTTGCGCTGGAATTATCTTGATTTCGGCACTGACCAGAAAGCCAAGTGAGCCGTGTGACCAGGGAATTGCGTAATAGAGTTCGCTGTTTTCCTCTTTGGAACAGGTTTTCAGTTCGCCATTGGCAGTAACCAGTTCAAAACTTTCGCAAATATATTGAAACAAGCCGTATTTATGGGAGCTGGACTCAATACCAAAACCGTTGATCAAACCGCCGACGGTCAGACTGTCCAGTTCGGGAACGACTGCCAGGGTCCAGCCTAAAGGGGCGAGCATGGCGGTAATCTGGGCCATATTGACCATGGGTTCAACGCGTACCGTGCCTTTTTGCTGGTTTATTTCCAGAATATCCGGTAAATGGGTGTTTATTTTGAAATGGGTTTTTTTGTAATTGCCTTGTTTCAGGGACATTGCTTGCCATCCGGGACGTGCGGTACACATGGGTATGGATCGCTTGGTTTGTAACGCCCAGTTTTTGACTTGTTGCTGCACGGCAGTGACTTTTTGCGGGTGTTTGTCCGGGGCGCTGTTCATCCAGAATATAATCCGGTTTCTGATTTGCATGCTGTATTTAAACAATAAGGAAACCGGCAGGACAAAAATGGTGACAAAAATACCCCGGTGCTGCGTAATAAAATCTATCATTGTTGAAGGATAGGCATAAATAATTGACTTGAATGCCTGCGGCATTATACCCGACCCCAATTACCTAACCAAGTTTTCGCAATGATCCGCAGGGGCGTGATTATACTCCACGCGGTTACGAATGCGGAAAATAAAGTAAGCATCGGGACGAAACGCCTGCCTGGTGGCAGACAGGAACGCTGCAGATTGGCCAAGGGTGTGAAACGGCGCTTCGTTGCCCAAGGCGGGTTCGCCCTACAGGGCTGAGTAAGGCATATGCCGTAAAAACAAATATTGGCAACTACTTAGCCGGTTGTGTTGTAGACAGCGTAGGTTATTGATTTATCAGGACATGTGCATACATCCCTGTCGTGCTGCATAACATCCCAAGTTATGCAGTCCTGATAAATCAACAACCTGCACCTGCTTTTCAGAGGGGGTGAGCAGGGACGGAATTTAAATAATGCCGAGATCGTATAAGCTATTGATTTTAAATTATTTTTTATTTTCAACAAACCGGCTATTTTAAAGTGGTTAATTATGATAGTATGGTCGATTTATTTATTAAGAGAGATGTAATGGCAAAAGAAGATCATATTGAAATGGAAGGTAAAGTCATTGAAACACTTCCGAATACCATGTTTCGTGTTGAGTTGGAAAACGGTCATGTCGTGACAGCCCATATTTCCGGAAAAATGCGTAAACACTATATTCGTATTTTAACCGGTGACCGGGTAAAAGTGGAAATGACACCTTACGATTTAAGTAAAGGCCGGATTACTTTTCGAATGCGTTGAACGATGTGGAAGGCTAGATACTTTTTTCCGGGACGCTGAGTTCTTTGCTTACAATATCGAAAACCAAATCGTTGTCCTTGAGATGGATTTGTACATGGCCACCACGGGCCAGTTTTCCAAATAACAAATCATTCGCCAGTGGTTTTTTGATTTTTTCCTGAATCAAACGTGCCATAGGCCTTGCGCCCATTTGTGGATCGCAGCCATGTTCCGCAAGCCATAGCCGGGCCTCGGCGTCCAGCGACAGGGTGACTTGTTTTTCAGCAAGTAATGTTTCCAATTCAAACAGGAACTTGTCCACGACATGGCCTACGGTGGAAATATCCAATGGCTTGAACTGAATCACCGCGTCCAGACGGTTACGAAATTCAGGCGAGAACAGTTTATTGATGGCCAGCAGGCTGTCGGTTTCATGATTTTGTTTCGTGAAACCTATTGAAGCCCGACTGCCTTCGGCAGCGCCGGCATTGGTCGTCATAATCAGGATAATATTACGGAAATCGGCTTTGCGTCCATTGTTGTCGGTCAAGGTTCCGTGATCCATGACTTGTAACAACAAATTAAATACATCAGGATGCGCTTTTTCCAATTCGTCAAGCAGTAACACCGCATGCGGATGTTGGTTGACCTGTTCGGTCAGCAGACCGCCCTGATCGAATCCGACATAACCTGGTGGTGCGCCAATCAAACGGGAAACGGTATGACGCTCCATATATTCGGACATATCGAAACGAATCAGTCCGATGCCCAGGACTTTTGCCAGTTGCCGGCTCACTTCCGTTTTTCCTACGCCAGTGGGGCCAGCAAACAAAAACGAGCCGACTGTTTTCATGGAATCTCTCAAGCCGGAACGGGATAATTTGATGGCGGACGCCAAAGCGCTGATCGCTTCATCCTGGCCGAAAACCAGCATTTTCAGGTTTTTCTCCAGATCCTGAAGCTTTTCCCGGTCACTGGCAGAAACCGATTTAGGCGGAATCCGGGCAATTTTGGCAACGATTTCTTCAACCTCCCGTTCGCCAATCAAGGTTTTTCTTTCTTCGCTGCTGGCCAGGCGTTGTTTCGCACCGGCTTCATCAATGACGTCAATGGCTTTGTCGGGCAAATGCCGATCAGTAATGTAACGTGCGGACAATTCGGCTGCAACGCGCAGGCTTTCGACGCTGTATTTGACATCGTGGTGTTCTTCAAAGCGCGATTTTAATCCTTTCAGAATCTGAAACGTGTCTTCCACTGAAGGTTCGAGGATGTCGATTTTCTGGAAACGTCGGGCAAGTGCCCGATCTTTTTCGAAAATGCCTCGAAATTCCTGATAAGTGGTTGAACCAATGCAGCGCAGTTCACCGGAGGCCAGTACAGGTTTAATCAAATTTGATGCGTCCATGACCCCGCCGGAAGCGGAACCAGCACCAATGATGGTATGAATTTCGTCAATAAACAAAATTGCGTCGGGTTCCTGTTGCAGTTGTTTGATCAGGGCTTTTAAACGTTTTTCAAAATCACCGCGGTATTTGGTGCCGGCAACCAGTGAACCCAGATCCAGGGCGTAAATCGTTGATTGGGCCAGAACTTCCGGTACTTCTTCTTCGACGATCTGTTTGGCCAGGCCCTCGGCAATGGCGGTTTTGCCAACACCGGCTTCTCCAACCAGCAGCGGGTTGTTTTTGCGGCGGCGGCAAAGCACTTGTATGGTTCTTTCCAGTTCCGCGCTACGGCCAATGAGCGGGTCAATTTTGCCTTGACGAGCGGCTTCATTAAGGTCGGTCGCATATTTTTGCAACGGCGTTTCCTGTACGGATTTTTCCATTTCGTCTGGATCGCCTGGCGGTTCGATATCCATATCTTCCTGGTCTTGTTTGGAAATACCATGGGCCAGATAATTCACGACATCGAGTCGGGTGATATCTTGCTTGTTAAGTAAAAATACAGCATGGGAGTCTTGTTCGCTGAACAGGGCAACCAGCAGGTTGGCACCATTGACTTCTTTTTTATCGGAGGCCTGGATATGAAATACAGCCCGTTGCAACACTCTTTGAAATCCCAATGTGGGTTGGGTTTCACGTTGTACATTTTCGGGAATCAGGGAAATCGTTTCATCGATGAATTGGGTCAGTTCTCCGCGCAGCATATTGATATCGCATCCGCAGGCACGCAGCACCGGTTCCGCGGATGGGTTGTCCAGAAGTGTCAACAGCATATGTTCCACGGTTATGAATTCATGCCGTTTGTTATGAGCGGCCTTGAAAGCCTGATTTAATGAAAACTCTAATTCTTTACTTAACATATTGTCCTCAAGCTCAGGCTTCTTCCATCGTACACATTAATGGATGTTGATGTTCTCTGGCGTAGTGATTGACAATTTCAACCTTGGTTTCGGCGACATCCTTGGAAAATACACCGCAAACGCCAACCCCTTGGG
This sequence comes from uncultured Methylococcaceae bacterium, assembly GCA_964509475.1. GTDB lineage: Bacteria > Pseudomonadota > Gammaproteobacteria > Methylococcales > Methylomonadaceae > CAZDXJ01. The sequence continues at coordinate 16,062 of CAZDXJ010000003.1, read as the reverse complement.
TGTGAACCTGCAACATGATCTGGGTCGCTTTCTCTTCGCTCATTGAAAAATAATTGACCAAAATGTCAACGACAAAGCCCATTGGGGTGAAATCATCATTCAATAAAACAACTTTGTATAACGGTGGTTTTTTTAATTTGGGTTTGGCCTCTTGCAATGCCAATCCACTGTCACTGTCTTTGAAAGGATTTACATCTGCCATAGCGATTTTTAAATAAATTTCTTTAGTTAAACATAGAGTGAAAAACACATGATTTCAAGCCAGAATGCTTACTCTATCAATATTTTTATTGACCATATACTACCAATAAAATTTCTTTTCAACATCAATTCTTTAAAATAAAGTAAACTACACGCCTTTTAACAAGAGTCCTTTAACATGGTCTGGAAACCGCATGTTACCGTTGCTGCCGTCATCGAGCGGCACAAACGTTTTCTGCTTGTCGAAGAACAAACTGCCAATGGCATTGCTTTTAACCAACCGGCCGGACATTTGGAAAACGGTGAAGATTTGATTGCTGCCGTTAAACGTGAAGTCCATGAGGAAACCGCCTGGTTGTTTGAACCGGAGTATATTGTCGCTGTACAACTCTGGCGGCGAGAACCCTCGGCGCCCAGTTTTTTGCGGGTCTGTTTTGCCGGTTCCTGTCATTCACATAATCCTGAACAAGCGTTGGACGAAGGTATTATCGCCGCCCACTGGCTGTCCCGGGACGAGATAATCACACGCAGCACGCGGCTGCGAAGTCCGTTGGTATTGAAAGGCATCGAATGTTATCAGGCCGGAGAACGCTATCCTTTATCTTTGTTGCAATCCTTTATTTCTTGATGTCAATGAGTAAGAAAATTATTGTCGGTATGTCCGGTGGTGTTGATTCTGCGGTTACCGCATTGAAATTGTTGGAGCAAGGCCATCAGGTTTCGGCGCTGTTCATGAAAAACTGGGAAGAAGACGATGGCACGGAATATTGTACAGCCATGCAGGATTTGGAGGATGCCCAACAGGTTTGTGATCGGCTGGGGATTGTTCTGAAAACTGTTAATTTTGCCGCCGAGTATTGGGATGAGGTGTTTGAAATTTTTCTGGCGGAATTCAAGCTGGGCCGAACTCCGAATCCGGATATTCTGTGCAACAAGCATGTAAAATTCAAGGCCTTCCTGAATTATGCGATGAGTTTAGGGGCGGATTATATCGCTACCGGACATCACGCCCGGGTGCAATTTACACAAGGTGAGTATTTTTTGTTGAAAGGCCTGGACCCAAGCAAAGAGCAAAGTTATTTTCTCTATACCCTGGGACAGGAACAATTGGCCCGGACTTTGTTTCCCATCGGTCATTTGCATAAATCCCAGGTGCGTGAACTGGCTAAACAGGCCGGTTTTGGCAATTATCAAAAAAAGGACAGCACCGGTATTTGTTTTATCGGCGAGCGCAAGTTCAAGGAATTTTTACAACGCTATCTGCCCACTCAGCTGGGTGAAATGTATACTCCGGAAGGCCGCTGCATAGGCCGTCATCAGGGGCTGATGTATTACACATTGGGCCAGCGTCAAGGTCTGGGGATCGGCGGGGTGCAGGGAGCCAGTGAGGAACCCTGGTTTGTACTGCAAAAAGATTTACAAAACAATCGTCTGATTGTGGGTCAGGGGCATGACCATCCTTTGCTGCTGCACGATACTTTGGAAGCCAATCAACTGGATTGGGTGCGTGGGCATGGGCCGGGCAAAGTCCGGGATTGTGCGGCCAAAACGCGTTATCGGCAAGCGGATCAGGCTTGCCGGCTGGAACTTTTGGAAAATAACCGTTGCCGGGTTTATTTTCAACAAGCACAACGTGCCATAACACCCGGTCAGTCGGTGGTATTTTATGATGATGAGCGCTGTTTGGGTGGTGGGGTTATCGAAAAGGCTTACAATCGTTGAATGTAACGACTCACCCGGTTGTGTTGTCGCCGGCGCAGGTCATTGATTGATCAGGACACGTGCATACATCGCTGTCGTTCGGCATAACATCCCAGGTTATGCAAGCCCAGCTCTTCCGTGGAAGGGCTGGGCAAGTCTGATAAATCAACAACCTGCACCGGCTTTTCAGAGGGGAGTGAGTCGATACCGTTGAATTTAATTTTTTACATGAAGTGAACAACAGAGATTGAACATGACAAATTTTGCATTGACCGCTATTTCTCCAATTGATGGCCGTTATGCCGGTAAGGTTGATCGGTTGCGCCCGGTTTTTAGTGAATACGGTTTGATCCGTTTTCGGGTTGTCGTTGAAGTGCGTTGGTTGCAGGCGCTGGCGGCTCAAAAGGAAATTACCGAGGTTGCCGAATTAAGTAATAAGGCTTGTCAATGCTTGGATCGAGTCATTGATGAATTTTCCGAAGCCGATGCCGAGCGGGTCAAGGTAATTGAGAGAACCACGAATCATGATGTGAAAGCCGTTGAATATTTTTTAAAGGAAAAAATCACCGGTTTGGCAGAGCTGGAAAATATCAGTGAATTTTTTCATTTTGCCTGTACTTCGGAAGATATCAACAACCTGGCCTATGCCTTGATGTTAAAAGCGGGCCGGAGTCTTATCATCACCCAGATGGATGATTGTATCGCGGCCATCCGGTCTATTGCCTACGATACGGCGCAGCAGCCTATGTTGTCCCGGACCCATGGTCAGCCAGCCAGTCCAACAACAATCGGTAAGGAATTTGCCAATACGGTCATGCGCCTGCAACGTCAAAGAGATCAGTTTGCAAACATTGATTTGTTGGGCAAGATCAACGGCGCCGTGGGTAATTATAATGCGCACAGTATCGCTTATCCTGAAGTGGACTGGCCGGTTTTCGGTCAGATGTTCGTGGAATCATTGGGTTTGGTCTGGAATGTGTTGACCACACAAATTGAACCACACGATTATATGGCGGAGTATTTCAATACTTTGTCACGGTTTAACACGGTCTTGCTGGATTTTAACCGCGATGTTTGGGGTTATATTGCATTGGGCTATTTCCGGCAAAAAACGATTGCCGGTGAGGTTGGTTCTTCAACCATGCCGCATAAAGTCAACCCGATTGATTTTGAAAATTCCGAAGGTAATCTGGGGCTGGCCAATGCCGTTTTTGCGCATTTGGCGACCAAGTTGCCGGTATCGCGCTGGCAGCGGGATTTGACGGATTCAACGGTACTCAGAAATATTGGTGTGGGTATCGCTCATACCAGCATCGCTTTGCAGGCAACGATGAAAGGGTTGGCTAAACTTCAGCTCAACAATGATGCCATTGAGGCTGATCTGGAAGAGAACTGGGAGGTATTAGGCGAAGCGATTCAAACCGTTATGCGGCGTTATGGTATTGAAAAGCCTTACGAAAAGTTGAAAGATCTAACCCGGGGACAACGGATCAGTGCGCAGGAGATGCAGGTTTTTATCCGTAATCTGGCAATACCCGATGCCGCGAAAAATGCTTTGTTGCAGCTGACGCCGCGCGATTACACCGGCTATGCCGCTGAGTTGGTCAAAAAGATTTAAAAATGTGAACAAATCATTATTGTTTTTTGAAAATCCTGTGTTAAAATTTCACACAATTGTTAAGCATAACTTCACCTCCCTCGAAGTGTAACAATTATTTTGTAGACGACTTACTTAGGCTATGCAGCATGGCATAGCCTTTTTTTGTGTCAATTTAATTGGCCTGTAAATTGATATCGGCAAAATATTTGTTCAAATCAATTTTGATCGGCATAAAATAAATATTCAATCCATAATAGCGCGCCATATCGATGACGCGGTTGGCAAAGTCAATATTCCATTGATATTCTGCTTTGAAATCCACGGGAAACTGGACCTTGTTTTTGACTTGCCAATAGTGCATTGAAGCATCTGTCGTAATCGGACTTAAACCGATAAATATTTCCAGGTTTTGCATATGCCCGGCATAAATTTCGATAAGCCGGATATCAAAAAACGGTTGCGAAAAAAAACCTGAAGCTCCGGCGTCAGCTTTGTGCATAATATAATTATATTCATCCTGTAAACCACTCCGGTGAGGATCGAAACCGGCGAAGATGTTGATTTTCGGGAAGCGCTGTTTAACCGCTTTAATTAAATCAATAACGTTGGTGTTATAAAAGGTATGATTTATATCGGTTGGTGGGTCGCCTGTAACCAGCAAAATTTGGTCGAGCTGGTATTGCTCGATAATCTGGAAAATAATCCCTGATTTGATTTCAAAGTCGATCGCTCTGAAATGGGGGATGAACAGATGTTTGTTTCTGTTCACAAATTTACCGGTTTCCCAGCTTCTGATTTTGAATCGTTGTATATCGGGTACATTAATTATTTGAATTGCTTGTCCAAGCGATGAGGCGAATTCATACTGCTGTTTAAAAGCGGTTTCATTTCTCGGTACGATTTCAAAGGATATTTTCATCTAAATTTTCTTTGCGTTATTCTTGCAACATGGCTTCAGTGTTGTGCTGATCAGGTAAATGGCGGCAACGTCATGTTGCAGACAAGTTGATAAATCAATACCCCTGCACCGCACCTAAAAAGTAAGAGGGGTGAGTCGTTACCTAAAATCATCCCTTTTTCTCCAGCAGCTTGTATAATGAAAGCCTCTGTTTGAAGCAATGACCATATCACCAAGCCCAATAGTTTATGTTAATTGTGCGCTTCTTTGCCCATCTATTGTGGATGGATTTTCTGCTTATGTCGATGGGTTGCGCCATTTCCTCGCCGTCTCAATATTGGGATAGTACTTTTTCATTCAGTGGGCATGCGGAAGATGTTTTTCGCCGTCAGAACAAGATGACCAGTGAAATTTTAATGATGTCCGAAGAAGATGTCGATGAAGAAAAATATTCGCAACTTTTGCGGGCTGAGCAAAACTTACAGGCTGCATGTAAGTTGCTTAACGAATATGCGGTCAGGGAACGCGATGGTCTGGAAACAGGATTTGTCTTTAAGCGCGAAGTAAAAAATTCCATAGAAATGTGCGAAAAGTCAATCGAGGAAGCGAAATCTGTGTTGGATGATGGGCGGCATCCATAAGTCTGGCCGTTTAATTTCGTTGTGAAGACGTTATTTTATGATATCCTAGAAAGTTTCAGTCTAAATTTCACTGTATCAGTTATGCGAACACGCGTTAAGATTTGTGGTTTTACCCGTGTACAGGATGCCGTTGATGCGGCCTTTTTGGGCGTTGACGCGTTAGGTTTGGTATTTTATCCACCAAGTCCCCGGCATGTCACGATAAAGCAGGCGCTTGAGATTGCAAGGGCACTGCCGGCATTCACTACGGTCGTCGCATTGTTTGTCGATGCGAGTGCGAAGACCGTTCAACAAACATTGGAGCATGTTGCGATTGATCTACTTCAATTCCATGGTGATGAAACAGCAGATTTTTGCCGTCAGTTTGGTAAACCCTACATCAAGGCTGTACCTATGCGGGACGATGTGGATATTCCGGCTTTGGAAACACAGTACCATGATGCCGCCGGATTATTGCTGGATGCTTATCACCCAGACGTTAAAGGCGGTAGTGGCAGCCGTTTCAATTGGGACAGAATTCCAGCGCACAGCTTGTTACCGATTATTTTGGCCGGTGGCTTGAGTCCCGCCAATGTCAGAACGGCGGTGCAGACGGTACAACCTTACGCGGTTGATGTGAGCAGTGGCGTGGAACAGGATAAAGGCATAAAAGACACTGAAAAAATGGCTGCATTTATTAATGAGGTTTATCAGGGTGACAGAAATTAATCAATCAGGCACCGGCTATAATATGCCGGATGAAAATGGCCATTTCGGTCCTTATGGTGGACGCTTTGTTGCGGAAACGTTGATGTTGCCGATCCAACAATTGAATCAGGCCTATCAGCGTTATATCAAGGATCTGGAGTTTATGGCGGAACTGGATGCCGATTTGCAACATTATGTCGGTCGGCCATCGCCATTGTATTATGCCCGGCGTTGGAGCAAGGAATTGGGTGGTGCGCAGATTTATCTGAAGCGTGAAGATTTGAATCATACCGGTGCCCATAAGGTGAACAATACCATTGGCCAGGCCTTGTTGGCCAAACGGATGGGGAAAAAACGTATTATCGCCGAAACCGGCGCCGGCCAGCATGGGGTGGCAACAGCGACCGTTGCGGCCAGGCTGGGGTTGGAATGTGTCGTTTATATGGGCGCGGTCGATGTTGAGCGGCAGGCCTTGAATGTGTACCGGATGCGTTTGCTGGGCGCTGATGTGGTGGCGGTGCATTCAGGATCGAAAACCTTGAAAGATGCATTAAATGAGGCGCTCAGGGATTGGGTGACGCATGTCGATGATACGTTTTATATTATTGGTACCGTGGCGGGTCCGCATCCTTATCCTGCGATGGTGCGGGATTTTCAGACTATTATCGGTCGTGAGGCAAAACAGCAGTTGCAAGAGGCCTGTGGACGCCTGCCGGACGCTCTGGTCGCTTGTGTGGGAGGGGGTTCCAACGCTATTGGTCTGTTCCATCCCTTTATTGATGATACATCTGTCAAAATGTACGGTGTCGAGGCAGCCGGTGATGGTATTGAAACCGGACGACACTCGGCGCCGCTGTGTGCAGGTAGGCCGGGTGTTTTACATGGTAACCGGACTTATCTGATGGAAGATGCCAATGGTGAAATTATCGAAACGCATTCGATTTCAGCCGGCTTGGATTATCCGGGCGTCGGTCCCGAACATGCCTGGCTGAAAGATAGCGGGCGTGCTCAATATGTCAATATCACCGATGATGAAGCCCTGCAGGGTTTTCATGCCTTAACCCGGATGGAGGGTATTATTCCGGCCCTGGAATCAAGCCATGCCCTGGCCTATACGATGAAACTGGCGCCGAAAATGGGGCCGGATGAAATTATTATCGTTAATTTATCGGGCCGGGGCGATAAAGATATGCATACCATGGCGCAACGAGAGGGGATAAAATTGTGAGCCGGTTGACAGCAAAATTTGATGAACTTGCCGGATCAGGGCGTAAGGCGTTAATTCCATTTATCAGTGCCGGTGATCCATTTCCTGATTTTACCGTGCCCATGATGCATGAAATGGTCAAGGCGGGCGCCGATATTATCGAATTGGGGGTGCCGTTTTCTGATCCGATGGCCGATGGCCCGGTGATTCAACGGGCGAGTGAGCGTGCGTTAGTGCATAAAATGAGCCTGCGCCGGGTTTTGCAGATGGCCGCTGAGTTCAGAAAACAGGACACGCAGACACCCGTGGTTCTGATGGGTTATTTGAATCCGGTTGAATGCATGGGCTATGAAGCGTTTGCCAATGCGGCGCAGCGTGTACAAGTCGATGGTGTGTTGACCGTGGATATGCCGCCGGAAGAAGCTGATGAATATACGCTATTGTTAAAACAACGCGGCATTGACCCGATTTTTTTATTGGCGCCAAACAGCACGGCTGAACGTATTCAGAAAATGCATGCCTATGGCAGCGGTTATCTTTATTATGTTTCCTTGAAAGGCGTAACCGGCGCCTCGCATCTGAATACCGGTGATGTACGGGACAAAATACAACAAATTCGGCAAAATACGGCATTGCCCGTGTGTGTGGGTTTTGGTGTCAAGGATGCGGCCACTGCAAAAGCTGTTGCGGAACTTGCCGATGGTGTCGTTGTGGGCAGTGCCTTGATCGGTAAAATTGAACAAAACCTGGATGATCCGGATTTGGCAAAAACCGCGATTATTGAATTGTTAGGGTCAATGCGCAACGCCATGGATGGTGATGTGTGAGATGATACGAGAAACTTGAGTTGAGGTCCAAAAGTATGAGTTGGTTCGAGAAGCTGGTTCCTTCAACCATTCGCACCGAGGCATCGAGCAAGGGTAATGTGCCTGAGGGTTTATGGAATAAATGCCCGAATTGCAATGCGATACTTTACAATGCGGAACTGGAACGCAATTTTAATGTTTGCCCGAAATGCGAACACCATATGCGTATCAGCGCCCGCAAAAGACTGTCGATGTTTCTGGATGAGACCGATCGGGAAGAGATTGGTATTGGCTTGAAACCGACCGATCCTTTGAGATTCAAGGATAGCAAGAAATACAAGGATCGTTTGACGCAAGCGCAGAAGCAGACCAAAGAGGATGATGCGTTGGTTGTCATGCAGGGACGGTTAAAAGGCGAGGCAATTGTCGCCGCCGCATTTGACTTTGGGTTTATGGGTGGATCGATGGGTTCAGTTGTTGGCGAACGTTTTGTGCGTGGTGTCAACCGGAGTCTTGCGGTCGACGCGCCTTTTATTGTATTTACCGCAAGCGGCGGCGCAAGAATGCAGGAATCGTTGTTTTCCTTGTTTCAGATGGCAAAAACCAGTGCCGCTCTGGCCCGATTAGCCGATGCCGGTATCCCTTTTATTTCTTATATGACCGATCCGACGATGGGAGGGGTTTCTGCAAGCCTGGCCATGTTGGGTGATTTGAATGTGGCCGAACCCAATGCCTTGATTGGTTTTGCAGGTCCACGGGTGATTGAGCAAACGGTTCGGGAAAAACTGCCGGAAGGTTTTCAGCGTAGCGAGTTTCTGCAAGATCATGGTACTTTGGATATGATTATCGACCGGCGTGAAATGCGCGACAAAATTGCCGCTGTACTGGCCATCTTAATGGCGAATAGAACGCATTGATTTTTTGCATTTGCCAAGCTTTCGGTTCGGAGGCTATGGGAGGGTGCTATTTGAAAGTCCGCGTAAGCATGTAACAGCCAAATGACTTTGCGAAATTGACGATGCCTTACAATGCATTTTGATTCACTTCAGGGATGGTTAGCCTGGCAAGAGAGTTTGCACCCCAAGGCCATAGACCTTGGCCTGGAAAGAGCGGCACGGGTATTTCGGGCGCTGAATCCGCGCAGGATCAAACCACTTACCATTACCGTTGCTGGAACCAATGGCAAAGGATCTTGTATCGCCTTTCTGGAGGCGATTTACAAAGCGCAAGGTTATCGGGTCGGTTCCTATACCTCTCCGCATATACTGAAATATAACGAACGGATTAAGATTGATGGTATTCCGGTTGCAGATGATGTCATTTGTGCAGCGTTTGAACGCATTGAATCGGTCAGGAACAATGTTTCGCTGAGTTATTTTGAGTTTGGCACGCTGGCGGCTATGGATATTTTCTGGCGTTCCGGACTGGATGTGCAATTATTGGAGGTTGGTCTGGGAGGGCGCCTGGATGCGGTAAATATTGTCAATCCCGATATAGCCCTGATTACCAGCATCTGTATTGATCATTGTGATTGGCTGGGTGAAACCCGTGAAGCTATCGGCGTTGAAAAAGCAGGTATTTTTCGGCCAGCCGTTCCAGCCATCATTGGCGATTTACAGCCGCCCGATTCCTTATTGCAATGTGCCCGGGATAAAGGTGCCATTGCTTACCGCATCGGTCATGATTTTAATTATCGGGTAAATACTGGCTATTGGCAGTGGTTTTGTGAACAACTGAGTTTGCCGGAACTGCCCGAACCGGCATTGCAAGGCGATCATCAATTAGGCAATGCCGCTTCCGTGTTGATGGCGGTATTTTTGATGCAGGAAAAATTACCGGTTGATTTGCGATGTATCCACCAGGGATTGCGGGCGGTACAATTGTCAGGGCGTTATCAAATCGTGCCGGATGAAATACCCGTATTGCTGGATGTCGGCCATAACCCACAGGCAGTAAGGGCGTTAGCCGGTTATATGCAGGCGAAATTTCCTGATAAACCGGTACATGCGGTTTTTTCGATGATGAAAGATAAGGATATTGCAGGCGTCATTGAGATTATGCGGCCATTGGTGAAACACTGGTATGTGTCGCCTTTGTCCAACCCACGTACCGCGACAAAAGCCATGATGATGAGTGCATTTGCAAGTCATGGCATTGAAAACGTGACTTTTGGGATTAAGGACTTTTCCCAAACGTATGCGATAGCCAAAACAAATGCAAAGCCCGATGGTCTATTATTGGTATTCGGATCGTTTTTTTTGGTATCGGAATTTTTATGGGCAATGCAAGCAGATGAATAGGGTGAGGCTATGGATCAAACTTTGAAACAGCGTTTGCTCGGGGTGATCGTAATAACGGCGTTGGCCGCCATTTTTTTGCCAATGTTGTTTGATAATCCGGTTGAAGATAAAGGGTTGTCAATCAGTGATTTGACGATACCGTCTTTTTCAGAAGATTTTTTCGAAGAGCAGAATAATGAGCCGGCGCTGACAAGTGCGGAACAAGTGTTAGCTCTACCGGAGCCGGATTACATTGCAGCCGAATCCGAACTGGAAGAAATCAATACCCTGCCTGAACAACAAGGTATTGAACTTGAGCAAGAGCTTTCAAGTGGGGCTGTAGTTCTGGATAGTGATATGGAACAAGCCGTGGTGGCGGAACAAAGCCGGAAAAAACAGCCTGGATTGAAACGCTGGTATGTGCAAGCGGCCAGTCTCAGCACCGAACAAAATGCCAGGATATTCCAGAACAAATTACTCAAGCAGGGTTTCAATGCTTTTTATGATACGTTTACCACCAGTCGTGGCAAACAGCTTTTCCGGGTAAGAGTGGGGCCAGAACTGGATAGAAAACGGGTCTTGCAAATGCAGGAGCGGATCGATAAATTGAATCATGTTAAAAGCAGTTTAGTGCGTGAATAAATGAACGGCATGATCTGGATTGATTACTCCATACTTGGATTGATTTTTATTTCTTTGTTCATTGGTTTGATACGCGGCTTTATCAAGGAGGCTTTTTCGCTGTTGACCTGGATTATCGCAGTCTGGGCAGGGTTGATGTTCAGTCGTGAATTGTCGGTTTATTTCGCATCGGCCATTAGTTACCCATCCGCGCGTATCGCTCTTGCTTTTGCGGCATTGTTTTTTGCGACATTGATAATCGGTGCGATTGTCGCCTATTTATTAGGCGAATTGGTCAAAAAAACCGGTTTGACCGGTTCGGATCGTTTTGCGGGCATGATCTTTGGTATAGCCAGGGGGGTATTGGTTGTTGCGATACTGGTTTTGCTGGCCGGATTGACGCCCCTGCCGGAGGATCCCTGGTGGAAAGAATCAAAATTAATCCCTCCTTTTCAGTCGCTTGCACTGTGGTTACGGGATCACATGCCGGCGGGTTTGACGGATTATATTCAGTATCGTTGATTTCCTTAATATGACAGGTATTTGAAGAATGTGTGGTATTGCGGGTATTGTTTCTTACCAGAATGTAAACCAGGAATTGTATGATGCACTGACCGTGCTTCAGCATCGGGGGCAGGATGCTGCGGGTATCATGACCTGTGAGGACGGGCGCTTGTGTTTACGCAAGGACAACGGTTTGGCCCGGGATGTGTTCGATGCGCAGAGCATGATGAAGCTGAAAGGGCGCATGGGCATCGCGCATGTACGTTATCCGACGGCAGGATGCTCCAGCTCCGCAGAAGCGCAGCCTTTTTATGTGAATTCACCTTTTGGTTTGGCGTTGGCGCATAACGGCAATCTGACCAATACCCGGGCGCTGAAAAAAGAGATATTTGTCCAGGATCAACGTCATATCAATACCGATTCGGATTCGGAAGTGTTGCTGAATGTATTTGCCCATGAATTACAACAGTTGGGTAAATTGCGTTTGACCGTCGATGATGTATTTCAAGCGGTCACGGCGCTGCACAAGCGCTGTAAAGGGGCTTATGCGGTTGTGATCATGATTGCCGGCTTCGGTATATTGGGTTTTCGCGATCCGAACGGTATCCGGCCTATCGTTTATGGTAAACGCAATACCGCCAAGGGAAATGAATATATGATCGCATCGGAAAATGTCGCCCTGGATGTCCTGGGTTTTGAATTGATCCGCGATATTCAGCCGGGTGAAGCGGTTTTTATTGAAGCGTCCGGTAAATTGCACAGCCGCCAGTGTGCCGAAAAAACCCGGCACAGTCCGTGTATCTTTGAATATGTTTATTTTGCCCGGCCGGACTCGATTATCGATGATATTTCAGTTTACAAGGCGCGTCTGCGCATGGGGATCAAACTGGCCAACAAGATTATCCGGGAATGGCCGGAGCATGATATTGATGTCGTTATTCCGATACCCGACACCAGTCGTACCGCAGCCCTGCAATTGGCGAACAAACTAAAAGTGAAATTCCGCGAGGGTTTTATCAAAAACCGCTATATTGGCCGGACCTTTATTATGCCTGGACAACAAATGCGAAAAAAATCCGTGCGTCAGAAACTGAATGCCATTGATCTGGAATTTAAAGGCAAGAATGTTTTGCTGGTGGATGATTCGGTGGTACGTGGCACGACTTCCGAGCAAATTATACAAATGGCCCGGGATGCCGGTGCCGCCAAGGTTTATTTCGCTTCCGCAGCACCGCCGGTGCGTTACCCCAATGTGTACGGCATTGATATGCCAGCGGTGAGTGAGCTGATCGCGCACGGTCGCAGCGAAGAAGAAGTTTGTGCCGCGATCGGCGCCGACAAAATGATTTATCAGGATTTAGATGACTTGATCGAAGCTGTGCGTAAGGGCAATCCCCATATAACCCATTTTGATACCTCCTGTTTCAGCAAAGAGTATGTTACCGGGGACGTTGATGACAGTTATTTACAATACATTGAGTCATTGCGCCACGATGCCGCGCAACAGCAACGCAATGAAGAATTGTCCAGTATTGAAATGTTAATGACCGCATAAAAAATGAACGACTTTAATTGGCAAGACTACGCACTAGAGACCCAGGCGATTCGAGCTGGACACCGGCGCAGTGCTGAAGACGAACACAGTATCCCTATTTTTGCGACCTCCAGTTATGTGTTTGAATCGGCGGAACAGGCCGCGTTACGATTTACCGGCAAACAGCCAGGCAATATTTATTCACGCTTTACCAATCCGACGGTGGCGACCTTTCAGGAACGGCTGGCTTTGATGGAGCAAGGTGAACGCTGTCTGGCGTTTGCCTCGGGAATGGCGGCGATTATGGCGGTTGCGATGAGTTTGTTAAAAGCGGGCGATCATGTGGTTTGTTCGCGTAGTGTTTTTGGTAATACCGTTTTATTGTTTGAAAATTTTTTCGCCAAATTCGGGGTTAGTAGCACATTTGTTGAACTGACCAAGCCCGAAGCCTGGGAAGCTGCGATACGAGGCAATACACAGTTTCTGTTTCTGGAAACGCCCTCCAATCCGTTGATTGAAATTGCCGATATCAAACAGTTAGCGGATATTGCCCATCGGCATGATTGTCTTTTAATTGTGGATAATGTTTTTTGCACACCGGTATTGCAGAAACCACTGACGTTGGGGGCTGACATTATTGTGCATTCTTCAACCAAATATATCGACGGCCAGGGGCGTTGTGTCGGCGGCGCGGTTGTCGCCAGCAATGAATTGATCGAGCAAAAGATTTATCCTTATTTGCGTACCGGTGGCGCGACCATGAGTCCATTCAATGCCTGGGTTTTTTCATCCGGTCTGGAAACCCTGGCTGTGCGCATGCAGGCGCATTGCGATAATGCCTTTGCCCTGGCGAAATGGCTGCAACAACAAGAGCGTGTTACCCGGGTGCATTATCCCGGATTAAGCTCTCATGCCCAACACGATTTGGCAAAAAAGCAACAAAGTCATTTTGGTGGTGTGGTCAGTTTTGAATTGCAAGGTGGTAAAGAGCAAGCCTGGCGATTGATTGATGCAACCCGTTTGTTATCGATTACCGCCAATCTCGGCGATGTAAAAACCACGATAACCCATCCAGCAACGACGACGCACGGGCGCTTGTCACCGGAAGCCAGGCAAGCGGCCGGGATCACGGATAGTTTGGTACGGATATCCGTTGGATTGGAAAATATCGAAGATATAAAAAATGATTTAATCGACGCATTGTAGCCTCTGCAAGCGTATTATCAGGAGCCGTCTATGGAAACGCTGGAGCAAATTTCAACAACCCTGGCTTTGAGCATGGGTATGGCCTGGGCCAGTGGTATCAATCTGTATGCAACTCTGCTGATGCTGGGTTTGTTGGCCAATACAGGTAATATCAGCTTGCCGCCTGATCTTGAAATTATTGCCAATCCAATGATTGTCGGTGCAGCGGGTCTGATGTATTGCGTGGAGTTTTTTGCCGACAAGGTTCCTGGTGTCGATAGTGCATGGGACAGTCTGCACACATTTGTCCGTATTCCTGCCGGTGCCATGCTGGCGGCGGGAGCCGTTGGCACATTAGACCCGGCTGTTGAAATAGCCGCCGCCTTGCTTGGTGGCGGACTGGCTGCCGGAACCCATGCGGTAAAAGCAGGTTCCCGGGTTTTGATCAATACATCACCCGAACCCTTTACCAATTGGGCGGCGTCAATCAGTGAAGATATTGCCGTTTTCGCGGGAGTCTGGGCGGCGTTGCATCATCCTGTCTTGTTTTTAATATTTTTGTTGTTATTTATTCTGTTGGCGGTTTGGTTGCTGCCGAAAATATGGCAGGGTATAAAAAAGGTCTTTCGTTTTATTCTTGATTTGTTTTCAAAAGAAAAAAACGGGAAAACGGATATGAATCCCGGGTAATGAGAAAAAGAAAAATAACTCCTTGACGGAATCAACAAAACATTGTTTAATATGCGCTTCATTTCAAGGCAAGCCCAGGTAGCTCAGTCGGTAGAGCAGAGGACTGAAAATCCTCGTGTCGGCAGTTCGATTCTGTCCCTGGGCACCATCCATCGGTGGTCTAGCTAGCCCATTTGAAACCCCTTTCCGCTCACCACGTTGTTTGCCGCTTCAATCTGGCTTGTTAGTTCTGCGGCTGAATAATACGCCGTGATCCTGCCGGAGTGGTGACTCAGAAGGTCTTACCAGCCTTCAAAACTTACACGCCAGTGGCTAATCCGGTAGCATTCCTCATGATGCGATTATTGTTTTTATTTTGTTTTGCAGGGCCATTGGCGGCTTGCCCGGTTGGGTTGTCGCCGGTTGTTCTGCCGTTTGGCGCGGATGGCTGCCGGGATGGTTCTGGGTTGCGCTGGGTTGAGGGGGCGTTGTCTCGGTGTCCTGCCGGGATGGATCGCGCGGTGGATGATGCCGGGAATGCGGTGTGCCGCTGCGGGGGTTTGGTGGCGTATGATATCGCAACGGCTTGCCCGGATTTATTGGTGCCAGGTTGGGATAATGCCGGCCGGCCGGTTTGTCTGGATCAACGTGGCAGGCCGGTGGTTGAGCTGCATCTCCGTCTGGAGTGATACCTTACGGCAGGTCGTTGGTGCATTCCAGGCTGGTTTGGTAGCCTGTTGCGCTGATGGTGTGGCGGGTTTTTTGGATGTAGAGTATGCGGCCATCGGTGTCGGGAGGTGAAGCCGTTGAGTTTTAGCCCCAGTTTGCTGACCAGGTCCGGGTTGCCGGGCAGGTTGAGACTGGCTTTGACGGCCAGTTGGTTGAGTTTGTACCAGTGGGCTTTGGCGCGTTTTTGGGCCTCGATCGGGCTGTTTGCGGGCTTTTCGATACGGGCGATGTTGCCGGTTTCGGTGCTGACAAAGCCTGTGCCGTCGTAAATGGCTTCGTGGGCGGCGGCGGTGTTGCGGTCGTGCCAGGTGACGATGACCTGGTCGTAGTGGGGTTTGTCGGTTCAGGTGATGCGGAAGTCGATTAAATCCTGTGGTTTAATGTCGCAGATACGTACGGTCAGACCACCAATAATATTCCCAAGGATCGGGTATTTTTCAGCCGCAGTTGCGATCCAGCCGGTCAGTTTTACCAGTGGTTTCATGGCTGTATTGAGTGCCGGCAAGAAGATTGTTGCCAGGGTTGTTCCCACCATGCTGATGTTTTGCCCCAGCATTTGCCATTGTCCTGAGGCGCTGTGTTTGAACAAGTCATATTTTTTATCGACCACTCCGGTGGCCTGATCCAGCTCGGTAATGCCTGATTTTAATTTATCCAGTCCACCAAGTAAGGGGATTAAACCCCGCGCCCCTTCATCCCCAAACAGTCTCTGGATGACGCTGTTACGCTGATCTATGTTGTCGTATATTCCACCCCAAAACACAAGACACAATTTTAAAAAAATTATTCCATTCACCTAA
>CAZDXJ010000002.1:0-76943 GCA_964509475.1 uncultured Methylococcaceae bacterium | reverse complement strand
TTTACTCTTCATACTCTGAAATATGGGGATTCTGTTGGTTTATGCAACAAAGCCCCTTGGCACACAAACTGTTAAAGATTGTATTCGTGTTGATTCATGCGGCGACTATTACCGGGATGCCACCATCAACTGCGAAGAACTCACTGTGGCGCGTAATGCACCACGCTGGATGGAGAGGCTCAAAAAGTACGGCTACCTGATGGCCTGAGCTCACAGCAATACATTTTTTTCAAGACCGGATTCGGTTCGGGCTTCCTTTGGCTTTTAATCAAGGTATCTTTCACAGTAATGAACTCCAAAACTTTAGTTACCAAGGTATGCTTAGTCTGGTGGCCTGCATATTGGCTGTGTGAGAACGCCCTCCTAAAGAGGTTGTTCATCACTGCCAGGCTCTCAGCGGTGGCTTTTCCATCCGCACGCAATTGCTCAAAGTCAGTCTTTAAGCGATCAATTTCATTGCGCACAGTTGTTTTATCCAGAGTGGCCATGAACAGCGATGAGTTATTGGTTACAATGATGTTATTATCTCATGGCTTTTTTCGGCTTCCATAGATGCGAAATACAACGGAAAAACAGTTTTTTCCACGCAAAAGATGGCATAATGTCCTTTTTTTCAGCAAAACTTACCCTGATAACTGGTGTTACGCGGTTTTAGATTTTTGGTACTCTATTATTGTGTAAATATACTCTACAGAAGCACAGAATATAGTATATTTGCGTAACATTAGCTGATAATAAAAACGTTGATTTTTTAACTCTTGGACATCAGCGTATTTCTGGCAGCAAAAAACCTGTCAATATTTTTTTATCTTTTTTGGGGGCGAGTAGTTACTATTTGATTTTGGTTTGACATGAAAAACATAAAAATTGGTTTCGTTGGTGGCGGCAATATGGCGACCAGTCTGGTTAAAGGCTTGATCGCCAGTGGCCATCCGGCCGGCTCGATAGAGGTCGCCGACGTAGATGACAAGAAATTGGATAACTTATCCGCTACAATGGATATACATACATGTGCGGATAACAATATTGTGGTTAATAGGGCGGATGTGGTTGTATTGGCGGTCAAACCACAGATATTGCGCGGCGTTGCCGAAAATATTGCCGCGACGGTACAAAATAAAAACCGCTTGATCGTATCGATTGCCGCCGGCATTACCCAGGCCAGTTTAAGCCGTTGGTTGGGCGAAAAAACCGCCATTGTACGCTGTATGCCCAATACGCCGGCATTGGTTTTGACCGGCGCCACGGCATTGTATGCCAATGTTCATGTTACAGAGGAGCAACGGGGTTTGGCCGAAAATATATTACGTTCAGTGGGGTTGGCGATTTGGGTGCCGGATGAAGCCCAACTGGACGCGGTAACCGCTGTATCAGGCAGCGGACCGGCTTACTTTTTTTTATTGATGGAAGCGATGCAGAAAACCGCAGTCGATTTGGGTCTGGATGAGGATTGCGCGGCTTTGTTGGTACAGCAAACCGCATTGGGAGCCGCTAAAATCGCGTTGGAGTCTGATGAATCGGTACAGCAATTGCGCGAACGGGTGACTTCACCCGGCGGAACCACTCAGTGCGCCCTGGAAACCTTCCAGCAAGGCGGTTTTGAACAATTGGTAGACAAAGCATTACACGCCGCCCGCGATCGTTCCATTGAAATGTCCAAAGAATTGGGAGAAGCCTGATGGATGCAAATTATATGACAAACCCACTGATCTTTTTGGTCGATACGCTGTCTTCATTGTACATTTTGGCGATTTTATTGCGTTTTCTGCTGCAATGGGTGAATGCCGAGTTTTATAATCCGATATCCCAGTTTTTGCTCAAGATAACGCATCCGCCCATCAAGTTTTTGCGCCGTTATATCCCGGCCGTCGGCAAAATTGATACCTCATCACTGGTTCTTGCCCTGGCCATACAAATGCTGGCGGATTATATCATTCTGATATTGAAAGGCATCAGTGTGGGTATCGGCGCTTTGGCCTTATTGTCTTTTTCGCAATTGCTTTCTTTGGTATTCAATATCTATATCTTTGCAATTTTTGCCCGCGCTATTCTCAGCTGGCTGAATCCGGGAAGCTATAATTCAGCAACCTCCATTCTGTACAGCCTGACCGAACCGGTATTGGCAATATGCCGCCGGTTTGTACCGGAACTGGGTGGACTGGATATTTCACCTTTATTGGCCCTTATTGGTTTGCAAATGGCAAAAATGATTATTTTGCCACCGCTGCAAGAAATTATTTCGTTGATTGGTTGAGTACCGTTTACAGCAATGAGTTTTATATTGATCCGGTTACCGGCCGCAGGCGTCATCGCTTTGGCCTTGCTAACAAACAGTCCGTTGATACAGGCGCGTTTATATCGTTGGGTTGACGAAAATGGCAAGGTTTTTTACGCCGATCAAATACCGCCTGAATTTAACAAGTACAAACGGGCGGCGCTGGATGAGAAAGCCCGGGTTGTTGAAACGACAGCCGCCGAAAAGCCGGATGATCAAAAAAACCTGGAACAACGCTTGGCCCGGCTGCGCACACAGCAGGAAAAACTTATTGCTGAACAAAAGGCAAAAGATGCGGTTCTATTAAAAACCTTTCATGGTGAAAAGGACCTGCAGCAGGTTTTAAAAAGCCAGTTAAAATCGATAGAAACCCAAAAGAGGGTTTCACTGGGCAATTTACGGCGGCTTCAATATCAGTTACGCAAGCAGCAAAAAAAGGCCGCTGACTATGAACGCCTGGGCAAAAAAATATCTGTAAGGCTGCTTGCTGAAATTCACGAAACGGAACAACAAATAAAGCATGTTCAAAAAGAAATTAATCTGCGTGATCAGGAAATTCAAAAGACAAAACTACAATTTGCAAAAGACCTGAAGCGGTTCAGGGTATTAATGCAGAAAAAAGCCATGGCAAAAAACGCGACGACCGATTCCGGAACCGGGAAGTTACAGGATATGCCCGGTGTTTTTGTTTGCAAGGATGAAAATCAATGCGCATCCGCCTGGGAAATTGCCCGATTATATGTGCAAAATCACTCAACCACCCGTATTGAGCTGGACTCTAAAAAACTCATCCTGACCCCGGAACCCGAACAGGATAACGATATCAGTCTTTCCATCTCCAAAATAAAGAATGACGACGGGATGTTGCAAATATTCCTGGATATAAAATGCAAGGCCTCGAAAAAAGGCCGGCAGCTTTGTAGCAGCGACAAGGTTTATAAAATTCGTTCAGGATTTAATCCTTTTGTCAAAATGCTGTTATCGCCTGATTAATAAAGTTCCTATACCCTGATCGGTAAACAGTTCAAGCAATATGGCATGTTCGATCCGGCCATCGATGATATGTACGCTGTTGACACCGGCTTGCAAGGCATCAATGGCACAACAGGTTTTTGGAATCATGCCGCCGGAAATGGTGCCATTCTCGATGAAACGCTGTATATCCTGAATGGGTAGGCCAGTCAGAAGATGGCCTTGCTTATCCAGAATACCCTGCGTATTGGTCAGTAATATCAGTTTTTCCGCTTTCAGAACCTCAGCGACTTTTCCAGCCACCAAATCCGCGTTGATATTATAGGAATGTCCGTCTTTGCCAACTCCGATTGGCGCAATGACCGGAATAAAATCGCTACGCCCCAGCATTTTGACAACCGAGGGGTCAATACGGCTGACCTCGCCGACATGACCGATATCAATGATTTCCGGAGCATTGATTTCCGGCATGTTTTGGCGCATCGTGATTTTTTTGGCGCGTATAAAATCACCATCCTTGCCGGTCAATCCCACCGCCTTGCCGCCGTGGCGGTTGATCAAGTTGACGATTTCCTTGTTAACCAGGCCGCCCAACACCATTTCCACAACATCCATCGTCTCACTGTCGGTCACCCGCATACCGTTGATGAACTCAGAAGTCTTGCCCAGTCGCTGTAACAAGTCACCAATTTGCGGCCCGCCCCCATGTACGACAATCGGATTGATGCCAACCAGTTTCATTAATACAATGTCCTGCGCGAAACTGTGTTTAAGGCGATCGTCAACCATGGCGTTACCACCATATTTGATGACGACAGTTTTGTCCTTGAACTTTTGTATATAAGGCAAGGCTTCAATAAGGACATGGGCGATTGGGTAAGCCGTTTTGCTGTTCATGATTGCATTCAGAAGGGCAGGGTTAAATCAGGCCGGACATCCAGTAAAATCCGTTTGAAACGTTCCTGGATTTTTTGCAGGGCTTCCTTATCGTTGGCATCAAAGCGCAAAACCAGGGAAGGCGTTGTGTTGGATGCCCTGACCAGCCCCCAGCCATCTGCAAAATCCACACGCAAACCGTCAATCGTTGTTTTACGGCCATCGGAAAAATCCGCTATTTCAACCAGCCTTTGCACAATGGCCTGGTTTTCGCCTTCGTGAACCTTGATATTCAATTCCGGTGTATTAACGCTGTCAGGCAATTCGGCAAACACTTCCTGGCTGCTTCGGGTGTCGGCTGACAGAATTTCGATTAACCGGCAGGCGCTGTAAAGCGCATCATCAAAACCAAACCAGCGATCATTGAAAAAAATATGGCCGCTCATCTCACCCGCCAGCTTGGCACCGGTTTCCTTGATTTTGGCTTTCATGAACGAATGTCCGGTGCGGGACATAACCGGATTGCCGCCCAGTTTTTTGATTTGTTCGATCAGTAAATGAGTGCATTTGACATCAAAAATGATGTCTGAACCGGCATTGTTTTTCAAAACATCGCTGGCAAACAACATCATTTGCCGATCGGGCCAGATTATTTTACCGCCTGAGTCCAACACACCCAACCGATCACCATCACCGTCAAAAGCCAATCCAAGATCAGCCTGATAATATTTAACCGCGGCTTCCAGGTCTTTCAGGTTGTCAGGATTGCTGGGATCGGGATGATGGTTGGGGAAAGAACCGTCAATTTCACAAAATAACTCGACGACTTCGCAGCCCAGTGTTTTCAGGATGGTCGGCGCTATATCCCCTGTTACCCCGTTACCACAATCGACAACCACTTTCATCGGTCGGGCAAGATGCACTTGATCACATACGGCGCCGATGTATTCATTGCGAAACATCGGGTTATCCGTTACCTTACCGGATTCCGCCTGGATAAAATCTTGGTTTTCGACACGTATCCGCAGGTTTTGTATCTGTTCACCGGACAGTGTTTTACCATCGATAATCATTTTCAGGCCATTGTATTCAGCCGGATTGTGACTGCCGGTAATTACCACGCCGCAATGATCCGGATGATGATGCACCACGAAATAAAGCACGGGTGTTGGCACTCTGCCCAGATTGATGACATCGACGCCGGTGCTTACAATACCCTGATTCAGTGATTCGCTTAATTTCGGGCTGGACGTTCTGCCATCAAAAGCGGTGATCAAGGTTTTATGGCCTGTTGTAACGGCTTCGCTACCCAAGGCCTTGCCGATGTTCAATACCATATCCGGCGTAAGTTCCTGATCGACAATACCACGGATATCATAGGCCCGGAAAATTGCGTTGGCAACGCTGGTTGGATTAAAAAGTTTATCTTCTGGCATGTTCAGACTCAAGGGCTGGGCTTCATCAAAATTGGGTATTATAACCGGATTTTCATCTGTCATGCGCTTTTCGGCCGGTTCCGAAGCAAAAACTGCCGGCACTGACGTACCCTTGGATGCAGATTGCGTATCTGCAATTTCAAGATCGGGATTCTCCGGTTCTTCGCTAAACAAATCATCCAGTTTAGCCGCATCTCCCGATGGTTGCGTTGCCGGCTGCACATCTATTCGATCCATGATACGTTTGTATTGCTGCATTGATGTAATAATAACTTTCAGTTCATCGAAATGCACAGGGTAAGTTCCGAGCATATGCCCGTCCATCATGTCTTTTATGGCCTGCAAGATACTGCTCTGATCCATCCGCAAGATCGTCATAATCTTGCGGTGGGCAACAAAAAGGCCAAGTAACATCAACAAACAGAGGGTAACAACAATACTCAGCAAGAGCGTGGACTGACTGATCGACACATCTTCGGGATAGCCGTATTGGATATCCCAATCGGTGCCTTTTATCTTCATCTGATCAAGATCGATGGCGTTTTTTAACGTTTTATCCCCGTCCGAAGCCATAACCAGGCGGCCCTGCCTGAGTTCTATCAAACCCTCTTCAAGATTTGCCGCGGCAATGGCTTTTTTAAGGAAATCATAACGCATACTCGCCAGCAACACCGCCGGAGATTTATCCGGCAATTGGGTTTTGCGGGCAATGGCAAGATGCCGGTTTTCACCTTTAATGCCCTGCACAACGGGGGCCCGGTTTTTTATAAATGTCTGCTGCACCAGTTCGAGATCGGCATAACCCAGATGCGGCACTTCGCTTTCATCCAAAACATTGGTTGCAGGTGTCAGAAACCTCAGTTTTCTGGCACCGGGCAAAAGTCTTTGCAATGTATCAAGCCGATTCCTGAGGGCTGCTGTATCGCCGTTTTCAAGTGCGGCAATCAATTCCGGATCATGGCCAATATTGTCCAAGGTTCGGTTGAGCTGATCGATTTTTGCCTGCAGGCTTAATGCCACCCCTTTGGCCAGAGCGATTGTAACCTGCCGTTTGGAGGCTTTGATATCCTCAACCGCAAACCAATAGACACAAGCACTTGCCAGCAATGTAAAGAGAATTGAAAAGCAGGCAAGAAATACAAAAATGCGTTTCATACGCCACCATCCTTTAAAATTATATTATTGATTTTCATTTTTCATTACTTTTACAGCCATGAAAGCTGTCGGGCAATATTCATGACCGTATTGATCGCAACGTTGCACAAAGCATGGGCATAACACGGATTTGGCTAATTGTGGCCGGTATGACCAAAACCTCCGTGACCTCGGGCAGAGCTCTCAAAATCCGTGACGATTTCAAAACGCACTTGTTTGATGGGCACAAAAACCATTTGTGCGATACGATCTCCTGGCTGAATAGTGAAACCCTCATCACCCCGATTCCAGCAGGAGATAAATACCTGACCTTGATAATCGGAATCGATCAATCCGATCAGGTTACCCAGAACAATACCGTGCTTATGCCCCAACCCCGATCTCGGCAAAATGACCGCCGCCGTATCCGGCTCGTTTATGTGTATTGCAAAGCCGCTGGCAATCAGGCGGGTATCGCCCGGATACAAGGTCACTGGTGTCTCCAGACAAGCCCTTAAATCCAGTCCGGCAGAACCGTCGGTGGCGTATTCCGGCAGCGGAAACTGCTTGCCCAAACGCGGATCAAGTATTTTCAGTTGTACGTTTTTCATTGAATTTTTCCATAATCAAAACCATGAGTTGTTCAGCCAAACGTGCTTTATCCGTTAATCCCAATTCCCGGTGCCCCCCTGGCCAATACACAGACAAGGCATTTTGATCGTTATCGAAGCCCCCCGTTTGTTGGCCAACCTGATTGGCGGCAATCATATCCAGGTTTTTTTGCTGTAACTTATCCAAGGCATATTGTTCGAGGTTATTGGTTTCCGCGGCAAAGCCAACCGTGTAGGGCCGCTTGTCCGGCAATGCCGCAACACCGGCAAGAATATCGCGGGTTTTGGATAATTTCAGGACAATGACCGAATCATTTTTTTTAATCTTTTGCGACTGAATTTCAACGGGTGCATAGTCGGCTACGGCAGCAGCACCAATGTAAATATCATGCTCAGGCGCATTGGCCAGTATCGCTTGGTGCATTTGTTCAGCCGTTTCCACGTTGATAACAGTCACCTGTTCAGGTAGCGGGATATTTACCGGACCGCTGACCAATGTAACCTTCCCTCCCATATTGATAACGGCACGCGCCAACGCATAGCCCATTTTGCCGGAACTGCGGTTACTGATGAAGCGGACAGGATCGATGGGTTCGCGTGTTGGCCCAGCACTGATCAAGACCGATACCCCATGACACGGCCCGGATTGCAAATGCTGTTGTAATTGCTCACAAAGTTCAGCGGCTTCCAGCATACGGCCCGGGCCGTTGTCCCCGCAAGCCTGTGCCCCCGTCGCCGGACCCAAAATAATATTGCCATGCCGCTGCAAGCGCTGGATATTTTCCTGGGTCACCGTTTTTTGCCACATGACTTGATTCATCGCCGGTGCAATATAAACTGGACAATTTGCCGCTAAATACAATGTAGAGAGTAGATCATCGGCCAGTCCCTGACTGAATTTGGCAATGACATCCGCTGTCGCTGGCGCGACCAGCAACAAATCCGCCCAACGCGCCAACTGGATATGACTCATCGCATGTTCAGCCCGGCTGTCCAGTAATTCAGAATGTACCGGCTGACCACTCAAAGCCTGAAAGGTCAGTGGCGTTACAAAAGCCTGTGCTGCTTGCGTCATAACCACGCGCACTTCAGCGTCTTGTTCGGTTAACAACCGGACTAACTCAGCCGCTTTATAAGCCGCTATGCCGCCGCAGACCGCCAATAAAATATGTTTGTTAATTATGGTTCTCCTTTGTACAGTAATAAACTGACTATTATGGCAAGTCTAGTAGAATTATTCTATGCTTAGTACTTTTTGTAACAGGCACCTTGTCAATGTCCATTACTGACTGGCCGGAACAGCAACGCCCCAGGGAAAAACTCTTACAGCAAGGCGCATCGTTTTTAAGCGATGCCGAACTATTGGCTATTTTTTTGCGGGTTGGTGTACAAGGCAAAACCGCTGTCGATTTAGCCAATGAGTTATTGATCCAATTCGGTTCGCTACGTGCTTTGTTCAATGCGGATATGGACAGTTTCTGCCAGGTCAACGGCTTGGGCAAAGCCAAATACGCCCAGTTACAAGCGGTATTGGAAATGGCCCGCCGGCATTTTTTTGAAATACTCAAACGCGGTGATGCCCTGACCAGCCCGGAGGCAACCCGTATTTATCTCAGCGATCAGCTAAGACATTATCCCTACGAAGTGTTCGCTTGTCTGTTTTTGGACAATCAACACCGGATTATCGAACTGGAAGAGCTTTTCCGTGGTACCATCAATGGCGCCAGCGTTTATCCACGGGAAGTCATTAAACACGCCTTGCAACACAATGCCGCTGCGGTTATTTTCGCACATAACCACCCTTCTGGAATCAACGAACCCAGCCGGGCGGATATACAAATCACCAAAAAATTACAGCAAGCCCTGGCTTTACTGGATATCCGGGTATTGGATCACTTTATTATTGGTGACGGCGAACCATATTCTTTCGCCGAACACGGAATGCTTTGAATCGCATCGAGTTGGTCTTGAACACAGGCATTTTGGCAAGGCTCCGAACTTGCCAGCATAACCGCTTGTCGTATCAGGCCATGAACGGTTACCAAAAAATAAACCGTTCCGGTAACCAGACTACTTTTCATGCCAGGCTATAACATCGGCTGTAAATATTGCCAGACCATGTCCGCTATAAGCGGCTGGCCGAGCGCATTGGGATGCAAGCCATCAGGCTGCATATAGTCTTTCTTCAAGGCAACATCCTTGATCAAAAAGGGAATGTAATCGATACCATAATCCCGCGCCAGTCTGGGATAAACATCGTAAAACATTTCAATATAACGTTTTCCATAATTCGGCGGGATGCGCATACCCAGCAATAACACCCTGGCGCCGGCGCGTTGCGAACGCTGGATGATTGCCGCCAGATTTTTGTACATATTGCCGGGCGGCAAACCCCGCAGGCCATCATTGGCGCCAAGTTCCAGCAATACGATGGCCGGGTGATGGGTTTGCAGAAGTTTGTCAATACGCGCCAATCCACCGGCCGAGGTTTCACCACTGATACTGGCATTGATTACGGTATAGGCTCGCTTTTCGGCATGTAATTTTGTTTGCAACAAATGCACCCAGCCCTGGTCTACTTTCAAACCATAGGCGGCGCTGATACTATCGCCCAATACAACAATCGTTTTCGCCATAAGCGGCGTTGAACAAAACCACAGCCCGACCAGTAACAGGATTTTTTTAACCATGCCCGACCAACCTCAATGCATTATTACCACGGAAAACCTTGGCAAAACCGTCCAGACTTCGGAAGGCGCCTTGAATATCTTGTCATCTGTGAGTATAAAAATCAAACCCGCCGACAGCATCGCCATTGTCGGTGCCTCCGGTTCCGGAAAGTCCACATTACTGAGTTTGCTGGCCGGCCTGGATACGCCAAGCTATGGCACGGTCACCGTCAATGGCCAGGTTTTGACCGATATGGATGAAGATGGCCGGGCTGCCTTGCGTAATCAATGTATTGGTTTTGTGTTTCAGTCTTTTCAACTCTTGCCCGGTTTGACGGCATTGGAAAATGTCATGCTGCCTTTGGAATTGCGCGGCGATAAGCAAGCGCCTGAAGCGGCCCGGGCATTATTGCATCAAGTGGGCTTGAGTCACCGCCTCAAACACACTCCCAAACAGCTTTCCGGTGGTGAACAACAGCGGGTGGCGCTGGCGCGGGCCTTTGTCAGCCAGCCCCGGATTTTATTCGCTGATGAGCCAACCGGTAATCTGGACAGCCGCACCGGTGAACAAATCATTGAATTATTATTTGACCTGAACCGGGAAAACCAAACCACGTTGGTTTTGGTAACCCATGATCCGGCTTTGGCGGATCGCTGTCAGCGTGTTGTCAAACTGGAAGCGGGGACTGTCGTATGAAATCGTTTGGGTTAGCGTTGCGTCTGCTGCTGCGCGATGGCCGTTCCGGTGAATTGACGGTGTTATTATGCGCATTGGTGATAGCGGTCAGCGCCAGTACCGCAATCAGCCTGTTTAACAACAGGCTGCAACGTACGATGGATGTTCAGGCGGCAGAATTCATGGCCGCCGATCTGGTTGTCACCAGTTCCACACCGTTACCGGCACTTTGGTTGGCAAAAGCCGATCAACTCCATCTGGCCCGGGCTTACAGCGCTGAGTTTTCCAGTGTGTTGATTGAAAATGACGAGTTATTGCTGGCCGGTATCAAAGCGGTCAGCGCCGCTTATCCATTACGCGGCCATCTAAAAACAACAGACAGCGACTACCGGTTTGAACAAACACTGCGGCACGGCCCTTCAGCGGGCGAAGCCTGGGTGGAGCAACGGGTTTTATCGGCTTTACATCTCTCTGTGGGTGAACGACTGAGCGTGGGTGAAAAAGCCTTGCGCATTACCCGCATCCTCACTTATGAGCCGGATAAACGTGGCGATTTGTACAGTTTGTCGCCCCGGGTCATGTTCAATGCCAGGGATTTGGAGACAACGGGCGTTATCCAGCCGGGCAGCCATGTGCATTATTATTTTCAGTTCAGCGGCCCTTCTGCTGATTTACACCGCTATAAACGCTGGCTCAAACCCCGTTTGCAAGTCTCGCAGCGGGTCATGGATATTCACGAAGACCGCCCGGAACTCGGCTCGGCATTGAACCGGACCGAACGTTATCTGGGGCTGTCCAGCATTATCGTGATTTTGATTGCCGGTGTGGCCGTGGCCATGGCCACCCGGCGTTATAGCGAACGCCATTACGATACCTGTGCGGTTTTGCGCTGCCTGGGTTGCAAACAGCGCGAGGTACTGATTTTATACAGCCTCCAGTTTATCACTTTGGGTGTTCTCGCCAGTTTGGCCGGTTGTCTGTTGGGTTGGTTTGCACAATCGGGATTATTTTATTTATTACAGGACTTGCTGCCGCAAGCCATCGCTTCGCCATCACCGCTGGCCATGTCCTTTGGCTTTGTTACCGGTATGGCGACATTGCTGGGTTTCGCCCTGCCGCCGCTGCTGCGCCTGCAAAGCGTTCCACCCTTGCGGGTTTTACGGCGCGAACGGGCACTGCTGTCGAGTAGCGCCTGGTTCGTTTATCTACTGGCTTTGTCCATTATTTCCATCTTGCTGGCCTATTATGTCCAGGATTTCAAAATGACGGCAATCATTCTGGGCGCGGGCATCCTGTTATTGCTGATCTCTGGCGGCGTAATACGTTCACTGTTATGGCTGAGTCATAAACTGACACCCCATCTGGGTCTGGCCTGGCGTTTTGGCTTGCAGGCTATACTGCGCCAACCCCAGGCCAGTACCAGTCAAATTCTGGCTTTTGGTTTGACCCTAGTGGCGATGCTGCTCAGTTTTTCAGTGCGCACCGATTTATTGGATGATTTTCGCGCCAAGTTACCCAAAAATGCACCCAATCATTTTGTGCTAAATATTTTTCCCGAACAGCTGGACGCGTTCAAGCAAGAACTAAGCGAGCAAAATATCCATGGCAGCCTTTTTTACCCGGTCGTACGAGGCCGCCTGGTCGCGATCAATGCTATTGCCGTACAACGTGTTGTCAGCAAGGACTCCCAGGGAGAGGCTGCGACCCACCGCGACTTGAGCCTGACCTGGAGCCAGGAACTGCCGCCGGATAACCGCATTACGGCGGGTTTGTGGTGGCCACAGTCAGCCGGCAACTGGGTTTCGGTGGAACAAAAACTGGCCGAGAGCCTTGACCTGCATCCTGGTGACAAGCTGACCTTCACGATTGGCAGCGAACAACTGCAGGCCCGCGTCAGCAGCCTGCGCCAAGTGGTATGGGATACCATGAAACCCAATTTTTATATGATTTTTTCACCGGGGACACTGGACGATTATCCAAAAACCTATATGACCAGTTTCTTTTTGCCGACAGCAGAAAAACATAAATTAAACGCCCTGGTCAAAAAATATCCAGGCATTACCTTACTGGAAGTTGATCAAATCATAAAACAGATCAAAACCCTTGTACGCCAACTCACCCAGGCCATTGACTATTTACTGATGTTCGCCTTGCTGGCCGGGTTTACAGTTTTATTCGCGGCGCTGTATGCAACTTTGGACGAACGCATTTATCATGGCGCTCTGCTTAGAACACTCGGAGCTGACCGGCGTTTACTGATCCGCAGTCAGGCGGCAGAATTTGCCTTGCTGGGATTTTTATCCGGTTTATTGGCTGTTGTGATTGCCGAGATCATTCGTTTTGTTTTATATAACCGGTTATTGTCGATGTATTATGCACCGGATTGGTTGTTATGGCTGCTTGTGCCTTTGTCGAGTCTTGTTTTTGTCACTCTGGCAGGCTGCTGGGGATTACGTAACGTAATCAACAAATCACCGATGCAGGTGTTTCGGCAGTTGTAGATTATTGAGCAGCCCGCTGTTCAAAAAACAACTTAAAATGGCAACCGGAACGGGTTATTGCAATTATTGTGATCCATTCATTTCCCGTTCATGATAACGGGTATAACCTATCACTACCTTCAATTAAGTGGAGTCTTAATCATGAATAACTTATTAAAAGGGATCGGCTTGTTGAATATCGTTTTGTTACCGGCCTGCGCCACCCAGACAGGCTGGACACCGACGGTTGATCCTTATAGCCCGCAAAACAATCCTTACAGCAATCAAGGATACAATTATCCGCCGCGCCCGGACTACCATGAACCTAGCCCACCGCCCGCCGGCTACAGCCCAAATTACAACCAACCAAGCTACAACAGCAATGCCGATCTGCGCAACCGCTATCAAAGAGATTTGGCCGAATGCAAACAACTGGCCTTGAAGTCATCGGGTGGTACCGCCAAGGAAACCGTTACCGGCGCCGTGGTTGGCGGTTTGATTGGCGCGGCAGGCGGGGCGGCAATTGGTGCGATAACGGGGAATCCAGGTAAAGGCGCGGCCATCGGCGCGGCGGCGGGCGGTATTGGCGGCGGCGCCAAACAGGGTATCCAGGCCGAAGATCAATACAAGCGTGCCTATAGCAATTGTATGCGTAACCGCGGCCATAACGTGGTGGATTAATTTTGTAAGGTTTAACGTATAAAATAAATGGAGCCTGAGCTGAGGAACTGGAAAATGAAATTGATACCTTCCATAAGGAATTGGGTCGGAATACAATCTAACTATTTTAGGGGCTACGCATTGACAAAATGAAACAAGCTATCCTTCAAGCAAAATATGGACGGGGGTTTAAACAATGGCTTTTCCCGGCTTTGTGGGGTAACCACTACTTGTTCAGCGTAGGGGGGTAGCGTACGGGCGTATTGCAATACGCCCCTACACCCAAACGAGCGCCAAATATAGGGGGGTTTAGCCCACGAAATCGGGAAGAACCCAAACAATTCTTGCAAAGATGCTCGAAAAGTTTTGCCATGTACAGAGATAAAACTTATTCATCGCTACCACCCGGCGGATACATTGATAGTCGCCTATATGCCGTTATTCCGCCAGGGAACGGCGGAATCCAGACTCAGGGACAAAGCCATTAAGTTAAGAAAAGGTGGATTGGGTGCTGGTGCGGCGTGTCGTACTGTGCGGATAAATCCAGCTCTTCAATGAAGGGCTGGATAAATCCGCACCTACACCCATAGAACCATTCGACAAAATGGCTTAACTTAATGGCAATGAGGCTCAAAGACGGAAGCCGGACAGGCTGAAAAAACGGGTTGGCGGTTATTTCTGCCCGGCAAGCAGCCTTGACATCCCTGTCACTGGATTCCGCCAGTCCATGTCGGAATGACGGGTTTAAGAACCGATCAGAACTTGAAAAACCGGGTTTGTGTAAAACCTCTTTGTAATGCTTGTTTTTGTAAAACAATAAGTTATTTATAGTGCGTAAGTTCTGTTAATAATAAATTCATAGCCATTAACCACACCCATGTCCACAAATTACCAAATTATTCTTACCACCTGTCCGGATCAAAAGTCGGCGGAAAATCTTGCCGGTAAATTGGTTGATGGTCAATCAGCCGCCTGTGTGAATATCGTACCAGGGCTGACCTCAATCTACCCCTGGCAGGGGGAAATTGCAACCAGTCAGGAATATTTGCTTCTGATCAAAACGCATAAAGATCGTTATGCTGCGGTTGAACAAATCATACGGGATAATCACCCGTATGAACTTCCTGAAATTATCGCTGTCTCTGTGCAACGCGGCTCGTCGGATTACTTGCATTGGATTGATTCATGTCTTGTGCAGCCCCATTCTTTGACTAACACGGATACAAGACGATGACCTGAATACCTTCAACCAGTTTTATAATTATGAACCCGATATTAGAAAAATGGTGCTGTACTTGGCTAAAATTACCTTTTTTCTGTTTCCTCACATTTTTTGCCGGTCAAGCCGTTGCCCTGGATCCTGAAGACCTGCTGCCTGCTGAACAGGCTTTTAAAGTAAGTGCGGCCGCAGTCGATGCGGAGCGGATTCGTTTACATTGGGTCATTGCCGACGGTTATTATCTCTATAAGGACAAGTTCAAGCTTGTTTCCAAAACGGCGGATATAGAGCTGCTAGAGGCGCATTATCCCGAGGCGGAAACAAAACATGATGTCTATTTCGGCGAAATGCAGATTTACCGCAAGCAACTGGATATCGTCGTGCCGCTGCACAATGCAAAACATGTCCGGGTTTTACAGTTACAGGCGAAATATCAAGGCTGCGCCGATATCGGTATTTGCTATCCACCGCAAAAAACCTTGCTGACCATCGATCTGCCCGCTCCGGTCGATACCGCCAAACCACTGGATAAACTTGTGCGCAGTCTGAAGGGTCTGCAACCGAGTTTTTTTCAGCATGATTTGTTACCCGCTGATCAGGCTTTTCAGTTTTTCGCTGCGGTCAAAAACGGACGCACCCTGCATGTCAATTGGATCATTGCCGAAGATTATTATCTTTACCGGGATAAAATTGCCTTTGACCTGAGTGGTGATGCGGCAACCCGTATCGGTTCTTACCAGATACCGCAAGGTGAACTGAAAGTTGACGAAGCCTTTGGTCAGGTTGAAATTTTTCACAATGAACTGGCTTTTGAGCTGCCGCTGCTGCGCAACAGCAGCGCTGCCGGAACCATAACGTTGCGGGCAAAATACCAGGGTTGTGCCGAACGTGGTGTCTGTTATCCGCCGATGCAAAAAAGTGTTACCCTGGCATTGCCGGCGCTAAGTGATTTGCAAATATCCGGACCCGTCCAAAGCGAACCCTTATCCGAACAGCAACAGATCGTACAATCCTTGCGCCAGGACAGTTTATGGCTTACGTTACTCAGTTTTTTCGGTTTTGGTCTGCTGTTGTCGGTGACACCTTGTATTTTTCCAATGATACCGATTCTTTCCGGTATTATCGTTGGGCATGGCAAGCCGGTTGGCACCCAGCGGGCTTTTTTATTGTCACTGAGTTTTGTGCTGGCTTCGGCAGCAACCTATACGGTTTTTGGCATTATCGCCGCGCTTTTCGGCAGCAATCTGCAAGCGGTCTTGCAAGAACCCTGGGTCATCGTGTCGTTCAGTGCCATTTTTATCCTCCTTTCCTTGTCCATGTTTGGTTTTTATAATCTGGAAATCCCGAAATCCTGGCAGGCACGTTTGCATAATGCCAGCGAACGACGGCGTAATGGCAGTTATCTGGGAGCGGCCATTATGGGTGCCCTTTCCTCGCTGATTGTCGGTCCTTGTGTGGCGGCGCCATTGGCGGGCGCGTTGATCTATATCGGCCAGACTGGCGATGCGTTTTTGGGCGGATCGGCATTGTTCATGATGGGTTTGGGTATGGGCATGCCGTTATTGCTGGTTGGTGCTTCCGCAGGCTCCTTGTTGCCCAAGGCGGGTCCCTGGTTAAAGACAACCAAGGCCATTTTCGGGGTCATTATGCTGGCAGTCGCGGTATGGATGCTGGAACGGGTATTGCCTGGAGAAATCAGCATGTTGCTTTGGGCCATGTTGCTGATTATCCCCGCTATCTACCTCAGCGCCATCGATCCTTTGCCCGAACAGGCTTCCAACTGGCGCAAATTATGGAAGGGTGCCGGTTTGATCAGCCTGGTTTACGGTATATTGTTGCTGATCGGCTTGAGTATGGGTAACACCAATCCGCTCAAACCATTACAAGGTTTGCAAGCGGCAGCACCACAAGCACAAACAAACCTTGTTTTCCGGGCCATCCATTCACTGGATGAACTGGACAACAGCTTGCAACAAGCCGCTTTACGGCAACAATGGGTTTTAGTCGATTTTTATGCCGACTGGTGTATTTCCTGCAAGGAAATGGAGCGTTATACGTTTGCTGATGCGCAGGTAAAAAAACATTTGGCCAACTTTGTTTTGTTACGTGCCGATGTAACAAAAAATTCAGCGGATGACTTGGCCTTGCTCAAACAATTTGATTTAATCGGCCCGCCGGCCATTTTATTTTTTGACCCGAAGCGGCAAGAGCATCCTGAGCTCCGGGTTATCGGTTATCAGGATGCCGAAAGCTTTATTACTCATCTGCAAAAAACATCTTTATGAAAAAAAACTTGCTTTTTTTTATCGCCGGTCTTTTGGCGTTAGGCAGCGGATTTTATGTTCAGAAATCGGTAACCGCAGCCGCCGATCGACAACAGGCTGATGCCTTGCCCGGTTTCAAGTTTCCCGATATCCAGGGACAATCCCATACCATTTCCGAATGGCGGGGTAAAGTGCTGGTGATTAATTTCTGGGCGACCTGGTGTCCGCCGTGCCGGCGGGAGATACCGGAATTTATCGAATTGCAAAAACAGTTTGCCAGCAAAAATCTGCAATTCATCGGTATCGCTATTGAAGACAAGCAGCCGGTGGAAGAATATCTGGATTTTGCCAAGGTCAATTATCCGGTATTGATTGCTGGAGATGCCGGCATTGAATTATCGTGGCGCCTGGGTAATACTGCCAATACCGTACCGTTTACCGTAATCGTCGATCAGCAGGGGCGTATCCGGCATCGCCATTCGGGTATATTTTCCAGACAGCAGGTTCTTGAACAAATCAAGCCATTACTTTAAAAAACTAAAATTTGCCGCTAAAAGATGCGAAATCACATATATCTGGACAAATTTGTATAAATTAGAGAGAATTTATCCCCCTTGTACCGGGATTCGATTGATTTATCATACATACACAAAAATAATGGCAAAAATTACTGTAATCAATGGCCCAAACCTGAACCTTCTGGGCGTACGCGAACCCGGTCACTATGGCTTTGAGACACTGGCTGATATTGAACGAAACCTTGGCAAAACTGCAAAACAACTTGGCCATTCATTGCAATTTAGCCAACACAACGCCGAACATGAAATCATTGCCCTGATCCATCAGGCGTTTCGTGATCAGGTTGATTTTATTATTATCAACCCGGCCGCTTTTACCCATACTAGTGTTGCCATACGGGATGCCCTGCTGGCGACGGCGATTCCATTTATTGAAGTTCATTTATCCAATATCCATGCCCGCGAAGCATTCAGAAAACATTCGTACTTTTCTGATATTGCCGAAGGTTTTATTTGTGGACTGGGCGCTTACGGATACGAACTGGCTTTACAGGCCGCTCATCAGATATTAATCAAGAGAACATAATCCAATGGATATCAGAAAAATAAAAAAACTGATCGAAATTATTGAAGAATCCGATATCGCCGAACTGGAAATCAGCGAAGGCGAAGAATCCGTGCGTATCAGCCGCTATTCCTCGACTGTTGCTTCGCCGGTTGCACCGGCGCCGGTCGTTGCGGCGGCACCTGCCGTGGTTGCCACACCGGTGGCGGAAACCAAACCGGCAACCGAAGAGCAGGCATTGTCCGGACATGTTGTCAAATCCCCGATGGTCGGTACCTTTTATCGTTCGCCTTCACCCACGGCCAAACCGTTTGTTGAAGTGGGGCAATCGGTCAATGTCGGCGATACACTTTGTATCATTGAAGCGATGAAAATCCTGAATCAGATTGAAGCGGACAAAAGCGGAACCATTAGCAAAATTCTGGCTGAAAATGCCCAACCCGTCGAGTATGACCAACCGTTATTTGTCATAGAATAATCGATAACAGGAGATGACAAACTATCATGTTCGATAAAATCCTTATCGCCAATCGCGGCGAAATTGCTCTGCGTATTTTGCGTGCCTGCCGGGAACTGGGTATCAAAGCGGTTGCCGTTCATTCGGATGCCGATCGTGATTTGAAACACGTCCGTTTGGCTGATGAATCGGTATGTATCGGTCCCGCTGCATTGTCGGAAAGTTATTTGAATATTCCGGCCATTATCAGCGCTGCCGAAGTCACTGATGCCGAAGCGATTCATCCAGGTTATGGTTTTTTATCCGAAAACGCTGATTTTTCGGAAAAGGTCAAACAAAGCGGTTTTGTGTTTATTGGCCCGAAAGCCGCAACCATCCGTATGATGGGGGACAAAATCGCGGCCAAACAGGCCATGATCAATGCGGGTATTCCCTGTGTGCCCGGCAACGGAGAACCGTTGACCGACGATCAGGAAAAAAGTCTGGCCATGGCCAGGGAAATCGGCTATCCGGTCATTATCAAGGCCGCAGGCGGTGGTGGTGGCCGAGGTATGCGCACCGTGCATACCGAAGCGGCCTTGCTGAACGCCATTTCGCTGACACGTGCGGAAGCGGCCAGCGCTTTTGGCAACGATACCTTGTATATGGAAAAATTTCTTGAAGATCCCCGCCACATCGAATTTCAGGTATTGGCCGATGCGCAGGGTAACGCCATTCATCTGGGCGAGCGTGATTGTTCCATGCAGCGCCGCCATCAAAAAGTCGTCGAAGAAGCGCCTGCTCCCGGCATCACGCCCGGGCAACGGGCGCAAATGGGTGAGTTGTGCGCAAAAGCCTGCCGGGATATTGGTTATTTGGGCGCCGGAACCTTTGAATTTCTTTATGAAAAAGGAAATTTTTATTTTATTGAGATGAACACCCGTATTCAGGTCGAACATCCGGTAACGGAAATGGTCACCGGCTTTGATATCGTCAAGGAACAATTGCGCATTGCCGCCGGTGAAAGGCTTTCCATCAGCCAGGAACAGGTTGAATTACGCGGTCATGCCATTGAATGCCGCCTGAATGCCGAAGATGCAAAAACCTTCATGCCCTGTCCGGGCACGATAACCCAGTTTCATATGCCGGGTGGCCCCGGTATTCGTTGTGAGACCCATATTTACAACGGCTACAAGGTACCGCCGTTTTACGACTCGATGATTGGCAAACTGATCGCGCATGGCGATGACCGTAAAAGCGCTATTGCCCGGATGAATACCGCGCTCAGTGAAATCATTATTGACGGCATTAAAACCAACATCCCGTTACAGCGCGAGATCATGGCCGATTGCGGCTTTGTCGAAGGCGGACAAAATATCCATTATCTGGAAAAAACCCTGGGTCTTCAATAACCCACGGGCTTAATCGTCGTTTTATCATGGCCTGGCAACAGCTCTCCATCATCACCGGCAAAGATACGGTTGCCCCGGTTTCCGGTTTGCTCAGTGAGCTTGGTGCGTTGTCGGTAACCTATCTGGACGCGGCAGAGCAGCCGGTTTATGAACCGCAACCCGGGGAGACAAAAATCTGGCAACGAACCCGGATAACCGGTTTGTTTAGCATGGATCATGATCTGGATATCGTCAAATCGCTTATAAGCCAACAGCTTGCAACCATTCGCACCGAAGACTGGCAAATCGAGATTCTGGCCGACAAGATTTGGGAGCGTGAATGGATGCAATATTACCAACCCATGAAATTTGGCAACCGGCTATGGGTTTGCCCGACGGGCCAGCAACGGTTTGAACCGGATACGGTCTGTCTGAGGCTGGATCCAGGGCTGGCTTTTGGAACCGGTACCCACCCAACGACAGCGCTTTGCCTTGACTGGCTGGCCCGGCATGATTTGCAAGACAAAACCGTTATTGATTACGGTTGTGGTTCCGGCATTCTGGCAATCGCGGCCCTTTTACTCGGCGCCAAACAGGCTTATGCGGTTGATATCGATGCACAGGCCTTGACAGCAACCCGGGATAACGCTGAAAAAAACCAGGTGAGCCGGCGCATCGATATCTGTTTGGACAAGGATTTCCCGGCTGTCAAAGCTGATATTGTGATCGCCAATATTCTTGCCAAACCCTTGCTTGAACTGGCGCCCCAACTGGCCGGATATATCGAAAGCGGGGGCTGGTTGATTTTATCCGGCATCTTGCGGGAACAAGCGATTGAGCTACGGCAAGGTTATGCCCGCCATTTGACGATGTCAGCGCCTGTATTCCAGGATGACTGGTGTTTACTGGAAGGCCGCGCGTTTTAGCCCCGCTGTACACCATGTATACGCAATGTCCGGAGTGCAAGACAAGTTTTCCCATCCGTGTGGATGAACTTCGTGATTCACGGGGTATTCATTTTTGTCCAGGGTGCAATATCAAATTTGACGCCCTGGAATTATTGTCCGAGACGGCGCCGGCGGCGAAGAAAAAACCGGCCGGAGCTGAAAAAAACAATCTGCCGGGGTTCAAATACAATCCTGACATTGAAGAAAACTACGGGCCATTGCCCTGGGAAAAGCCGGAAGTCCCGCCGGTATCCAGGTTGTGGGGTCTGGGCTTTGTTGCCAGTCTGCTTGTTTTGTGCGGGCAGGTCTATTATTTTGAATATGAAAACCTTAGCCGGAACCCCGCTGTCCGGCCGCTATTGGAAAGCCTGTGCGCTAAATTGAATTGCACAACCCCGCCTTATTACAGCCCGGCTGAAATCCGGGTCATACAAAGCGCCCTGCGGCCTGTTTCCAAACAAGTCTACCGCTTGCAGACGGTTGTCAAAAATCAGGCGCCTTTTGCCCAGCCCTACCCCAATATCCGTTTGTCCTTGCTAAGCCTGAAGGGTGATGTTTTTGCCAGCCGGGTTTTCGGTGCATCCGATTATTTCCCCGGGCAGGCACAGACTGTCTTGTTCAAAGCGGATGAAATAACCCAAATCCAGCTCGATATCATAAAACCGGAAAGTTCGATAGGCGGCTATACCCTGGAAATTCTTTGAGTCGAGCGAATAGCGAACAATTAAACTATGTTATTTAACACACTATTTTTGTGTTATTTGCCGTATTTTTATTGGTAACTGTTTATTTGTGGGAAATATTTCAAGTAAAACAGTTGCTTATGCTTTGGCACAATTCCTGTTTGTACTATTGCACCGATAACTTGATGAGGTCGCCAACATGAGTGCAACAGAGCTAAAAACCATTCAAGCAAATCAAGTCGATACGGGATCCGTGCTGTTAGGCGCGGGTCTGGCATTGGCTTCTTTCATTATTTTGCCGGCTGTTGCTACCCGCATAGGCTTGGGTCCGAGTTTGACCGGCGCCATGCGTATCGCCTTGATGAAGG
Organism: uncultured Methylococcaceae bacterium; assembly: GCA_964509475.1. Taxonomy (GTDB): domain Bacteria; phylum Pseudomonadota; class Gammaproteobacteria; order Methylococcales; family Methylomonadaceae; genus CAZDXJ01. Next base: position 54,763 of record CAZDXJ010000002.1, on the reverse strand, counting down.
CTTCGGCAAAAGCCAGTTCTGGAAAAACCAACGGCTCAGAGCAATGTACAACCGGTTTTAGTTGTCATTGATCTGTTTTTTGTTGACCTCCGGATAAGGCGCCCCTCATATTTTATCGTCTCATCCGGAGTCTTTTTGTCAACCCCGGCCGATATTGACCTGCAACAAAAACTGTTTTTTTGATAAAGTGAAAGTATCTGTTTGAAAACGCAAAATAATCATCATGACTGAAGAAAAAAAAACCTGTGATTTGTGTGGGCTGCCGGTGGAAATCGAAGGATTTCACCTCATCGGTAAAGACGGTGACAAAAACTTTTGCTGCGAAGGCTGTATGGGTATTTATCAAATGCTCAATGAAGACAAGCTGGACAGCGAAGATGATAATGAATAACAAGTCAACGATCCCGGTTACCGGGATTGCTGGCTTCCCCGGCATCACAAAGAAATCCGGGGTGGCCATTTTTAATTTTAGTCAAAACAGCAAGGAACTTATATGAAACATTCTCATGCCAGTCATGGCGCTCATGCCGGGCACGCCATGATGAAAACCCACGATGCAAAAAAACTGACTTCACATATCGCAAAAGGCGCAGCCATGTCAGCGGGCGCCCAAACAGGAAAAAAATTGATGAGCAATGTAAAAAAACATCCTCTTTTGTTGATTGGACTTGGTGCTGTGGGCGGGTTTTTCATTCACAAATACCGCAAGGAAATTATCTCATCCGTTTCCAGCGTGACCAGTAAAGGCAAGGATTTTGTTCTGCAGCAAAAAGAAAACCTCGAAGATATCGTCGCTGAAACCCGGGAAAGCAAAGACTGATGGCAACAAGGCGAAGCCTTCAGCATCATTGCCTTTAAGTTAAGCTATTCTGTTGAATGGTTCTATGGGTGTAGGTGCGGATTTATCCAGCCATTCGCAGAAAAGCTGGATTTATCCGCACAGTACAACAAGCCGCACCGACGCCCAACTCACATTTTCTTAACTTAATGGCTTTGAGCCTTCAAAATGCAAACGGGCATGAATGTAACAACTCTGCCATTTTTAATGGCTTGCTGGTATGGATTTTATTCCCGTTTGCCGGTTTTTAATGTGTCTTACTTTATAAAGAAAATTGCTCATGCCGATACAAAAAGAAATTGTACTGCGTTATCAGGCACCGGGTCATGTACGGTTTCAACTGCCCGATCGCCTTTGTACGAAAAATGTCGCGGCTTATCTGCAACAGGCTATATTGCAATGGCCGGGTGTGTACCGGGTCAGCCTTTATAGAAAACAGCAAAAGCTCTCTATCCGTTATATTGACGAAGTTTGTAATTTCGCGCTATTGGCCAGACAATTGTCCGAACTGCTCAATCACCTGGAAGAAAACGGCTATCCCAACGAGGAACAGGATGTACAGGCCGCATCGTCCAGAAACATCCGGATTTTGAGTCGTTGGCCAATCGGGCGCTGGTTCAGGGAAAAATACACCGAAACCCGGGAAACCGTTCATGCGGCCGGTGTTTTGGCCCGGTTTGGCCTGAAAAACAAGCCAGGGTTGTTAAAGAACCCGGAAAAAACCCTGACCGATTTCTTTAACGATGTGCTGGTACTGTATTTAATCAAAACCCATTGGCATATCATTACCCAGCACTGGTTGTTAAAACCCGTCCGTTATCGTTATGAATGGATGGCTTCTTTTTATCTCATGTATCTGCTGATACGTTCGAAAATACCCAAATCCTGAAAAATCACAAATGGACGCAATCTACCAGCCCCTGAATTTTACAATACGACACGCCCTGAATCGCCGCATCCGGGTAATCGCCCCGGTTTTGAAAAACGATCCGGAACGTTGCTATATTCTGGAAATTATCTTGAAGAAGCGACCGGCCATTACCGCGGTAAAGTCGGTTGCCGAAATCGCTTCCCTGACCCTTTATTTCGATTGTCAGGTCTTGCCCAGAGACAATCTGCTGATGTTGCTGGATAGCGTGCTGGACAATATCGGCAGAAAAAAACGGCAGAGTGTGCACAAGACAGCCGCCTGCGATCCTTCACGGCCGGTTCAGAATATTGTTTTATCGATAGACGGTATGAGCTGCGCTTCCTGCGCGTTGTTACTGGAACTCAGTTTGCAACGCGATCCCCGGGTCGAGCAGGCCAGTGTCAATTTTGCCTCGGCGATCGCCAACATCAAAGGTCGCCTGAGCCGTCAGGATGCCGCCCGGATTATTGCCAAAATTGGTTACAAGGCCAATACCATGGACACCTTGACCCAGCGCAAGGCCTTGCTTGACAGGGAACAAAAACGTTTGTCCGATGCTAAAAAGCGGTTTGTTTCAGCGGCTCTGTTAAGCGCTCCGGTGATTCTGATTGGCATGGCCATGCCGCAGGCGCGTTTTTTGCATTGGCTGCAATTTTTTTTTACGACGCCGGTTGTATTGGGTTATGGATGGCCGTTTTTTGAAAAAGCCGGTTTGTTGGCCCGGCAAGGACGCGCCAATATGGATTCGTTGATTGCCATTGGTGTGGGTTCGGCCTATGGTTACAGCCTTCCCGGTTTGTTGGGCCGTGGCAAGCATCTTTATTTTGAGGCGGCGGCGGGTATCGTGTCGTTTGTGTTGTTAGGCCGCTACCTGGAAGAACAGGCCAAGGGCAAGGCCGGTGAGGCCATCGCCAAACTGGTCGATTTGCAGCCACAAACGGCAACCTTGATCAAAAACGGACAGGAACAATGTGTCGCTATCGATCAAATTCGTGTGGGCGATACCCTGTTGATCCGGCCGGGTGAGAAAATTCCCACCGATGGCGAAGTTATCGATGGTATTTCCACGGTTGATGAGGCAATGGTTACCGGCGAAAGCGTTCCGGTGGCCAAGCAAGCCGGACAAACAGTGATCGGGGGCTGCATAAACGGTAACGGGGTTTTGACCATTGGCGCCACTGCGGTTGGTATGGATACCATTCTGGCCGGTATCATTCACATGGTCGATCAGGCCCAGGCTGCAAAATTGCCGGTACAAAAACTGGTTGATCGAATCTCCGCCGTGTTCGTTCCCGCTGTCATGGCGATTGCCACTTTGACCTATATGGTCTGGTTCATGCGCGGCGCCCGGTTTACGACGGCATTCAGCAATACCATCAGTGTGTTGTTAATCGCTTGCCCTTGTGCATTGGGGTTGGCAACACCAACGGCTATTATGGTGGGTACTGGCCAGGCCGCGCGGCGCGGCGTTTATATCCGCAATGGCGAAAGTCTGGAAACGGCCACCCGTCTGACCACCATTGTTTTCGATAAAACCGGCACCATCACCCTGGGGCATCCCGAGGTAAGCGATATGATCAATATCAGCCGCTACCGTGATGAACGTATTCTTGAACTGGCGGCATCGGCGGAAATCAATTCCGAGCATTTTCTGGCCAATGCCATTGTCGATTATGTGCGTAAACGTATGGATTTTGCCGCCAGCAGTGTTAGCGATTTTCATGTCGTCGCAGGACGCGGTTTACAGGCAAAAATTGATGGTAAAGGGGTTTGTATTGGCAATCAGGTTTGGTTGCAAGAGCAGGGTATCGATACCGGTGTTTTGTCAGAGCAAGCGGTAATTTGGGGAAAACAAGGCAAAACACCGGTCTTTATGGCCATAGACGGCAACGCCTGCGCCTTGTTTGGCATTGCCGACCAGCCTCGGAAAACCGCTCGGCAAGCTTTGCAGTCGCTTGCGCTTATGGATATCAAAACCCTGATGGTGACCGGCGATACCGCTGAAACGGCGCATTATATTGCAAGGCAGGTGGGTATCGAAACGGTTATCGCCAGCGCCAGTCCGAAGCAGAAATTGCGCACTATCCAGCACTTGCAGGAACAAGGTGAAAAAGTCGGTATGATCGGCGATGGTATCAATGACGCGCCGGCGCTGGCCGCCGCCAATGTCGGTTTTGCCATCGGCCATGGTACCGATATCGCCATTGAGTCGGCGGATTTGACCCTGGTCAATGGCGATATTGCCAAAGTAGCTGAAACCGTACAACTCAGTGCCGTGACCATGCGGGTCATCAAACAAAACCTGTTTTGGGCATTCGCCTATAATACCGTGGCGATACCGGTTGCGGCTGTTGGCCGGTTAAACCCGATGATTGCTTCAGCGGCCATGGCGTTCAGCTCGGTTTCGGTTATCCTCAATTCACTACGGATCAACAAGGCTTGACGTTTTGGCAATTATGAACATGGATATGAATTACACCCTGGCCTTTATGACCGGTTTGTTGGGTAGTGGTCATTGTATGGGGATGTGTGGCGCCCTGGTTTCCGGTTTTTTTATGAAAACCGAGAAAAAAAGTATCTGGCCGTATCTCACTTATCATCTGGCTCGTATCAGCATGTACACGCTTGTAGGTGTGATTGCCGCGACAGCGGGGTATGCGTTGGTGGCAACGGGGCTGATCGGCAAGATTCAGGGGTTTTTACAGATCACGATTGGTTTTTTTGTCATTATGCTGGCGCTGGGGATTTTGGGGCTGGCGCCCTGGCAGTTTTCGATGAAATTCTTGCCCACCAAGGTCATTAACAAAATTTTCATGAATGCGGCGCGGCGCGGTTCTGCCAGTGGCGCCGCCATGGGTGGCATGCTCAACGGACTGATGCCCTGCCCGCTGACTTTCGCGATGGCGGTCAACGCGGCTTCAGCGGCGACGCCATTAGAAGGCGGCGCCTTGATGCTGGCTTTAGGCATCGGTACCTTGCCAGCCATGTTGCTGGTTACTTTGGCATTTGGCAAACTGGGCAGCGGCGTGGTGCGGGGCATGATGTTAAAAACAGCCGCCTTGATCATGATTATCATGGGCAGCAACACCATGTATAAAGGCATCAGCTTTTTGGGGTTGAAAGCGGGTTATGCCGATCACCTCATGTCCAGAATACATCTCTAACGCCTCCAAAATGGGTGTGGTGCCGTTTGGGCGCGATATATTTTTTATCCGTATACCTTGTTTTCTACACATTCTGCCCTTGCCATTAAGTTAAGAAAATGTGATTTGGGTGCCGGTGCGGCTTGTCGTACGGTGCGGATAAATCCGCACCTACACCCAATAAATCTATTTATACTCTACGCGGTTACGAATGCGGAAAATGAAGCAACCCTCGGGACGAAACGCCTGCCTGTTACAGACCGGTTTGCTGGAACCGCCCTACAGGGTTGAGCAGGGCATATCCCATAAAAACAAATATTGAATGGGGTAGGTGCGGATTTATCCGCCCAGCACTTTGTTTTTCAGGTATCGTGTTATGAAAACCTTTGCTGTAAACAGGGTACCGGGCTTGCTTTTCTTGATATTCAAAATCCGCAAACCTGTCTGCCAACAGGCAGGCGTGGCCGCGTGCAGTATAACAAAAGGGCTTAACTTAATGATAATGACACACCCTGCCATATCTCGAGTGATTTTGTAACTTGGCGTTGTTCTGTTTACACAGATAAAAAATATCGTTCCGGCATGGACACAGCCTGTTTTTGCGGTATGATATGCGGCCTTTAAATCACTCGCAGACACATGCAAATCGGCCCTTATTCATTCGCAAACAAATTGTTTCTGGCACCGATGGCAGGTATTACCGATCGGCCTTTCCGGTTGTTATGCCGGCAGTTCGGTGCGGCCATGGCGACCTCGGAAATGGTTTCGGCAAATCCGGCCTTACGCCATCACAAACGAACCCTGCTCAAAATAAACCACCACGGTGAGCCGGAACCCCGTGCCGTGCAGATTCTTGGTACAGATCCCGGGCAAATGGCGGATGCGGCACGCTTCAATGAAGCACGCGGCGCCCAGATCATCGATATCAATATGGGCTGTCCGGCCAAAAAAGTATGTTCGGTGGCAGCCGGTTCGGCGTTATTAAAAAATGAAGCGCGGGTAAAAAAAATTCTGGAAACGGTCACGCAAACGGTTAAAATACCGGTCACCCTGAAAATTCGTACAGGATGGGATCCGCAGCATCGTAACGCTGTTCAAATTGCCAAAATCGCTGAACAAGCGGGTATAAGCGCCTTGACGGTACACGGACGTACCCGTGCCTGTGCTTTTTCCGGCCAGGCCGAATATGAAACCATCCGGCAAGTCAAACAAGCGGTAACGATACCGGTTATTGCCAATGGTGATATCGACTCTCCGGAAAAAGCCCGTTATGTCCTGCAAAAAACCGGCGCTGATGCCATTATGATCGGGCGGGCAGCGTTGGGATGCCCATGGTTGTTTCGTGTGATCAATCACTACCTTGAGCATGGAAAACATTTACAATCGCCTTCTATTACGGAAATTCAGGCTATTGTGGCAGCGCATCTGGAAGCCATGTATCGATTCTATAAGGAAGAACGTGGCGTAAGAATCGCCAGAAAACATATCGCCTGGTATTTCAATCCTATCGGAACGCTGCCCGCAACATTGAAATCCTGTATTAACCAAAGTGAAACGCCCGTACAGCAAAGGCGTTTTGTGGATTGCGCTTTTGAACATTTCATGCAGAACCGTGCGGCCTAAGACAATGACACCTATGCAAAACAATCTGGATTTGGAAAAAAACGCTATTACCACTTCAACGCAAACCCCTACGCCCTTGTCGGTTCATGTCCGCCAGGCGGTTGATCATTATTTTGCCCAGTTGAATGGCCACGACGCGCATGGTCTTTATGCGATGGTGATCGCCGAAGTTGAAAAACCTTTAATCGAAACAACGCTGGCGTATTCCGGTTTTAACCAATCCAGGGCGGCCAAGGCTTTAGGACTCAGCCGCAGTACCTTGCGCAAAAAAATGGCGTTGTACAAAATCCAATCTTAGGCGCAAGCCTCCGGTTCCTCAATGACACCGTGGCGGACATATATTTTTTAACCGCAAAACGTTATAATTTACCCTGATCGATACACCATCCTATCCGAAAGTAAATCCCAGAGGTTCGCATGAACAAAAAAATTACCCGTGCCTTGGTCAGCGTTTCCGACAAAACCGGCATTGTCGATTTTTGCCGGGCGCTGACCGGGCAAGGCATCGAATTGCTATCAACCGGCGGTACCGCCCGCTTGCTTGCCGAACACGATATTGCCGTTACTGAAGTTTCCGATTACACGGGATTTCCTGAAATGATGGCGGGTCGGGTCAAAACCCTGCACCCGAAAATTCATGGCGGTATTTTAGGCCGCCGCGGTGTTGATGATCAGGTCATGCAGGAGAATGCCATCGAAGCCATCGACCTGGTTGTCGTCAATCTGTATCCCTTTGCCGAAACCATTGCCAAACCCGGCTGTGATTTGCAAACCGCGATAGAAAATATCGATATCGGCGGCCCGACTTTGTTGCGAGCGGCCGCTAAAAATCACCAGGATGTCACGGTAGTCGTTGATCCGGAGGATTATTCGGTTATTTTAGAGGAATTGCAACAGTACAACGGTATCCGTTCTACAACGCGTTTCAAGCTGGCCAGTAAATGTTTCTCCCACACAGCCAATTACGATACCGCGATATCCATATATTTGAACGGACTGCAAGGCGATATCTTTCCGGAAACGCTCAATCTGCAATTCCAGCGCCTGCAAACCATGCGCTATGGCGAAAATCCGCATCAAAACGCCGCCTTTTATCGGGAAAACAAGGCGGTTCCTGGTTCAATTGCCAATGCGCGGCAATTACAGGGCAAGGCACTCTCTTATAACAATATTGCCGATGCCGATGCGGCCCTGGAATGTGTCAAATCATTCCCGGATTCACCCGCCTGCGTCATTGTCAAACACGCAAATCCCTGCGGGGTCGCCCTGGCCGATAATCTATTGCAGGCTTACGAACGGGCTTATCAAACCGATCCGACTTCGGCTTTTGGTGGCATTATCGCGTTTAACCGGCAACTGGACGCTGAAACCGCTGCCGAAATCATCAAACGTCAATTTGTTGAAGTGATCATTGCCCCTGCAATCCATGCCGGCGCCTTACCGGTATTGGCGGAAAAGAAAAATGTGCGTTTGCTGCAATGCGGTGACTGGCCGGAGCAAAATGCGCCCGCCCTGGACTTTAAACGGGTTGCCGGTGGTCTGCTGGTTCAGGATCGGGATTTTGGCCAGGTATCGGCAGCCGATATCGAAATTGTCAGCAAACGGGCACCGGACAGCCAGGAGCTGGAGGATTTGCTGTTCGCCTGGAAAGTCGCCAAATTTGTCAAATCCAATGCCATTGTGTATTGTAAAAACCGGCAGACCATCGGTATTGGCGCCGGCCAGATGAGCCGGGTCTATTCGGCCAAAATCGCTGCCCTGAAAGCGGCGGATGAAGGCTTGCAGGTTGCCGGATCGGTGATGGCCTCCGACGCTTTTTTTCCCTTCCGCGACGGTATTGACTCGGCGGCTGAAGCCGGTATTCGCGCCGTCATCCAGCCCGGCGGTTCGGTGCGCGATGCCGAAGTGATTGCTTGCGCCGATGAACACGATATGGCGATGGTGTTTACCGGAATGCGCCATTTCCGTCATTAATCTTAACCTTAAAAAACCAGCCGATGAAAATTCTTGTTGTAGGCAATGGCGGGCGTGAACATGCCCTGGCCTGGAAACTCAAGCAATCACCTTTGAGCGAGATTGTATTCGTTGCACCGGGTAATGCCGGCACAGCCCTGGAACCGGGTATAAAAAATATTGATATCAGCGTCCAGGCTATTGACAAGCTGCTGGATTTTGCCCGGCACGAAGGTATTGGTCTGACGGTTGTCGGGCCGGAAGCGCCTTTGGTGGCTGGCATCGTTGACCGCTTTCAGGCAGAGGGACTGGCCTGTTTCGGCCCCTCCGCCAAGGCTGCGCAACTGGAAGGCTCGAAAGCCTTTTGCAAGGACTTTATGGCGCGTTACAATATTCCAAGCGCCGAATATCAGACCTTTACCGATAAAGCTGCCGCGATAACTTATATACGAAAAAAAGGTGCGCCCATTGTTGTCAAGGCCGACGGACTGGCCGCCGGGAAAGGCGTCATTGTTGCTGAAACCGAGCAACAAGCCATTGCTGCGGTGGAAGACATGTTATCCGGAAATGCGTTTGGTGAAGCCGGCAGCCGGGTGGTTATCGAAGAATTTCTGCAAGGTGAAGAAGCCAGCTTTATCGTTATTGCCGATGGCCGGCAAGCTCTGCCCATGGCCACATCACAAGATCACAAAGCGCGGGATGATGGCGACAAGGGGCCGAATACCGGTGGTATGGGGGCCTATTCGCCGGCACCTCTGGTTACCGAAACCCTGCATCAACGCATTATGCAGGAAGTTATCGAACCCACCCTGCAAGGCATGATCGCCGAAGGTATTCCTTATACCGGCTTCCTTTATGCCGGCCTGATGATTTCCCCTGAAGGTGATATCCGGGTTCTGGAATACAATTGCCGTTTCGGTGATCCGGAAACCCAACCGATCCTGATGCGACTGAACAGTGATTTGGTCACCTTGTGCCAGGCCGCATTGGACAATCGATTGCAGCAATGCACAACCCAATGGGATGCACGCAGCGCTGTTGGTGTCGTACTGGCCGCTGGCGGTTATCCCGGCGCCTACCACAAGGGTGATGTCATCCAGGGCCTGCCCCGGTCGGATTTGCCAAGCTGTAAAGTATTCCATGCCGGAACCAAACAACTGGAAAACCAGGTTGTCACTCATGGCGGCCGGGTTTTATGCGCCTGCGCACTCGGGGACACGCTTCAGGAAGCGCAAAGCCGGGCTTATGAACTGGCACGCCATATTCATTGGCCCAACGTTTATTACCGAACCGATATTGCTGACAAAGCGATAAAACGCATATCCTGAAACAAATCACAGATGTTTTTGGTGTAGCAACGGTCAGTAGAGCGATCAACAAGAGCATCTGAAATGTATGACTCAAGATTCTCCCCGGCGTATTACCAGACAGTTTTATAATTTCCAAACAGCTTCTTGAGTGAATCAAGTAAAAAAGTTCGTTTGTACAACAGGTCAAGATAATTGACGTCTAATACTCTCCCTGACTGCATTTACCGGGTGATTTATAAAACACATCGAGAACTGAATCATTGTCATCAACTACAGAGTTCCAGCGTATTCGGGAAACGGCGATGTAATCAGTTGATGGAAAAGACTGTATTGGAGATTAACAGGGTTCAACAATGAGTTAATAATTGGATAAAAAACGGTGAAGGTAAAACGTATCGCTATTTTTGGCAACAACTTGTTGTCGTTTGAACTGGCTAAACGGCTGGACCCACGCCAACATGAAATTATCTATGCCGATGCGGATACGGAACATCTGGCCAGGGCCGCCGAACAGGGTTTTGCGACCTGGCAGGTCGATTATCGTAATGACGCGGATCTGAAGCGCATTGGTATCGGCCGGGATATCGATTTGCTGTTTTGTTTTTTCGATTGTGACTGCGATAATGTGTTTCTGGTTCTGTCGGCGCGGGCGCTGGCGCCGGATATGGAAATTTTTTCCATTGTCGATGCGCCGGATTCGGCGGAAAAACTGATTGCCGCCGGTGCCAATAAAATCATTAATCCTTACACCATCTGTGGCCGTAAAATTTACGAGCGTTATAAAAAACCGGAAGTTTCCCAGGTTATCGAGCAAACCTTGTTTCGCCGGCATGATCTCAATCTGGCGGAAATCGAAATCCCCAAAGGCTCCAAACTGGAAAATACGCAAGTGAACGACATTTGCCTTGCCGGTGCGTATAATTTGATTTTAATCGGTATTGTCGATAAAGAGTTGGGTGAAGACCTGCATTTTGCCATCAGCGGCCAACAGCACAAGCTGGACGCGGGCGATATTTTGCTGGTCATGGGATCGGTGCGGGAAATCAAGGCCTTTAAAAAAAGCATTGAGGGGTGACAAATGATTAAACAAACAATGACAATGGCTTTTTTGATCATGATAACGGGTGTAAGTAGTGCTACGCCGAATAAATGTGAAATTGACGGTAAAATAATCTATCAAGCCGCGCCTTGCCCGGCCAATGCCAAGGCTGAAAGCGTCAGGATTCAGCAAATTTCCAGGGATAAAATTATTGCCGCCCGGGAAAAACTGAAACAGGATTATTCCGCATTAAAGCAGGAAGAGCAGTTGCAGGCCGAGAAAGAGGCCGCGCAGAAACAGCAAGCGGAATATGAGCGTTTGCGCCGTTTGGAAGTGCAATCACAGCTTGAAAAAGCGCAGGCCATGCAAAAACAGGCGGAGGCAATACGGCGGCGCAACAAGGCTTTTGTCAGTCCCTTTCGTTGAAATTTACGGAATAGCCATAATGTTTTTTAGCTCCAGACTTTGGTTTTTTTTGGGTTTTGCCGCCTGTTTCGGTATGCTCGGGGTTGGCGCTTATTTTCAGTTTGTCGAGCAACTGGAACCCTGCCCTTTGTGCATTTCCCAGCGCATCGCCATATTGTTGACCGGTATCATTTTTCTTGTTGCCACACTGCATAATCCGAAAACCATGGGCCGGAAAATCTATGCGATAGCGGCGGGGTTGAGCGCTTTGTGCGGTGCGGCCATTTCCAGCCGGCATGTGTGGCTGCAGAATCTGCCGCCGGAAGAGGTGCCGGAATGCGGTCCCGGCCTGGAATATATCTTTGAAAATTTCCCGTTGACCGAAACCCTGAAACTGATGCTGAACGGCACCGGTGAATGTGCCGATGTGTTATGGACCTTTCTGGGTTTGAGTATTCCTGCCTGGACCTTGATTGCATTCGTTCTGTTAGCGGCTTTGAGTATCAGCCAAATCTGGAATGACAAGCTGACCTGATGTTGGAGAAAACATGAAAATCCTTTTTTTGTTGACCAGTTTATTGTTTGCGGGCATCGCTTGGGCTGAAAATGATCGGTCACTCGAACAAATTCTTGCGGCGCCGCATCGCAGTGTGCAACACAAAGCCCGTGATGTTTACCGGCATCCAGGGCAAACCCTGGAATTTTTTGATGTCAAAAAAGACATGACGGTGGTTGAAATCTGGCCGGGTGGTGCCGGATGGTATACGGAAATATTGGCCCCTTTTCTGAAAGATAAAGGCCGGCTTTATGCGGCGCATTTTGCAACTGATTCAAAAATCGCTTTTTTTCAAAAAAACCGGCGCCGGTTTGAACAGAAAATGGCACAAAATCTGCCAATCTATGAAAAGGTCATCATCACCGAATTGCAACCGCCCGATAAAATGGATATTGCGCCCGCCGGTTCCGCTGATCGGGTGCTGACCTTTCGCAATGTCCATAACTGGCTCAAACAAGGTCAGGCCCAGGCCGTATTCAACGCCATGTTCAAGGCATTGAAATCCGGCGGCATTCTTGGTGTCGTTGAACATCGTCTGCCCCCTGATCGTCCGCAGGATGAGAAAGCCTTGTCCGGTTATGTCAGCGAACAGCAGGTCATCGCGTTGGCGCAACAGGCGGGATTCCGGTTGTTGGCAAAATCACAAATCAACGCCAATCCGAAAGATACAGCCGATCACCCTGAAGGGGTATGGACCTTGCCACCAACCTTGCGCTTGCAACAAAAGGATCGGGAAAAATATCTCACTATTGGTGAAAGTGATCGCATGACCCTGAAATTTATCAAACCTCGATAGAGGCGGGTAGCAGCATTGGCATCGAGGGGCTAGAAAAGCAATGCTGTATATATCGTTATTTTGAATGCTTGATTACGGGATAAATTGTTCTAACAGGGAATCGAGAAAATACCAGCCTTTTTCCGAGCAAAAATAGCGATCTTGTTCACGCTTTAACAAACCGCGTTCCAGACAGATTTGCAACGTCGGCTGCAGGCTGTCAAAAGCCAGACCGGTGCGCCGCTGATAATCGGTTTGGGTAAAACCCGAGCGCAGGCGCAGATGGTTCATGACAAATTCCAGCGGCAGCTCCGCTTTGGCAATGGGGGTTCGGGGAATATCAGTCTGGTTTTGCAATATCGTTTGCATATAGTGTTCGGGGCTTTTGGGTTTGCTGTAGCGTTCGATGCGATCCGGTAAATGGCGGCTGATTTTGCCGTGGGCGCCGGCGCCTATAGCCAGATAATCACCGAATTGCCAATAGTTCAGGTTGTGCCGGCAATGGAAACCGGGCCGGGCATAAGCGGAAATTTCGTATTGCGGGTAGCCTTGTTCCTGAAGATAACGCTGGCACTGAAGCTGTTCATCGGCAATGGCATCGGGATTGGGGAGATGCGGTGGCTGTTTGTGAAACCAGGTGTTGGGTTCCAGGGTGAGTTGATAAAAGGAAAGATGCCTGGGTTGCAAGGCCAGGGCCATGCGGATATCTTGCAAGCTGGTGCCGGGCGCCGCTTCCGGCAGACCAAACATCAGGTCCAGATTGAAATTTTCAAATCCGGCCTGGTGTGCGATTTCCACGGCACGTCGGGCTTCGCGGCCGCAATGTACTCTTCCCAGGCGTTGCAGGCATTGATCATTGAAACTTTGTATGCCGATAGACAGGCGGTTGATGCCCAGCGCTCTGAACTCGGCGAATTTTTCACTTTCAAACGTGCCCGGGTTGGCTTCCAGCGTAATTTCAATGTTTTTTTCAAAACCTGTTTGCTGATAGATACCGTTTAACAAACGATCCAAGGCTTCCGGCGTCAACAGACTGGGTGTGCCGCCGCCGATAAAAATATGCCGAATGGGGCGGTTTATCGCAAAAAACTGTAAATCCCGTTGCAAATCCAGCAATAAGGCTTCGATATAGCGCGATTCGGGCAATTCGGTTTTACGTGCATGTGAATTGAAATCACAATAAGGGCATTTGCGGATACACCAGGGAATATGGATGTATAAACCTAAAGGCAGCGGATTCATGAAAGCAGGGTTTTCAACTGGGCCAGGGAGGCCTTGCCACGTTGTTTTTGTATTTTCGGATTGATCGGTTTTTTACTGGCCCATTCCAGATCGGCTTCGGGCAATTCGTTTAAAAAACGGCTGGGTTCGCATTCGGTGATTTCACCGTAGCGTTTACGATGGGTGCAATAACTGAAGGTACAACTGCGCTGGGCGCGGGTGATGCCAACATAGGCGAGGCGTCGTTCTTCCTCGATATTACCGGTTTCGATGCTGTTTTGATGCGGCAGCAGGTTTTCTTCGATGCCGATTAAAAATACATGCGGGAATTCCAGGCCTTTCGCCGCATGCAAGGTCATCAAGCGCACCTGATCGCCGGATTCGGTTTCCTGGTTGCGTTCCAGAATATCCATGAGCAGGATTTTGGCGACCACTTCGTCCAGGCTGGCCTCGCCGTTTGCCGCGTTTTTCGATAACCGCTTTAACCAGTCCAGCAATTCCTGCACATTGCGTATTTTACGTTCGGCCTGGGCCTGGCTTTTACTGTTTTCCTTCAGCCAGTGTTCATAGCCGATTTGGCGGATAAGTTCGTCGATGACCGAAAAGCTGTCGCCGCGCCGTATCCGGTCGGCGGTATCATTGATCCAGGCACAGAATTTTTGCAGACGCTGGCGGGGTTTTTCCGCCAGTTTTTGCCCCAGGCCCAGTTCAAAACAGGCACTGAACAGGCTGATATGACGTTCATTGGCGTAAGCGCCCAGTTTTTCCAGGGTTCCCGGGCCAATTTCCCGGCGCGGCGTGTTAATGATGCGCAGAAAGGCCGCGTCATCCTCATGATTCACCAACAGGCGCAAATAAGCCAGGATGTCCTTGATTTCCGAATAAGCGAAAAAAGACAGGCCGCCGCTGATGAAATAAGGGATATTGTTTTCCCGCAAACAGCGCTCGAACAGACGCGATTGATGGTTGCCACGATAAAGAATGGCGTAATCGCGATATTGAGCGCCGGTCTTGAATTTATGATGGATGATTTCGGATACGATTTGCTGCGCCTCCTGTTGTTCATCCTTGTGGCTCAGAACCCGCAAGGGATCGCCATATCCCAAATCACTCCACAGGCGTTTTTCAAAGACATGTGAATTATTTGCGATCAAGTGATTGGCAACCTTTAGAATACGTCCGGTTGAGCGGTAATTCTGTTCCAGCTTGATGACTTCCAGGCGCTGGAAATCTTTTTGCAATTGCGCCAGGTTCTCCGGTTGGGCGCCGCGCCAGGCATAAATCGATTGGTCGTCATCGCCGACAACGGTAAATCGTCCCAGTTTTCCGGTCAGTAATTTGATCAGCTCATATTGGGTGATATTGGTATCCTGATATTCATCGATCAGCAAATAACGGATTTTGTTTTGCCATTTTGTCAAAATGTCCGGTTTTTCGCGAAACAAGCGTACCGGTAACAAAATCAGATCATCAAAATCCACGGCATTATAGGCCTGTAACTGGCGCACGTAGGCTTCATACAGTCTGGCGATCGGGTATTGGCTGTTGTTTGTGTCGGCAAGGATTTGTTCGACATCGACAAACGCATTTTTCCAGGCACCGATTTGCCAAGCATATTGTTCAACCTGCTCGCTATCACAATCCTTGCAACCCTGTTCGATCAGGCTTTTCAGCAGTGTGATTTTGTCCTGTTCATCAAACAGCGATAAGGCTGCCTTATAACCCAATGCCTTATGCTCCCGGCGCAAAATATCCAGGCCCAATGAATGAAACGTCGAGACCCGTAAACCGCGCGTTTGTTGTTCGTTGAGCAAACCCGTAACCCGGTTTTTCATTTCCCGGGCGGCTTTGTTGGTAAAGGTCAGGGCAGCGATGTGGCGTGCTGGCAGTCCTTGCTTGACCAGATAAGCGATTTTTTCGGTAATCACCCGGGTTTTGCCGCTGCCCGCGCCGGCCAGAACCAGGAGCGGCCGATCAATGATTTTAACGGCGGTTTGTTGTTGCGGGTTTAATGTGTTCATCGATATATATTTGCACGGTCACGAATGTGGAAAATGAATCTTACATCAAGATAAAACGCTTGCCGGAATGAATAGATAAAAAGTATCGACTCACCCTCTCTGAAAAGCAGGTGCAGGTTGTTGATTTATCAGGCTTGCCCAGCTTAGGATGTTATGCAGAACAACAGGGATGTATTCACGTCCTGATAAATTAATGACCTGCGCCGGCTACAACACAACCGGGTGAGCCGTTACGATAAAAATTGTTTTTTGGGAACAAATAAGGTGCCGGGCGGATTGGCCTTGAGTAGGCTACCGCGATACCCAAAATCCGAAACTGTAGCCTTGCGCAGTATAACACCTGAAAAATCACAAAATCCATTTTGTTTTTTCCAACCGGGACTGATGGCTATTGATAGCAATGTATCTTGATTTAATTTGGGGCCATGGCTATAATCCCCAAGCTGAATAGGTAGAGGTTCATTATGGCGGGCGGGAGAATATTTTCTACTGTCGAAAAAGTATTGCTCTTGCAAGCCTTGGTTGTGCTATTCATAGCATCGGTTTTTTTTGCAACTGGCGAAACCCAAAAATCCGTATCGTCGATGCTGGGTGGATTGGCAGCGTTTATACCGAATCTTTACTTCGCATTACACATCAGTTTGTCGAAAGGGAAAACCGCAAAGAAAATAATGCGTTCCTTTTATGCCGGGGAATCTGGAAAATTAATTCTGACAGCCGTACTGTTTTTTCTGATATTCCAGGTACCGGGTCTGAATTTTTTCCCTCTGCTGATTGGTTACTTGGCTGTGTTATCTGTTTTTTGGGTTGCGTTGTTGGTGTGGCGCGAATATTGAGTTAATTGTTTAGTTAAGTTGTGAGTTCATAATGGCTAGTGAAGGTGGCACTACAGGGTATATTGTTCATCACTTGACGCCGCTGACGGTTGGCGAGGGTTTTTGGACACTGCATCTTGATACGCTGTTTTTTTCGGCGCTTTTGGGTATCCTTTTTATCTGGTTTTTCAAGACAGTGGCGGACAAGGTAACGTCGGATGTGCCGGGTCCTGTACAAAATTTCGCCGAGCTGTTGATTGAATTTGTCGATGGCCAGGTGAAAGACACCTTCCATGGGCGAAGCAAATTGATTGCACCACTGGCGTTATCGATCTTTTGTTGGGTTTTTCTTTGGAACTTCATGGATCTTTTTCCGGTTGACTTGTTGCCGTCAACCGGGGCAGTGATGGGTATCGATTATTTGCGGGTTGTGCCCAGCACAGACCTGAATGCAACCTTTGCCCTGTCCATCAGTGTTTTTGGTCTTATCATTTTTTATAGCATCGTGATAAAAGGTCCTTGGGGATTTGCCAAGGAATTATTGTTTCATCCTTTCGGTCCGTGGATGATGCCATTCAACCTGATGCTCAAACTGGTCGAGGAATTGGCGAAACCGATTTCACTGGCGCTTCGTTTGTTCGGTAATCTTTACGCGGGTGAACTTATCTTTATCCTGATTGCGTTGTTGCCTCCTTTGCTGCAACCACTGCTGAGTTTTCCGTGGGCTATATTCCATATCCTTATTATTACGCTGCAGGCGTTTATTTTTATGGTCTTAACGATCGTGTATCTCAGTATGGCGCATGAAGACCACTAACTTTCTGTTTCATTAATCTTATTATTTTTTTAGTTCGGAGGTATCATGGAAATTGCATCATTAATCGCTGATGTTCAGGGGTTGACGGCCATCGCGGTCGGTCTGATTCTGGGTATGGGCGCTGTCGGTACAGCGATCGGTTTTGGTCTGCTGGGTGGCAAATTTTTGGAAGGCGCGGCCCGTCAGCCTGAGTTGGTGCCTATGTTACAGGTCAAAATGTTTATCGTCGCGGGTCTTTTGGATGCGGTAACAATGATCGGTGTGGGTATGGCGCTGTTTTTTACATTCGCGAATCCATTCTTATCGGCTGTACAGTCTGCCGCAGGTTGAGGCTGGCTCCTTTTAACAGCAACATGAGGAATGTGTCATGAGTATCAATGCTACTCTGATCGGCCAAATGATAACCTTTACACTTCTGGTATGGTTTACCATGAAGTATATCTGGCCACCCATTATGCAGGCACTTGAAGAACGCAAAAAGAAAATTGCCGAAGGTTTGGCGGCTGCCGAACGCGGGCAGGAAGAAATGGAGCTGGCCGAGAAAAAAGCCAAGAGTGTTCTCAAGGAAGCCAAAGAGCAGTCGGCCGAAATTGTCACCCTGGCGCAAAAACGTGCCAATGAACTGGTCGAGGAATCAAAAGACAATGCCAAAAAAGAAGGCGAGCGTTTGATTTTGGCTGCCAACGCCCAGATTGAACACGATATGCAAACCGCACAGGAAGGTTTGCGTAAAGAAGTGTCGGTACTGGCGTTAAAGGCGGCTGAGCAAATACTGCAATCCGAGGTGGATAAAACAAAACACCAGGGCATTGTATCCAAGCTATCAGAGCAGCTAGGTAAGGCAGAATGACCGAAACAGCGACCCTGGCCAGGCCCTACGCCGAAGCCGTTTTCAAGACCGCAAAAGAGTCTGCCGCGCTTGTGCAATGGTCACAAACGCTGAAATTTTTGTCCGCTGTCGTACAAGATCCGGAAATAGCATCGGCAATGGGTAACCCGGCTGTCGATCGGCAGAAATTTACTGAATTGTTACTGGATATTTGTGCGCAGCAAATCGATGATCAGGGCGCCAATTTTATAAAATTGCTGGTGCACAATGGCCGCCTGGCTTTGCTTCCTCATATTGCGGCCCTGTATGAACAATACAAGGCGGAAGATGAAGGTTATGTCGATGTCGATGTATGGAGTGCGTTTGCCCTCAATAAACAAGAGGTGCAAAAACTGAGTGCCGCGTTGACCAAAAGGCTGAATAAAAAAGTCAATGTCAATGTGGCTATCGACAAATCATTGATAGGCGGAATTTTGGTTCGCGCCGGTGACCAGGTTATTGACGGCTCGATTAAAGGGCGGCTTCAACAATTAGCCAAACAGCTCTAAATGGCTAGAGTGAGAAAATAAACATGCAACTAAACCCATCTGAAATAAGTGATCTGATCAAGAAAAAGATCGAAAATTTCGATCTCAGTATCGAAGCGCATACCGAAGGCACTGTTGTCAGTGTGACCGATGGTATTGTAAGAATTCACGGATTGTCTGAGGCAATGCAGGGCGAAATGCTCGAATTTCCAGGCAATACCTATGGCATGGCGTTAAACCTGGAAAGAGATTCGGTGGGCGCCGTTATTTTGGGCGCTTACGAACATATCTCGGAAGGTGATACGGTAAAATGTACCGGTAAAATTCTGGAAGTACCGGTTGGTGAGTCCTTGCTGGGCCGTGTTGTCGATGCCCTGGGTAATCCGATAGACGGCAAAGGCGCTATTGAAACCGAACATAACTCAC
The DNA here is from genome assembly GCA_964509475.1 of uncultured Methylococcaceae bacterium. Lineage (GTDB taxonomy): Bacteria > Pseudomonadota > Gammaproteobacteria > Methylococcales > Methylomonadaceae > CAZDXJ01. Next base: position 35,555 of record CAZDXJ010000002.1, on the reverse strand, counting down.
CCATTGAAAAGATTGCACCCGGTGTAATCGCGCGTCAATCGGTCGATCAACCGGTACAGACCGGATTGAAATCAATTGACTCGATGATTCCGATCGGTCGTGGCCAGCGGGAATTGATTATTGGTGACCGGCAAACCGGAAAAACCGCCATCGCTGTCGATGCCATCATCAATCAGAAAGGCACCGGCATCAAATGTATTTATGTGGCTATCGGCCAGAAACAATCCTCGATTGCCAACGTCGTCCGTAAGCTGGAAGAGCATGGCGCGATGGAACATACCATCGTCGTTGTCGCTTCGGCTTCCGAATCTGCGGCCTTGCAGTTTATCGCGCCGTATACCGGCTGCTCGATGGGTGAGTTTTTCCGCGATCAGGGCGAGGATGCGCTGATTATCTATGATGACCTGACCAAACAAGCCTGGGCTTACCGGCAGGTATCGTTGCTGTTGCGCCGTCCGCCAGGACGTGAGGCTTATCCCGGTGATGTATTTTATTTGCATTCAAGATTGTTGGAAAGAGCCGCGCGTATCAATGCCGAAGAAGTTGAAAAACTGACCGCTGGCAAGGTCAAGGGCAAAACCGGTTCATTGACCGCCCTGCCGATTATCGAAACCCAGGCCGGGGACGTATCGGCATTCGTGCCAACCAACGTGATTTCGATCACCGATGGACAAATCTTTCTGGAAACGGATTTGTTCAACTCGGGCATCCGTCCCGCAGTCAATGCGGGCTTGTCGGTATCGCGGGTTGGTGGTGCGGCACAAACCAAAATCATCAAAAAACTGGGCGGTGGTATCCGTCTTGATTTGGCGCAATACCGTGAATTGGCCGCATTTGCCCAGTTTGCATCAGATTTGGATGAAAGTACACGCAAGCAGATTGAACGAGGTCAGCGGGTTACCGAGTTGATGAAACAAAATCAATATACACCAATGTCGGTAGCACAAATGGCGGTATCCTTGTATGCGGCCAACGAAGGTTATCTCGATGCTGTAGAGGTGAACAAGGTGCGTGATTTTGAAGATGCTTTGCAGTTGTATATGCGATCCGAGCATACTGAACTGATGGAAAGTATCGATGCAAGCGGCGATTACAATGATGATATTCAGCAAAGCCTGAAAGCGGCTTTGGATTCGTTCATCAAAACACATAGCTGGTAAAAGGTCTGCTCATGGCTGTAGGTAAAGAGATACGCACCAAAATCGCAAGCATTAAAAATACGCAAAAAATTACCCGGGCAATGGAAATGGTTGCCGCGAGTAAAATGCGTAAAACTCAGGCGAAAATGCAGGCGACGCGCCCTTATTCTCAGAAAATTGCCAGAATTATAAAACATCTGGCACATGCCAATCCGGAATACCGGCATGAGTTTTTCAATGTGCGTGATGTAAAACGGGTTGGCATGATCATCATTTCATCGGATCGGGGCTTGTGTGGTGGGCTGAATGCCAATCTGTTCAGAAAAACCCTCAAACAGATGCAGCAATGGGATGAGGCGGGTATCGAAATGGATATTTGCACAATTGGCAGCAAAGCGACCAGTTTTTTTTCCAGTCTCGGCGCTAATATTGTCGGCCAGGTCACAAAATTGGGTGATACGCCGCATCTTGAAGATATTGTTGGTGTTTTGAAAATCATGCTGGACGCGTTTGCCGAAGGCCGGATCGATGAGTTGCATGTTGTGTATAACGAGTTTGTCAACACCATGACACAAAAGCCTTTGCTGGATAAACTGCTTCCTGTGGTAACCGAGGAAATTGATGAGGAACTGAAAGGCCACTGGGATTATTTGTATGAGCCGGATGCCAAGGAAGTTCTGGAAAATTTGCTGAGCCGTTACATTGAGTCCATCGTTTATCAAGGGTTGGTGGAAAATAACGCTTGTGAGCAGGCGGCGCGTATGGTTGCAATGAAAAGCGCATCGGATAACGCCGGCAATCTTATTGATGAATTGCAGCTTGTTTACAATAAAGCGAGACAGGCGGCTATTACGCAGGAAATTTCGGAAATTGTCGCGGGCGCTGCTGCCGTTTAAGCAGATAAAACGAATTGACAGAAAAAGAATTTTAAGAGGACGACACAATGAGTTCGGGTAAAATCGTTCAAATTATTGGTGCGGTAGTTGACGTGGAATTTCCGCGGGAAAGCCTGCCAAAAGTATATGACGCGTTGAACGTCGAAGACAGGGATATTGTTTTGGAAGTGCAACAACAGTTGGGTGATGGTGTCGTCAGAACCATTGCCATGGGTTCGACGGATGGTTTAAGCCGTGGCCTGGCGGTTGACAACACAGGAAGCGCTATCTCGGTACCGGTGGGCAGGGAAACCCTGGGCCGCATCATGAATGTTTTGGGACAGCCTATTGACGAAAAAGGACCGATTGGCGAGAAGGAAAAATGGGGCATTCACCGTAAAGCCCCCTCTTATGAGGAGCAGGCGCCAGCCAATGAATTATTGGAAACCGGTATCAAGGTTATTGATTTGGTTTGTCCTTTTGCCAAAGGTGGCAAGGTCGGCTTGTTCGGTGGTGCCGGCGTGGGCAAGACGGTCAATATGATGGAATTGATTCGTAACATTGCCATAGAACACAGTGGTTTTTCGGTATTTGCCGGGGTTGGTGAGCGTACCCGGGAAGGTAACGATTTCTATCATGAAATGACCGATTCCAATGTTATCGATAAAGTATCATTGGTTTACGGGCAGATGAACGAGCCACCGGGTAACCGTTTGCGTGTCGCTTTGACCGGTTTGACGATGGCGGAATATTTCCGGGAAGAAGGCCGGGATGTATTGTTTTTCGTCGATAATATTTACCGTTATACCCTGGCCGGTACGGAGGTGTCGGCACTGTTGGGCCGTATGCCATCGGCGGTAGGTTATCAGCCCAACCTGGCTGAAGAAATGGGTGTACTTCAGGAACGTATCACCTCAACCAAAACCGGATCGATCACGTCGATTCAGGCGGTTTATGTGCCTGCCGATGATTTGACCGACCCATCACCGGCAACGACATTCGCGCATCTCGATGCAACCGTGGTATTGTCCAGGCAGATTGCCGAACTGGGTATTTATCCGGCGGTGGATCCTCTGGATTCAACCAGCCGTCAGCTTGATCCATTGGTGATTGGTCAGGAACATTATGATGTTGCCCGTAAGGTACAGGGTACTTTGCAGCGGTACAAGGAGTTGCGTGATATTATCGCTATTTTGGGCATGGATGAATTGTCCGAGGAAGATAAACTGACCGTGTCCAGAGCGCGTAAAATTCAGCGCTTTCTGTCACAACCATTTTTTGTCGCGGAAGTGTTTACCGGTTCCCCAGGTAAGTATGTGCCATTAAAAGATACCATTGCCGGCTTCAAAGGCATTGTCGAAGGTGAATATGATGATTTGCCGGAACAGGCCTTTTATATGGTGGGTACGATTGACGAAGCGATAGAAAAAGCGAAAGGTATGTAAAGGCGGTAGCCACAGGTGGAAATTATGCCCATGACAATTCATGTTGATATCGTAAGCGCTGAACAAGAACTTTATTCGGGGCTCGCCGAGATGGTATTCGCCCCGGCTGAGATGGGTGAAGTCGGCATTACGCCGCGGCACGCACCTTTTATTTCCAGGCTGGTGCCGGGTGAAGTGCGGGTCAAAGTGAGTGAAACCGAACAACATCCATTTTATGTTTCAGGTGGTATGATCGAAGTACAGCCACATTTAGTGACGATATTGACCGATACGGCAATACGCGCCAAGGATATTGATGAAGTCGCAGCTCTGGAGGCGAAAGCCAGGGCTGAAGAGGCGCTGGCGGACAAATCCGGGCAAATTGATTATGCAAAAGCCCAGGCGCGACTTGCTGAAGCCGTTATGCAACTAAGAACCCTGGATAGATTGAGAAAACGGGGCGGGTAGTCGATTACGCCTCAAAAAGGCTTGAAAGCCCGGTAATATGGTTACCCTCATATTGTCGGGCTTTTTTTAATTAACATGAAAAATTCAGCAGCCTTGTCTAAAATGGAGACATCTGTCAATGGAAATTGAACAATGATAATAGCCTGATCTCAAGGAGCATAATGAATATCAAAACCATTATTCTTGCCGCCGGACAAGGTACCCGCATGCGTTCGGAAAAACCCAAGGTTTTACACAAGATTGCAGGGACAACCTTGTTAGAGCATGTTGCCAATACCAGTTTCCGATTGCCAGACAATAAGGTTTATGTTGTCTATGGGCATGGTGCTGACCAGGTACTGGAAGAATTGGCGGCATTACCGGTAAGCTGGATAGAACAGGCCCAGCGTCTGGGTACCGGACATGCCGTGCAACAGGCAATCGATCATATTCATGATGAAGATCATGTGTTGATTTTGTATGGTGATGTGCCTTTGCTTGAGTTAGCTACTATTGAAGCCTTGCTGAACGAAGTTGGTTCCAAAACAATGGCCTTGTTGACTGTTCACCTGGATGACCCACGGGGTTATGGAAGAATCATTCGGGATACATCCGGCAAGGTCATACAAATCGTCGAGGAAAAAGACGCTTCCGGCACGATCAAGGCGATTGACGAAGTCAATACCGGTATTATGGCTGTGCCGGGCAAGCCATTGAAAAATTGGCTGACGCGGCTAAAAAACAACAATGCCCAAAAAGAGTATTATTTGACCGATATTATCGCCATGGCGGTTCATGATGGTTTTGCCATTGCCACAGTGGGCGCGCAAAATCCGGATGAAGTACTGGGTGTCAATGACAAAATACAGCTGGCCCATCTGGAACGTGTTTACCAACGGCAGCAGGCGCAGCAGCTCATGCAGCAAGGGGTGACGCTGTATGATCCAACTCGTTTCGATTTGCGTGGCCGCCTGGAACAGGCTGGGAGCGATATAGAAATTGATGCCAATGTGATTCTGCAAGGTAATATTCGCCTGGGTAACCGTGTACGCATTGGTGCAAACAGTATCATTCGTGATTCGGTTATCGCTGACGATGTGGAAATTTTACCGAATTGCATTATTGACCAGGCCTATATCGGGGCGGGCAGCCGGATTGGTCCCTTCGCACGGCTGAGACCGCAAACCGAGTTGGCAGCACAGGTACATATCGGTAATTTTGTGGAAATCAAAAAAACTGCCGTTGCTGCAGGCAGCAAAATCAATCACCTCAGTTATATCGGTGATGCCCGGGTCGGCGAGCAGGTCAATATTGGCGCCGGCACGATAACTTGCAATTATGATGGCGCTAACAAATATCAGACAATTATCGGCAACAGGGCTTTTATTGGTTCCAACGCCCAATTGATTGCTCCGGTCACAATCGGAGAAAATGCGACCATTGGTGCCGGTTCCACGATCAGCAAGGAGGCACCGGATAATCAATTGACTTTGACAAGGGCGAAACAGATAAGTATTGCCGGCTGGAAAAGGCCCAAGAAACAGGAGTCTTGAGCATGTGTGGAATCGTGGGTGCGGTAGCGCAACGCAATGTCTTGCCCATCCTTTTGGAGGGTCTGAAAAGGCTGGAATACCGGGGTTATGATTCGGCAGGCGTCGCGGTTGTGGACAAGAGAACGATACACCGGAAAAGACAACTTGGAAAAGTAGCGGAACTGGAAGCCTTGCTGGCCCGGCAACCGCTGCAGGGAACAACCGGAATCGCCCATACCCGCTGGGCAACGCACGGCAAACCCAGTACCCATAACGCGCATCCTCATGTCTGCCGTAATCGGGTGGCGGTGGTGCATAATGGCATCATTGAAAACCATGAAGCTCTACGTTGCGATCAGTTAAATCAGGGATACCGGTTTACCTCGGAAACCGATACCGAAGTGATTGTGCATCAGATTGATGCCGAATTGCAAAATACCGATAATTTGCTGATGGCGGTGAGCAACACGGTCAGGTCTTTACAGGGGGCTTATGCCCTGGGTGTTATAGAACGTGATTCGCCGGATACCTTGATTGCTTGCCGCAAAGGCAGCCCGCTTGTAATCGGGGTGGGGCTGGGCGAATATTTTATAGCCTCGGACGTTGCCGCCCTGTTGCCGGTCACCCAACGCTTCATTTTTCTTGAAGATGGCGATATCGCCGAGCTCAAAACCAACCGGATCGTTATTTACAATGAGCAAGGTGAGCTTGTTGAAAGGCCGATAAAACAAAGTCAGTTAACGGCGGATGCGGTAGACAAAGGCGCGTATCGGCATTACATGCTCAAGGAAATATTCGAGCAGCCCTGGGCTGTTTCGGAAACCCTGGAAGGCCGTTTTATTGATGGGCGCTTGCAGGAAAATGTGTTCGGGCATAATGCCGGAGCTGTATTTGACCAGGTTCAATCGGTACAAATTATCGCTTGTGGGACCAGTTACCATGCTGGCATGGTAGCACGGTACTGGCTGGAAAAACTGGCGGGTGTGCCCTGCTCGATCGAAGTCGCCAGCGAATTTCGTTATAGAAATCCGGTATTGGCGCAAAACACGCTCATTGTTACCCTATCGCAATCGGGGGAAACTGCGGATACATTGGCGGCATTGCAAGAAGCGAAGCGGTTGGGAGCAAAATACGCTTTGGCTATCTGCAATGTTGCTGAAAGTTCTTTGACCCGTGCATCGGATTTAATCTTGATGACCCGCGCCGGTCCGGAAATCGGAGTTGCCTCCACCAAAGCCTTTACGACTCAACTGGTTGCATTGATGTTGCTGGTTATTGCGTTGGGTCGGCGCTTTAAACTGGAAGCCCGGATCGAGCGGAAAATTGTATCCGATTTATTCAGCTTGCCCGGCATTATCGAAAAAGTTTTAAATTTAAACGAACCGATCAAGTGCTTGTCCGAATCTTTTGCGGAAAAAAATCATGCCCTGTTTTTGGGTCGGGGAACGCATTATCCTATTGCGATGGAAGGTGCCTTGAAACTAAAGGAAATATCGTATATCCATGCCGAGGCTTATCCGGCGGGAGAGTTGAAACATGGGCCGTTGGCGTTGATTGATGCCGATATGCCGGTGATTGCGGTTGCGCCCAATAACAATTTGCTGGAAAAATTACGTTCCAACTTACAGGAAGTGCGCGCCAGAGGTGGCCAACTTATTGTGTTCATGGACGAAACCTTGCAGCCGGAAGCCGATGCCCAGGTTGAAATTATCCGCATACCCAAAGTTGCCAAGGAAATCGCACCAATTCTGTATGTTATTCCCTTACAGTTACTCGCTTACCATGTCGCGGTCTTGAAAGGAACCGATGTCGATCAACCGCGAAACCTGGCAAAAGCGGTAACAGTCGAGTGATTGCATTGGGCGAATGTGTGCTGGAAAACAATAAAACTTTTAACCAGGGGGGCGTTCTCACATAATTTAAAAATAGTCGTAACTACTCACCCGATTGTGTTGTAGCCGTCGCAGGTTATTGATTTATCAGGACACGTGAATACATCCCTGTCGTTTTGCATAACATCCCAAATTATGCAAGCCCAGCTCTTCCGTGGAAGGGCTGGGCAAGCCTGATAAATCAACAACCTACACCTGCTTTTCAGAGGGGGAGTTGGTACGAATGTTTTGATATTTATAAATGGCCTTTAGTGGAAGGCAGGATGCCTTGCATACCTGGGTCAATGGCAACGGCCATGCGTAATGCCCGCCCCAATGCCTTGAAAAGGGTTTCGGCGATATGATGGGCGTTAGTGCCTTTCAGATTGTCGATATGCAGGGTTATGCCTGCGTGATTCACAAAACCCTGAAAAAATTCGCGCAACAAGTCGACATCAAAGCTGCCGATCATTGCCCGGGGATAGCTGACCTCGTAAAACAAACCGGGGCGTCCGGAAAAATCCACGACCACCCGGGACAGGGCTTCATCCAGTGGTACATAAGCATGACCATAACGGCAGATGCCTTTTTTATCGGCCAATGCGCTTGAGAATGCCTGACCCAGGGTAATGCCGATGTCTTCGACGGTATGATGGGCATCGATGTGCAAATCGCCTTTGGCACGGATATCCAGATCGATTAGACCATGCCGGGCCACTTGATCGAGCATATGGTCAAGGAATGGAACTCCGGTGACAAACGCCGATTGACCCTGACCGTCCAGGTTGATTTTGATACGGATTTGGGTTTCCAGGGTATTACGTTCGATAGTTGCGCTACGCTGTTGCATCCGCCTTGACTCTCTGTTTATCAATGAACCCGGCCGCTATTTGAGCCGGGCGTGATTTAACTTTATGCCGCATTGCGGGAAGCTCTTTTCCTTTCATGTTCCAGCAATAATTTTTTACGCAGACGGATGGACTCTGGTGTCACTTCGACCAGTTCATCGTCATCGATGAATTCCAGCGCCTGTTCCAGCGTCATTTTCTGGATGGGTGTCAGGATCAGGTTCTCATCGTTGCCGGCGGCGCGGATATTGGTCAATTGCTTGGCTTTTGTCGGGTTGACGACCAAATCGTTGTTGCGGCTGTGTATGCCCACCAGCATACCTTCATAAACTTCATCGCCATGCACAAGAAATAATTTACCCCGTTCCTGTAAATTAAACAGGGCAAAGGCCAGCGCCTTGCCTTGTACATTGGCGATCAAGACACCATTCTGGCGGCCTCCAACCAGGCCGGGTTTGATCGGGCCATAGTGGTCAAAAACATGATAAAGCAAGCCGGAACCGGAGGTTGCAGTCATGAATTCGGTTTGAAAACCGATAAGGCCACGTGACGGCATCATGTATTCCAGGCGGATGCGTCCTTTCCCATCCGGAACCATATTCAATAATTCGCCTTTCCTTTCGCCAATTTTTTCCATGACCGTGCCCTGGTGTTGTTCCTCAACTTCGATGGTTACCCTCTCGTAAGGTTCCTGTTTTTCACCATCGATTTCCCGGATGATGACTTCCGGGCGGGAAACGCCAAGCTCATAACCTTCACGGCGCATATTCTCAATCAGAATCGATAAATGCAGTTCACCGCGTCCGGAAACCTTGAATTTGTCCGGATCGTTGGTGTCTTCAACCCGTAACGCGACATTATGTTGCAATTCCCGGTGCAGGCGGTCGCGGATTTGCCGGGAGGTGAGGTATTTGCCCTCGCGGCCGGCGAAGGGTGAAGTGTTGACCTGAAACGTCATGCTGACGGTCGGTTCGTCAACGGTCAGTGGCGGTAACGCCTCCACGCTGTCCGGATGGCACAGGGTATCGGAAATTTCCAGTTTGTCGATGCCGGTAAAGGCGATGATATCACCGGCTTTGGCTTCCGGGACTTCAACCCGTTCCAGACCATGAAAACCGAAAATCTGCAATATACGCGCATTGCGTTGTTGCCTATCGCGGCTGATAACCGTCAAGGGCGTATTGGCTTTAAGGGTGCCGCGCTGGATACGGCCTATACCGATGACGCCAACGTAGGCATTGTAATCCAGACTGCTGACCTGCATCTGGAAAGGGCCCTCCAGATCAACGTTTGGCGGCTTGACTTTATTGATGATCGTTTCAAACAGCGGTGTCATGTCGCCGGATGTGATCTGTTCATCCTCACCGGCATAACCGTTTAATGCCGATGCATAAATGACCGGAAAATCCAGTTGTTCATCGGTTGCACCCAGGCGATCAAACAGATCGAAGGTTTGATCCAGAACCCAGTCGGGCCGGGCACCGGGCCGGTCAATTTTGTTGATGACGACAATGGGTTTCAGGCCGAGTGCAAACGCTTTTTGGGTCACGAAACGGGTCTGGGGCATGGGGCCATCAACGGCGTCAACCAGTAACAATACCGAATCGACCATCGACAAAACCCGTTCCACCTCACCACCAAAGTCTGCGTGTCCCGGTGTGTCCACGATATTGATATGATAGCCGTTCCAATCGATTGCAGTGTTTTTTGCCAGGATGGTGATACCGCGTTCCTTTTCCAGATCGTTGGAATCCATGACGCGTTCCGAAACACTTTCGTGGGCGGCAAAAGTTCCGGATTGTTGCAGTAATTTATCCACCAATGTGGTTTTACCATGATCGACGTGGGCGATGATGGCTATGTTTCTAATATGTTCTATCACTAAGATTTTTGTCCTATAAATTGGGCTTCGTTTCTCAAGCCGTAGTCTGAATGGCCAATCAGGCCGTATTCCCGATAAAAAACGGCCCGCAATGGCGCGAACAGTTTCAGCAATTCGTTAGGTTGTAACCGATAATGCGGGTTTTTCGGGCCGTAAACATGGGTTTTTTCGCATGTAAAGGTCTGGTAAAACAGCAGGCCATCCGGTTTCAAACCTTCTATTATCGCATTGTTGAGCGAACGGTCAAGAAAACGGCTTATAATAATGACATCATAAGCCTGTTTTGGCAGTGTATCGGCCTGAATATCGCAGACCCGGGTATCGATGATCAGTTGTTCTAACGCCGCCTGCGCAGATACAGATTGCAGTGCCACCTCTGAAATATCCAAAGCCGTTACGGTCAGACCTCGTTTTGCCAGAAACAAGGCGTTTGCACCGAGACCGCAGGCTAAATCCAGGGCCGTGCCGGTTTCCGGCAACAAGAAATCATTTTCCCGTAATATGCCCGCGACTTCGGGTGGGGTTTTATTCTGGCTGTAACAGGCATCCCATTTGTTTTGTGTTGTTTGGTTCATGAAAAGCCTTCCAGAGCCAACCGCTTTTGTAACCAGGGTTGCAGAAAATCGAGGAACGTCCGCACCTTTGCCGACAGGTATTTACGATGTGGATAAACGGCATGAATGTCCAAAGGCAGATGGGTGTATTCATTGAGAACGATTTGCAGTTTCCCTTTTTCAATATCCCGGCCAACAATATAAGAGGGCAGCATGACCAGCCCTTGTCCCTTGACGGCTGCAACCCGTAACGGGCCTGCGACATTGGCCTGCATACGGCCGGAGACCTTGATGATGAGTTCCGTGTTATTTTTTTGAAAACTCCATTGATCGCGGGGCGGAATCGCCCAGTTGACCAGACAACTGTGTTGGCTCAGCGCCTCGGGGGTTTGGGGGGTGCCGTGGCGGGAAAAATAATCGGGGGAGCCGCATACGATCAGCGGTGAGCTGGCCAGTTTGCGTGCGATCAGGCTGGTATCGTCCAGTTGCCCGAGAAAAATGGCCATGTCGATGGCTTCATCGACCAGATCGCCTGGACTGCTCTGGAGCAACATTTCTACCCGCAAATCCGGATGCAGACCCAGAAACTCAGCAATGGCGTGGGCGATATGAGCGCCGCCAATAAAAGGGGGGGCAGTGATTTTCAACGTGCCCCGCGGTTCGGTCTGCATCTGGGTGACTTCGGCTTCGATTTCATTAATTTCGTTGAGTATTTGCTGGCAACGGAGCAAATAAGAAGCGCCGACCTCGGTTAAACTCAGGCTGCGGGTGGTGCGGTTGAACAAGCGCGTCCCCAGCGCGTTTTCCAGATGCATGATGTGTTTGGTTGCCATGGCTCTGGAAATGGCCAAATCCCGGGCGCCACCCGCGAAACTGCCGGCTTTGGCGACGCGTACAAAGACGTTCATGCTGGTTAACTTATCCATGGGTTGTTGTTATACCTCACGCGGTCACGATTGCGGAAAATGCACAGGCCATCGGGACGAAACGCTTGCCTGACGGTAGACAGGAGCGCACTGGATTGAACCTGAGTACGGATAAAAAAGCATTGACTTTTGCATTGTTTCTTAATAAAAAACAATTTGTTTATAATATAGCATATTGTTTATGTCTGTAAACATTGTATCCTATGCAGCCTATTCATTGCATCGGCAATGCCGGATTGTTTTTTACAGGTAATCATTGATCATTTATACCTCCTGAGTGTAACGAACAAGCAGACTTCTCCTCATCATGCTGCTTGACTCCTGAACCCTTCACATCGGAAGATGTGCAGGGTTTTTTTTTGCCGTTTCTTTTTCCTGATATTCAGGAACCAGTTTTTTTAAAATAGCCCGTTGTTGTTCCGGATTATTTTGCTGGCAGGCTTGTTCCAGATCGGCAAGATGTTTTGTCCAGGCCGGCATATTATAAATTCGTGCCTTGGCCAGGAACAGTTTATCGTGCGCTGTTTCAAGCAGAGGTTCTTGTTTGTAAAACAATTCTTCATACAGTTTTTCACCCGGACGCAGACCAATATATTCGATAGCGATATCCTTTCCGGGCTGTTTGCCGCTCAGTTTTATCATTTGTTCGGCCAGATAAGCAATTTTTATCGGCTCGCCCATGTCCAATACAAAAATCTCACCGCCCTGGCCCACCGTTTCGGCCTGCATGATCAACAGGCAGGCTTCGGGGATGGTCATAAAATAACGGGTAATATCAGGATGGGTCACGGTAACCGGGCCGCCGTTCTTGATTTGTTCCCGAAACAAGGGTACTACACTGCCTGCTGAATCGAGGACATTGCCAAAACGCACGGTGATAAACCGGGTTCCCCGAGGGTCATCAAGGTTTTGGCACAGAATTTCCGCTGCGCGTTTGCTGGCACCCATGATATTGGTCGGATTGACGGCCTTGTCTGTGGAAATCAGGACAAAGCGCCTGACTTGCAGGGCGCGTGCGGCTTCCGCCACAATTTTGGTACCGATAACGTTGTTGTATATGGATTCCCGGATCTGGTTTTCCAGCAAGGGTACATGTTTATAAGCGGCGGCATGAAAAATAACCTTTGGCCGATACCGTTCAATCGTCCAGCGTACCGATAGCAGATCCGTGACATCGCCGAGGATAATCTGGAAATCAAGGTCGGGGAACCAGTTCAATAATTGCTTATTGATTTGGTATAAATTAAATTCGCACTGGTCGAAAACCAGCAGTTTTTCAGGCTGCAGAGAGGCGATCTGTTTGCACAGTTCCGAGCCGATGGAGCCGCCGCCTCCGGTAACCAAAACGCATTGATCGCGCAGACTGTCGCGGATCGCCTGCCAATCCAGGTGTACGGGTTCCCGGCCTAAAATATCCTCGATGGAAACATCACGCAGCCAGGTTCTCGATACCGTACCGGCCAGTAGTTCCTGTACGGATGGAAGGGTTTGAAAATGGATCGCGCATTGTTCACAAATTTCGACAATGCGGCGCATTTGGGTTTCGGTCGCGGAAGGAATGGCGATAAATATCGCTTCGATTTGCAAGGCTTCAATCAGTTCCGGAATCTGGTCAATGTCACCGACGACCGGTACCCCGCGTACTTCCCGTTTGCGCTTGTTGATATCGTCATCGACAAAAGCATAGGGAACATAACCGGTATTGTTTTCGTTCAGCAGATCACGGGCAAGCATTTCTCCGGCGCGACCGGCGCCAACGATCAAAACCCGTTTGCCAGCGCGTTCATACTGCCGGCGTTCCTTCCAAAGCCGGTATAGAAAACGCGGGATACAGAGCAAGGCGAGCAGTAAAAAAACATATAAGGGTAAAACGGCGCGGGGTACGCCTTGCAAGCGATTGAACAAAAACAGCGAAATGGCCAGCATAAATACACCGCCCAGAACCGCTTTACCGATACGGACAAAATCCGGTAGCGAAGAAAAACGCCAAAGTCCCCGGTACAAGGCAAAGAAAAGGAATATGTTCGCTTGAATCAATATAACCAATGGCAACAAAGCCAAAGCGGAATAAAAATAATAATCCGGAATGACATCCAGATTAAAACGCAGCCAATAGGCACCGAACCAGGCTAATGGAATCATGGCCAGATCGTGCAGAAAAATGATCAAACGGGGCCGTATGGGTCGATTCATACAGCGCTATCATCCATCATGGGAAAGCGGTGACCTCATTTCGGTAAACAGGCGGCTTTATGCGGTGTCTGTACGGCACGACCCGCTCCAAGCCGGTAAGCGATGAACAACAAAGGGCCATAGGCCAGTGCCAGACCGGGCCAGAACCATTCAGGTTTATAATAGATGACGGTGGCCAGAGGCAGCAGCCAGAACAGGTTGATGAGGCAGACGGCAATGACCACATAGCGGTGGCCTTTGTGTTTGGCCAATTGTTGATAGGCATGGCTGCAATGAGCCGCATACCATCGCTGACCATCGATAAAACGGTAGATCAGTGTATAACTGGCGTCCGTTATAAAAACAGCGGGCAGAATCAATCCTATAGCCATGAAGCGGGCTTGTTCCCGGACAAAAACGAGTATTAGCAGAGCCAGCAGGAATCCCAGAAAAGCACTGCCAACATCACCCATAAAAATTTTCGCGGGTGGCCAGTTGTAGACCAGGAACCCCAGGCAACTGGCACCTAAGCCGGCCGCTGACAAAGCCAGCCAGGGGTTGTTGAAATACATGAAAATCGCCAGCGCCATACTGACAAAAATGGTTTCGGAAGCGGCAATGGCATCGATGCCATCCATAAAATTGAATAAATTCAACAGCCAAACCAAAAACACAATGCCGATCAAGTAACCCGTAAGGCCAAAATTGAGTGATAACGTGCCCAATTGTAAGGCTGGAAAACCTTGTATCAGGTACAAGGCCAACCAGGCGGTCAGAATATGAATGATAAAGCGCCAGCGGGCGGCAATCGCTCGATGATCATCCCAAAAACCCAGTGTTGCGATAAGCAGTCCGGTTGCCAAAACCGGCAAGATTTGGGGTTGTGGTTTGAGCAGAAAAAAAATGCCGCCGAGGAACGAGAAATAACTGATCACAATAGCCAGTCCACCACCGCGTGGTGTTGGAACCTGATGTGAACTGCGTTGATTGGGAATATCCAGTAAATGGGTGCAGGCATATCGGTAGACCTGCCGGGTCAGGAAAAAACTCAGCAACGTAGTGAATAATAACAGGCTGCCAAAAATCATTTATTTGTTTGCCAGGAACCAGTTTACCGTTTCTTGTACGCCTTGCTGAACACTATAGGGGGGTTGCCAATCCAATAATTCGGTGGTTTTGCTGATATCGACACGCAAGGAACTGCAAAGCCTGTGTATTTCCGCTTCCTTGCCGAACAGCTTGCCCAGCCGGGATAGCCAGGCAACGGGTATGGCAATCAGTTTCTCGGAATGTTTCAGTGATACAGCCAGTAAGGCGATCAATTCCGGCGTGGACAAATCCTCGTTGTCGGAAACCAAAAAAACCTGGCCTGGCGCCTTGGGATGGGTAATGCAGGTTTTGATTAAATCGCACAAGTTGTCAACATAAACCATGCTGCGTTTATTGCTGACAGCGCCTAAAGGAATAGGCAAACCCCTCGCCACCAGTTTTAACAGGCGTAAAAAATTACCCTTTACGCCCGGCCCATAAACCAGGGGGGGTCTGATGATGATAACTTCCAGACCGGTATCTTCGGCGATTTGAGCCAAGGCTTGTTCGGCTGCCCATTTTGACTCGGCATAGGCATCAGCCGGCGTCGCTTTTGCTTCGGCGCATAAAACCTTGCCGCTGCCTTCGCCATTGACTTTGATTGTGCTGATGTAGATAAATCGTTTCACGCCGGCGTCAGCCGCTTGTCGGGCCAGGTTTTTTGTGCCATGCAAATTGACATCAAAAAACAAGTTATTCGGGTTGTTTACCGTCTCTTCCATAATATGCACACGCGCGGCCAGATGAACAATGACATCGACGTTTTGCAAAGCATCATGCCAGGGGGTTTGGCTGTTGATATTGTTTATCTGAACTTCTGTGGCCGGATTAGCCGGGTCGGGCTGATGGCGTACGGCGGCCTTGACCTCGAATGCGGAGGCTGCCAGCAAGTTTTTGCATAAAATTGAACCGATAAAGCCGTTAGCGCCTGTTACCAAAACCGTTTTCATTGCAATAGTTCATTGTAAAGTGACATCGTTTCATCAATCACTTTTTTTTCACAAAAATACCGTTCTACTTTTTTTCGGCCATTCAAGCCCATTTGTTTTCTTAATTCAGGTGCTTGCAGCAAACGTTCCAGGGCCGTCGCCAAGCTGTCAATATTCCGGGGTGGAACCAGAAATCCATTGTCGCCATTTTTTACGATTTCCCGGCATCCGGCGGTATCGGTGGTGACAATGGGACGGGCACAGGCGGCCGCTTCGATTAAAATGCGGGGAATGCCTTCGCCGTAAAAAGTGGGCAAAACCACAATATCGGTATTGGCAAGCCGCTTGGGCATATTGGTTTCCGTTCCCAGCCAAGTAATGATCCCTTCCTGTTGCCAGCCTTCCAATATACGGATATCAATGGCATCACGTACATCGTTATCAATAATCCCTGCAACCTGTAATATGAAGTCCAGGCCGCGCTGGCGCAGTAACCTGCAGGCTTCGATCAGATCGCCCAGGCCTTTGTCCCAAAGTAAACGCGCGGCAAAAAGCATTGTTACCGGGCCGGCAGGATTTGGTTCGGTTGCCTGGTACAGGTCGATATCCACACCGGCACCGAGAATGGTCACCGCTTCATCCGCCGAGCACAGTTTTTGGTTTATAAAATAATCGCGATCTTCTGCATTTTCAAAAATAATTTTACGTTTTGTTTTATTATACCGGGGTAATTTATAAAGCAAGCGGATGCAGGGTCTGGCCATTTTCATGGCCCGGGTTTTTCCGGAAAAAATGATTCCGGTTCCGGTCACGCTCAGTATATAAGGCGTTTTCAGACCATAGGACAACAAGCCGACAAACAAATTGGGTTTTATCGTAATCGCATGAATCAGAGTGGGTGATATCTGCGTCAGCAACCGGTACAACGCCATAAGCCGTATAAAATTTACCCATGGGTTCATTGATTTCCGGTCAATATTCCAGGGGTGACAGACAAAACCTTCGGCATGGAGTTTGGCAAAAATACCGGGGTCTGTCATGCCCATGATCAAATGAACCCTGGCGCCGCTGTTTTTTAGCGCCCTCGCCCGTTGTAACCAATGCAGGTCAAAATACCAATCGACATTGATTACGTAAACAATGGGGGGCATAGATGCGTCGCTTCTTTAAAACTAAATTCAGAAATTATAACAGTTATCGTGCATTCAGCCATAATTGAAACATTAAAACGTTCCATAGGTAATAATGCCAGTTGCGGCTTCCGGAAACATGTTCCCGCCACTTTATTTGTATCTTTTCCGCATCCAAAAAACCTTGTTGATGCATTTGGGTTGCGTCCAGTAAATCCTCCGCCCAAGGGCGCAAATCCTGTCGCAACCAGCTTGCCAGGGGTATGGCAAAACCGGCTTTAGGCCGCTCCAGAAGTTGTCTGGGAATATGGCGGTAAGCGATCTGACGTAACAACCCTTTGCTCTCATCGTTTCGGATTTTCAGCGCTTGCGGCAAGGACCAGGCAAATTCGACCAGGCGATGATCCAATAGTGGAATACGTGTTTCCAGGCTGACTGCCATGGCCGCGCGATCGACCTTGGTTAAAATATCGTCCGGCAAATAACTGATGCTATCCAGATACATCATCTGTTGAAAAAAATCCAGATCGATAGCGCTTTGTTGCAACTGAGTCGGGACATCGTGTGCGCCGGCGACAACATCAGCCGGATTTTGCCAAAAGGACATGATATTTCGATACAGGGCCTGTCGATCATTCACGGCAAGCATTTCCGCGAGTTTGGGGATACGGTCGCCGATTCGGTTCAAGGGTTGATGCAAAGCACTTACCGGGGAAAAAATCCGTTGCCATGCACGGGCCGGAATGCGTTGCAAACATCGGCCAAGCTGGATACGCAGCGGCGTCGGCAGAAGTTTCAGATAGCGCCACAAGGTCTGGCTTTGCCGGTAGCGGGTATAACCGCCGAACAGTTCATCACCGCCATCGCCGGACAAACTGACGCTGACTTGCTGCCGGGTCATTTCCGCCAGCAGGAAAGTGGGCAAGCCGGAAGGATCAGCGAAAGGCTCATCGTAAACAAACGGAAGTTTGGGGATTACCTCCATGATCTGCCTGGATGTTACATAAAGCTCGGTGTGTTGCGTGCCCAGGTGATTGGCAATGGTTTTGGCGTATTCCGCTTCGTTGTAGTCTTTTTCCGAAAAACCAATGGAAAAGGTTTTAACCGGCTGACGGATATTTTTTTGCATCAATGCAACCACCAGTGAAGAGTCGATGCCACCGGAAAGGAAGGCGCCCAGCGCTACATCGGCCCGGCTTTGGCCGGTGATCGCCTGTTGCAGCAAAAACTCCAGATGATCCAGGGCTTCCTGGCTGTTGCCTGAAAAAACTTGCTGTTGTCCCCGGTTAACGACATCAGCCAATGACCAATAACAAAACAAGTCTTTTTTTTGCAGGTTCAGGTCCAGGCGCAAATAATGGCCTGGCAGCAGCTTTTCGATACCCTGGTAGATGCTGTAGGGCGCCGGAATGTAGCTGTGACGAAACAACAAGGCAATGGCGTCCCGGTTGATAAGCGATGCCATGGCCGGATGGGGTTTTAGCGCTTTAAGTTCCGATGCAAACAAAAAAACACCTTGTTGATAACCGTAATATAAGGGCTTTTCACCCAGCCGATCACGGACCAAATAAAGCATCCGTTCCTGCCGATCCCATAAAGCGAACGCAAACATACCGACACAGGCTTGCAGGGTTTTGTCCAGTCCCCAGGACTCGATAGCGACAAGCAAGACTTCGGTATCGGAATGACCTTGCCAACGGATGCTGTCATTGCCACGCTGTAGTTGCTTGCGTAACGCCGGAAAATTGTAAATTTCGCCATTAAAGCTTATGACATAACGCTTGCCAGGCGATAACATCGGTTGATGTCCGTGTGGGGACAAATCCTGAATGGCCAGGCGGCGATGGCTGAGAAAAACACCGGTTTTTGCATCCTGCCAGATGCCACAGTCATCCGGTCCCCGGTGGCTTAATTGATCACGCATGTTGACCAGTATGGCTTCGGCCTGTCCACCGTAGTGGCCGTTTGGATCGATAAAGCCGGTAAATCCACACATATCAGTTTTTCAGTCGTTGGTACAGGGATTGATATTGCCCGGCAATGACGGGCAGGGAAAAATGTTCGATGATTCTTTGCCGTGCCTGGAGACCCCGTTGCTTTCTGGCATCCGGCGACAAGGCCAACAACTCCAGAGCCACTGCCGATAATGCAAACGGGTTGGCCGGAGGCACAATTTTACCGGTGTTGCCGACAATCAAGGCCGAGTCGCCCACATCGGTTGCCACGCAGGGCACCCCGCAAGCCATGGCTTCACCGATAACATTGGGAAAACTTTCACCGGCAGACGACAGACACAGTATATCCAAAGCCGCCAATATAAAAGGCGTATCCTTGCGCTCACCCAGCAAACAAAAATGTTCGGGGTGGCCGGTTTGGGCAATCTTGTTCCGTAATTCGAGGTTGTTTGTGTCAATATTCGTTCCGGCAAGAATAAATCGGATATCCGGCTGGTTTTGCAACATCCGTCTTGCCGCCCGGATAAAGGTTTGATGATCCTTTAACGGATCATAACGCGCAATCAATCCGACCAGGGAATATTCAGGCTTCAAACCCAGTTGTTTGCAAAAACGCGCTTTTGCACCGCCATCCGGCTGAAATTGGTTGACATCGAAACCGTTGCCAATATATTGAAAGCGTGAGCTGTCATAACCGGTTTGCTGATGCACTTTCATGGCCCGCTGTGAATTGCAAATAATGGTTTGAGGAATAGAGCGTGATAAGCGGGCGCAGGCTTTTGCCACCAGCCTTGTGCCCAGTTTGTTCAGATTCTTGTCCAGATTGCTGTGCCGGATATTCCAGACAATCACCGGTACACCGGCAAGTTTTGCCGCCAGGCCGCCGATAAGATCGGCATGATACATCCAGGTCTGGACAATATCGGGGCGCATTTTTTTAAGTACCCAGGCCAGTTTTAGCAAACGTATCGGATCGGGCAGGCCCCGCCGCATACCCAATGCCATCACTGGAATACCACAAGCGCGGATGGGAGCGGCTAATGGGCCGGCATCGGTCAGGGAAATAACCCGGTTATCAAATTGTTCAGGCGGCAGGGTGCTGATCAGCTTATGCAACATGACTTCGGCGCCGCCGGTGGACAGGCCGGTGATGATATGCACGATGCGTAAGGCCGGTGTTTTTTGTGCTGTGTTTTTCATTTAACGGCGTAACAGAGATTTAATATAGTGCTGACAATGGGCGACGTCGAGTAGCAGAATAAGGCTGGTGTATACCAAGGATCCGGCCGCTATTGACAAAACCAGTCCGGCAAGATTTGGGGTGACGGGCAGGCTGATCAGAGCGGCTGCCATAAACAGTGTCGCCAGTATGATTTTGAAGGTATCGGCCCAGGGGATGGGAAGGGGAAAAATTTTCCGGCCCAGGGCGTAACTGACAAGGATTGCGCTTGTAAACGCAGCGATACTGGCAAAAGCCGCACCCTGCATACCGTATTTGGGAATCCACAAATAATTCAATACGAGGTTCAATAATACTGCCAGCAAAACACTCCAGAACTGGAGGCCGGTTTTTTTGCCGAATTGAAAACTGATGTCAAAATAAAAAGCCTTCAAGCCATTGAGCAGGACGGCCATTGCAATCCAGGGGATTAATGCGCTGGCGGCAATACGGAATTCTTCGCCAAGCAATAGTTGGGCAATGGGCGAAGCCAGCAGGGCAAGACCTACACTACTGGGCAGGGCGATGGCCCAGAGCAAGGTAAAATTGGCGGCTAGTTGTTTCCGGGCCGGTTCCGCGCCTTTTTCTTCCAGAGCCTTGACTGCCAGTGGATAGGCGGCGGTATTGATGATGACCATGAGCACGATCAGCGTATAGCTGGCCAGATCATAACCGGCTGCATATTTGCCAGCGGCTTCAACGTTGATCAAATAAGCCAGCATAAAACGGTCTGAATTGCTGATGAGATAGGCGAGTGCAGAGCTTGCGATCAAGGGTAAACCATAATGCAGCAGCTCGCGTAAAATTTGCCTGCGGAAATGTTTTCTGGCCGGAAAGGGCCAGTCCCTATACAAACCCAGAACACAGGTGCTTGTCAGCCCGGCCAGAATACCGAGCAAGGCGCCGGCAACCGATAAGCCCTGGTAGATGAACAATACGCCGCATGCCAGTCCTAAAGCGGATTTTAAAAACCCGTAAAAGGCGAAATATTTGGGTTGACCTTTGACAACCGATAATTGCAGATTCAGTTCATGAAAGGCGTGCAGGCACAACACGATGACAGCAATAGCCAATAGATGTTCTGCCGTTGGGGTTTGCAGAAAGGCTGAACAAGCCGTCGCCGTGCCGGCGATGAGGATGGAAATGGCCAGATAGATGTAAAAAACCGTGCCTAGAAATTGATGCTGCTGTTTTGGGTGGGCAATATAAAAGCGCAACAACCCCTGTTGCAACCATTGATACAATACCGAATGTCCCAGGATAACAGCGGCCATAATCAAGGCATATTGCCCGTAAGCCTGCGCGGGCAACAAGCGGGTAAAAATCATCAATGTTGCCAGGTTGACAAGTCCTGGCAAACCCCGGGCAAAAAAATAAAGAATACCTTGTCGAATCAGCATGTGTTATTGAAGCGGTATCATTTGTTTTAAACAACTTCCAGGGTTATTTATGAGTATGGTTTTATCAGAGCAATTCTTTCAACAAGCATTGAACTTTTAGATATTCGTGTTTGTCGTATGGGTACGCGTCAGGAACGACGCTGAACCTCATCATTTCCCCCTTAACGAAGAGGTTCTATCCTAGACCCGTGTCACGGGTTATTGCCCCCAGGGTACCACTCCTTTGCCTTGGGGGTTTTTTCTTGTTCAGTCAGTTGAAGCCAGTCATCCAGGCGCTGATGAATTTCATCGATGCCGGTTTTATGCAATGCCGAAAACAGTTGCAGGCTGATGGGCCTTGTCAATTCGCGTAGTTGTCTTTCTACTTTCAACAAAGTATTTTTGGCAGCGCCATATTTTAATTTATCCGCTTTGGTCAACAGAATATGCAGCGGTTTACCGCTGTAATCACTCCAATCAATCATCTGCCAATCAAATTCTGTGAGCGGGTGGCGAATATCCATAACCAATACGATGCCGCATAATGACTGGCGATTTTGTAAATAGGTTTCCAGCATGTCACGCCATTGTTTTTTTATCGCGGGTGGCACCTTGGCATAGCCGTAACCGGGCAAATCGACAAAGCGTTTATCATCGATAACGGAAAAAAAATTCAATAACTGGGTGCGCCCCGGTGTTTTACTGGTTCGGGCCAGATTTTTTTGTCCGGTCAGTGTGTTTATCGCACTGGATTTGCCGGCGTTGGAGCGACCGGCAAAAGCGACTTCAATGCCTTGGTCGGCAGGCGCCAGACGGATATCGGGCACACTTTTAATAAATTGGGTCTGGTGGTAAATTCGATGCATCGTTGTCTCGCCTAGCGCAAGTATTTAGAGTAAAATCCGACCATACTGTATCATTTTCGAAGGATAATTTGATGAACAAAAAAATTCTGGCGTTTTCGATCACTGTATTGTGTTCCATAAGCACGGGTATGTTACATGCTAAAGGTAATATTCGGGTTGGTAAAGAAAAATCGGCCGCGTGCAGCGGTTGCCACGGTGAAACCGGAAACAGTGTCATGCCTTTGTTTCCGAAACTTGCAGGCCAACACCCCAAGTATCTGGTCAAGCAACTCATCGCCTTTAAAGACGGTTCCAGGAATGATGCAACCATGGCACCTATGGTTTTGGCATTGACTGAAAAAGATTTTGTTGATTTGGCTGAGTATTATGCGGCACAAAAAATATCCGCCAATACCAAGCCTGTTCTAAATGACGGTGAAGACGACGATGATGAGGAAGAAAACAAAGCGGCGGAAAATATTGATGAATTGCTGGCACAAGGTCGTGATCTTTATCGCAATGGCAATCGGGAGAGTGAAGTTTCCGCCTGTATCGCTTGTCATGGTCCTTATGGAGAAGGCAACAAACCGGCGGCGTTTCCAGCTTTGAAAAGCCAGCATGCCGATTATCTGATTAAAACATTGAATGATTTTAAATCCGGTGCGCGCACCAAAAATCCGGATAACATTATGCATATGATCGCCAAGAAAATGACCGAAACGGAAATCCGGGCCGTTGCCTATCATATTTCAATGATGAAATAAGACATCAGGGTATGGGTAATGGCTTAACAGGTTGTTATGTGATAAACGCTTCATTATATAGAGGTTACGCATTGACAAAATGAAACAAGCTATCCTTCAAGCAAAATATGGACAGGGTGTTTAAACAATTCTTGCAAAGAGGATCGAAATTTGCAGTGTGCAGAATGACAGCTTCAAGGGTCGATCAGAACTTGAAAAACCGGGTTTTTATAAAACCTCTTTGTGATTTTTGTTATTGTAAAGCAATAAGTTATTTATAGTGCGTAAGTTCTAATATTAATCGCGGCTAAACCGGCACAGCCATTAAGTTAAGCGGGTTTGTTGAATTTAGCGATGGGGGTAGGTGCGGATTTATCCGCACGGTGCAAATTCGTTGCTCCGACATTCAATTCACATTTTCTTGATTTAATGGCAGTGGGCTAAACCGATCCTGCATTGAACTGTCCCTTACATAAATCAGAGGAAATCAAATGATAAAAAAAATGATATTGCGTGTTTTTTTGTTGCTGTGTGTTTCGTTCGCGGCGGTTTTGCAGGCTGAGTCCAGCAATGAAAAAGGCTATGAGTTACTGACTCCGCCTTTGCCGACCCAGGACACCAGCAAAGTTGAAGTGATTGAATTTTTTTGGTACGGCTGTCCGCATTGTTACCGTCTGGAGCCGTTACTGAAAAAGTGGCTGAAAAACAAACCGGAGTATGTGCAGTTTATTCGGCAACCGGCTGTATTCAGCAAGCTCTGGGGCAAACATGCCAAAGCCTATTTTACCGCCGAGGCGCTTGGCGTTGCCGATAAGCTGCATGATGATTTTTTTGACGTTATCCAGAATAAAAAATCAAGTCTGACCTCGAAAGAGCAATTGGCGAAATTTTTTGTCGCTCATGGTGTCGATGAAGCGGCGTTTCATGAAGCCTATAATTCCTTTCTGGTCGATACCAAAATGCGCCAGGCAAAAACAATGGCTTCCCGCTATGGCGTGACCGGGGTGCCAACGATCATTATCAATGGCAAATACAAAACTTCCGGCCCATTGGCCAAATCTCATGAAAATATGATCAAAGTGATGGATCAACTAATCGAGCAAGAATACACAAAACTGAAATAAAGCGCTTTTTGTACTTCTTGTCGGAGCGGTGTGGTACGTAAGGGATTTTTCGTACCACGCTGGCCATTACAGCGAAGCGTGGCTCGGCTCAGAGCGCTTTTTTTAAATCATATCTGCGACGATGGAAGGATCTTCATAAAGCCGTTTTTTCTTCCAGCCGGTAAAAACGCTGTCGTCAAACGGTAAATCATGATCGATGGCAAATTCATAACAGCTTCTGAATATCCGCGCTGTGCGGAAAGCGTGTAATTCATCGTCAGCGGTGATTTTTTCCACATTTCCGACCTGGAAGGTCTTGTTACGGGACTTGCCGTTTTTTACCCAGAATACCGTATAGCAAAGGTAACTCTTGTTTTTCCGATGATCATGTTTGATGGTTCGGGATACGCCGGTTACACCGGTTGTGGTTTTGTTTTTAGGGGGGTTCAGAAAGCGGGTACGGCTGCCTTTTAACACGACCAACATTTGATCCCGCCAGGCAATTGCGGCTTTTAAAGATTTACTTTTGTTGCCCCACATTTTATGGGAAAAATACCGGCTGTTCTCTTTCCCACGCCGTACGATACGCACCTGGTAGCCGAAAACATCGGGTTCTGTTATGTGTTTATGTTTTTGTTTTTCCATAGAAATTAGCTCCAATCAAGCATAGTAACTATTTCTATAAGCCATGTGAATACTGACTCCAGCATTATAACTCAGTCCACAGTTTAACGTGACGCTTTTATAACTATATTATTGAATGATGAATTTGTTAGAGAGCCATTATCCACAATAAATACGTAGAAAATCAAGATAAAAATGATTTCCAGGGCAAATACCCAGTATTTTGGTGTAGAATAAGCGTTATCCACATTGTTAAGTGGTCAAAACCTGAGTTAAAGACTTCCGGTTTTTAATGAATTCGACTTATTATCCAATTTTTTCAATAAATTAAGGAGTTAAACGATGAGCGTATTAGTTGGCAAAAAAGCCCCTGATTTCACTGTTCCTGCGGTACTCGGTGATGGACAGATTGTCGATGAGTTCAATCTGGCTCAGGCAATCAGCGGCAAATATGCCGTTATTGTTTTTTATCCTCTGGACTTTACCTTTGTTTGCCCTACCGAATTGATCGCATTGGATCATCGTATGGATGAGTTTACCAGCCGGGGCGTAGAAGTGATAGCTGTTTCGATTGACTCACACTTTACCCATAATGCCTGGCGCAATACACCGATTGATCAAGGTGGTATCGGTGCTGTGCGTTATACCATGGCAGCGGATATTGCACATAGCATTGTCAAAGACTACGATGTTGAAGCGGAAGCGCCAGCGGTTGCTTATCGGGGTAGTTTCTTGATCGATCGTGAAGGTGTGGTGCGTCATCAGGTGGTCAATGACTTGCCGTTAGGGCGTAATATGGATGAAATGATCCGTATGATCGACGCCTTGCAGTTTTTTGAAGAAAACGGAGAAGTCTGTCCTGCCGGTTGGCATAAAGGTGATTCCGGTATGAATGCAAGCCCGGCGGGTGTTGCTGAATATTTGGGAACAAATGCTGACAAGCTGTAAAATCTTTTTTTAGATAATCATAAGGCGCGTTTTGTGTGAGACACTGCGCGCCTTTTTACGTATTTGGCCCCTTAACTGTAAGTACCTGTCTACCCTGCCCTGTAGCTTTAAGTCTGATTTTTTAAAAGATGTTTTTTGTAAATGAAATAAACACTGGCGATGCCGATCAATAAAGGTGATTGGCGGATCAGTGAAGTTAGCGTGCCTTGCGGGGGTAAAGTGCCCAATAAAGGTTCGGATATAGCGTAGTGTGCCAGGGTTGCGGAAAGGAAAAAACCGATGACACCCAAAACAGCCCACTGAATGGGGTTTTCTCCAATTTTCTGGGCTGATTTATAAAACCAGACCGATATCGCAATAGCTACAATTTTAGCAAGCATTGTAAGTCCTCTTTTTGTGACGATTCCAGGATTATAATGATTTTTTGACCATCAGCGTGACAATATAACGTAGATGCGTTTTTAAACAAGGCATACCTGTGAAAAAGCTATTCAAAATTATTTTTCTGACAATCACTGTTTTGGTTTTGTTTGTGGTCGTGTTAGCTGCTGTATTGCCCGTTGTCATTGATCCAAATGCCTACAAGAGTGAAATCGAAACGCTGGTCAAGGAAAAAACCGGACGAACCCTGACCATTTCGGGGGATATCAAGTGGTCTGTGTTTCCCTGGCTTGGTTTTTCGACCGGGCAATTGGTGTTAAGCAATGCGCCAGGGTTTGCTGACAAAGCTTTTGCGGGGGTGGCGCAGAGTGAAATCAAGGTGCGCTTGCTGCCATTATTCAGTCAGGAAATACAAGTCCGTCGTATTGTTTTAAAAGGATTGCGACTGAATTTACAAAAAAACAAGCAAGGTGTGGTGAACTGGGCCGACCTGAGTGGTGACGGCGAGCAAAATCAACAAAGCGGATCGGCGCTGCCGGCGTTAGCGGCATTGGTCATTGGCGGTATCTCCATTGTCGATGCTCAAATCGGCTGGCAAGACAAGCAGGCTGGGCAAGAGCAACGCATCGATGGATTGAATTTGCATACCGGGCCAGTGCGCTTTAACCAGCCTGTTGATGTTGATTTGGCTTTTACCTGGGACGACTCGCAAAATCAAAGAAGCTATCAGTTTCAATTATCGTCACAGCTAATGCTTGATGAAGAACTGGCAAAAATTACGCTTGATAAACTGCTTGTCGCGATGAAGCTGGAGGGTGAGTCTATTCCCGGCGGCCAAACAAAAACGACGCTGACAACGAATTTGATCCTGGATCGCTCAAAACAATCCGTCAACATAAATCATCTGCGATTAATCAATGATGACCTGGATTTGGACGCACGCTTTGATGGTTTGGGATCGTGGGCTGAACCGCGTGTGTCAGGCAAGTTTCAGCTTCTTGAGCTCAATCCCCGCCAGCTCATACGGCGGCTCCAGCAAACGCTGCCACCCATGCGTGATAGCCAGGCGCTAACCCGTTTGTCCATGCAAAGCCGTTTACGGCTCACCGATAAACAAATACGGATTGATGACATCTCGATTCACTTGGATGACACGCATATCGAAGGAAATATTGGCGTCAGCTCGTTTGCCAATCCTGAGTTTGATTTTAATGTAAGTCTGGATCAGCTTGACATGGATCGCTATTTGCCACCTGCTGAAGTAAGCGGGCAGGACACCGTTGCGGCGGCTGCGCCGCCAGGCACCGCAGTTGCTGCCGGATTGAACCGGCTACCCGTTGACCGTTTAAAAAAACTCAACGCCCGGGGTGAGTTGTATATCAAACAACTTATCATCAATAAAATGCGGCTTGAAGCCATAACCTTGAAACTCGATGCCGATAATGGCGCGATAAGCAGCCAGCAAGATGTGCAGCAGTTTTATCAAGGCGTTTACACGGGGGACGTCAAGCTGAATGTGAAGGATCAACGGCCGGTTTTGGCATTGAATGAGCATTTATCGAATGTACAAATTGAGCCCTTATTGAATGATTTGTATGGTAAGGCAAAAATGACCGGAGTGGCCAATGTTTTCGCACGCCTCAATGCACGAGGTGATACATTGGAGGCATTGAAGTCCACATTGAACGGCAATATGGATTTTAAATTTAATCACGGCGTCATCAAGGGATTCAATCTGGCCCGGATGATCGAGCAAGGAAAAATTTTTTTTAACATTTTGAAGCAATCGCCTGGCGCCGCAGACACAGTAAAAAATGAGACCGAATATACCGAAATCAGCGCTCATGTCAATATCAGCAATGGTTTGTTGCGTAATGATGATTTGCAGGCCCGTTCGGCGTTGATAGAGGTTAACGGCAAAGGTACGGCGGATTTAAAGAGCCAGAGACTGGATTATAAAATAACGGCCAAGGCGATTAAAAAAAAGGCCGTATCGGCAAAGGCAGAGAAAATTTATGGTGTACCGGTGGTTATCAACGTGAGTGGGACGTTTGCGCAACCGGTCTACAAGCTGGCTATCAAGGAAATGATACCGGTCAAAAAACAACAAAAAATTCTTGATAAAGTGGAAAAGAAACTGGGTAAGGATGCCCGTCAATTATTGCAAAAATTGTTTTGATGGCGCCAGAGGAATTCCAGCACAGGCTGTTGCAGTGGTTTGCGTTGCATGGGCGGCACGATCTGCCCTGGCAAACGGATGTGTCACCCTATCGGGTATGGATATCGGAAATCATGTTGCAACAAACCCAGGTAAGCACCGTTATTCCTTATTTTTTACGCTTCATGCAAGCCTGCCCCGATGTGGAAAAACTGGCCTGTGCGCCTTTGGATGAGGTTCTGCATTTATGGTCGGGTCTGGGTTATTACGCCAGGGCACGATCGTTACACAAGGCAGCGGCTTTGATTGCCGGCCAAAAACGATTTCCGGCAACATTGGATGAGTGGGTGGCTTTGCCCGGAATCGGCCGATCGACAGCAGGCGCTATACTCAGTATTGCCTTCAATGATGCCCATCCGATTCTTGATGGCAATGTAAAACGGGTATTGGCCCGCTTCAAGGCCATATCCGGCTGGCCGGGACTCGGCCCGGTAAGCCGAAAGCTTTGGCAGATCAGCGCTGACTATACGCCAAAACGGCAGGTGGCGGATTATACTCAGGCCATAATGGATTTGGGGGCGACGCTTTGTACCCGGAAGAACCCACAATGTCCGCGTTGTCCGCTTGCCGATGCCTGTCTGGCCAGACAACAGCAGCGTGTTGATGAATTGCCGACAGCGAAGACAAGTCAAAAAAAACCGGTTAAAAGCTGTGTGTTTTTGGCCTTGCTCGATACCGGCAAACAGGTCTTGCTGGAAAAACGCCCGGCCATGGGGATTTGGGGAGGATTATGGAGTTTTCCCGAATTTACTTCACTAGATGCGGCACAGACCTGGTGTATGGAACGGGGTATAAATATTGATAGGATGCAGTGCCTGGCCACACGCAAGCATAGTTTTTCACATTTTCATCTGCACTATACGACGCTGGTTGTGACAAGCGATAACCCTAAAAATAATGTGATGGAAGGAGGGCGTTTACTTTGGTATAAAACAGGAAGCGTCGAAAAAATTGGTTTGCCGGCGCCGGTGAGTCGGCTATTGCAAGAAATAATTTAAAGACACGAGGAAAAAGAATGACCCGAATGGTATATTGCGCAAAACTTGGCATCGAAGCGGAAGGACTGGATGCGCCTCCTTTTCCTGGGCCGCAAGGTCAGCGTATTTTTGAGACGATTTCAAAACAAGCCTGGCAGGAATGGTTAAATATGCAAACCATGTTAATCAATGAACATCGTCTGGCCAGTTTTGATCCAAAAGCCAAGCAATTTTTGGAGCAGGAACGGGAGAAATTTTTATATGGCGGCGTTACCGAAATGCCGGAAGGTTATGTGCCGTCCGCATCGAACTGAGGAGCATCCCCGCCGGTATTGCGTGCCGGCGTGCCTTAACGGCGCATGGCATCAAAAAATTCATTGTTGGTTTTGGTGTCCTTGAGTTTGCCAAGCAGAAATTCCAGGGCCGCCATTTCATCCATGGGATGCAGAATTTTACGCAGAATCCAACATTTTTGCAGTTCTTCGGGTTCTACCAGATATTCTTCTCGACGTGTTCCGGAGCGGTTGATATTGATAGCCGGATAAATACGTTTTTCAGCAATTTTGCGATCCAGATGCAGTTCCATATTGCCGGTTCCTTTGAATTCTTCAAAAATGACCTCGTCCATGCGTGAGCCGGTATCGACCAGCGCCGTGGCGATGATGGTCAGGCTGCCGCCTTCCTCAATATTTCTTGCCGCTCCAAAAAAACGTTTCGGTTTTTCCAGGGCATTGGCGTCAACGCCACCGGTCAGAACCTTACCGGAAGAAGGCGCCACCGTGTTGTAGGCTCTTGCCAAACGGGTAATGGAATCCAGCAAAATAACGACATCACGTTTATGTTCGACCAGGCGGCGGGCTTTTTCAATCACCATGTCGGCGACTTGTACATGTCTTGTCGCCGGTTCATCAAACGTACTGGAAACCACTTCGCCTCTGACACTGCGCTCCATTTCGGTAACCTCTTCCGGGCGCTCATCGATCAACAGGACAATGAGATAACATTCGGGGTTTTTTTCAGCGATGGAATGCGCCATATTTTGCAGGATCATGGTTTTACCGGCTTTTGGCGGTGATACAATCAGACCGCGCTGGCCTTTGCCTATCGGGGATATCAAGTCGATGATACGGCCGGTCAAGTCTTCGCTGGCGCCGTTACCGCGTTCCAGGGTAAATCGTTCGTTGGGAAATAAAGGGGTCAGGTTGGAAAACAGAATTTTATGTTTGGTGTTTTCCGGAGGTTCAAAATTGACCTGTTCCACCTTGAGCATGGCAAAATAACGTTCGTTGTCCTTGGGGGGGCGTATCTTGCCGCTGATGGTGTCGCCGGTGCGCAGCCCAAAACGCCTGATTTGGCTGGGCGATACATAGATGTCGTCCGGTCCGGCCAGATAAGAACTTTCCGGGGAACGTAAAAAACCAAAACCATCGGAAAGTATTTCCAATACGCCGTCGCCATAGATGTCTTCACCGCTTTTCGCATGTTTCTTGAGAATAGAGAAAATCAGTTCAGGCTTTCGGGTGCGGGCAATATTTTCCAGGCCGAGCGATTCGGCAATTTCAATAATTTCACTGACGGGTTTGTGTTTTAATTCGGTAAGGTTCATAGAAAGACAAGTAAATTAAATAGCAAAGCGAAATGCTTGCCGGAAGAAAAATCGGACTGTGTTGTGGGGTCGTGTTATTTAAGAAAACGGGCGCCCAGAAACGGGCACCCGTTATTATAGCCAAGAATAGACTTGATTATAGCCAAGAACAAACTTGTATACAAGTGCTTTATGTCAAGTTGTTCAAGCGAATGCTTTACAGGTTGCTATCCAGAAAATCAGCGAGTTGTGATTTTGTCAATGCGCCAACCTTGGTGGCTTCGATTTCCCCGTCGGAAAATAACATCAAGGTTGGTATGCCGCGCACGCCATAATGCTGTGGGGTTTCCGGGTTGTCATCGATATTTAATTTGACGACCGTCAATTTATCGGCGTATTCTTCGGCAATTTCATCCAGAACCGGTGCGATCATTTTGCATGGACCGCACCATTCCGCCCAATAATCCACCAGGACAGGTTTTTCTGCCTTGAGTACAGTTTCATTAAAATCGTTATCAGTTACATGAAGGACCAAGTCACTCATGCCGTTCTCCCATAGTACAGTTCAAAAGAAAGTCAAGACTATAGGAGGAATTGGACTATTTTGTCAATCTATTTCAGTCAAATTCAAAATTACGTTATGCTATCGCCATGAATAAAAAACATTTGACGACAACCCGCTTCAGTAATCTTGAAATCTCTCAAGTCATCCTGAATGGCTTACACGATTGTGGCTTCGAATATTGTTCCCCTATTCAATACAGTAGCTTGCCGTTGGCTTTGCGGGGCAAGGATATTGCCGGCCAGGCCCAGACCGGAACCGGGAAAACGGCCAGTTTCCTGATTGCCGTTTTTCAACGCCTGCTTAACGACGAAAGTGAAAAAATAAAAAATCCCCGCGCCATCATATTGGCGCCAACGCGTGAACTGGCCATTCAAATTCACAAAGACGCGTTGAAAATTGGCAAATACCTGGATTTCAAAATTGCCTTGATTTATGGGGGAACCGATTACAAGGCGCAATTGGCCCGGGTTAAATCCAATATCGATATCATTATTGGCACGCCGGGGCGGATTATTGATTTTTACCGGCAGCGGGCGTTTACGCTCGACAATGTGCAGGCTGTCGCTCTGGATGAAGCGGATAGAATGTTTGATTTGGGTTTCATTCGCGATATCCGGTTTTTGCTAAGACGCATGACGGCGCCTGAAAAGCGGCTGAACCTGCTGTTTTCGGCAACTTTGTCCTACAAAGTGACCGAGTTGGCTTACGAACATATGAACAATCCGGAATTGATCCGTATCGAGCCGGAAATCGTAACCGCCGATGCGATCAAGCAAGTCGCTTATTGTCCGGCGAATGAGCAAAAATTGCAACTTTTATGCGGTATTTTGAATCAGACAAGCCCGGTGCGCTGCATTATTTTTGTCAATACCAAAAAGTGCGCCGAGCAGATTGACCGAACCCTGCGTGCCAATAATATTCGTTCGGCGGTGCTGAGCGGTGATGTGCCCCAGGAAAAAAGACAACGTTTGCTTACCCGGTTTCAGGAAAATCAATTGGCCTTTTTGATTGCCACCGATGTTGCGGCAAGGGGCTTGCATATTTCCGATGTTTCTCATGTCATCAATTATGATTTGCCGCAAGATGTGGAAGATTATGTACACCGCATTGGCCGTACCGCGCGTTTTGGCGCATCCGGGGAAGCGATCAGTCTGATTTGTGAACAATACGCTTATTCCATGCCGGATATTGAAGAATATATTGGTAAAAAGATTCCAACCTTGCCGATCACCAGGGAATTGCTACCGGAAATAAAAATGCCCCAGACATTGAAACCTGTAACACAATTCAAAAAGGATTACCGCCCTAAAAAACCTAGACCTCATACAAAAGCTCGCGAAAATCGTTGATGGCCGGGAAAGCAAGGTTTTCACGGGCCGGTCGTTTTGAGTCGGGCTGACGGATGCAAACAAGATAAGCGATGCCAAACTGCCGGGCGGTTTGCAAGACATTGAGGCTGTCATCGACAAAAAGCGTATGAGCCGTTTGAAACGGTTCGCATTGCTGCAACTTGTCCCAGAAAAGCCGTTGTTCCTTGGCATAACCCAATTGATGGGAGCTGTAAATAGCGTCAAAAAAACGATTCAAACAGGTTTTTTCCATTTTCAGGTCCAAGCTGCCCTGGTGGGCATTGGTCACCAGCAGCAGGCGCCGGTGGGAGCGCTGCATGATTTCCAGGAATTCGGTGACATGCGGCAATACCGTGATGAGACCTGCGAGTTCCTGTTTAAGTGCAATGATATCCAGTTGCAATACCTCGCTCCAATAATCCAGGCAATACCACTCCAGTTTGCCAAGCATGCTTTTGAATAGCGGATCGAGGTATAATTTGGCTTGGTTGACGGATAAACCGTTTTGTTGGGCGTAACGCAACGGCACAAATTCTTGCCAGAAATGATTATCGAAATTCAGATCCAGCAAGGTTCCATCCATATCCAGCAATACGGTATCAATGTTTTCCCATTCAATCATGGCTTAAGTATAGGCCGAGTTCGACGATAATAAAATGCCTGAAAAACCCATTGTTTTAAACAAAAAACTGCTTTGTAAAACCCGTTTGTTCCGTATTGAATCACTGCATTTGCAATTTAGCAATGGCGAGCGCCGCCTGTACGAACGTTTGAGCCGGGGAAGCTCTTCAAATGGCGCGGTATTGATTGTACCGATGCTGGATGATGGCACGGTATTGTTGATTCGGGAATATTCTGCCGGTGTCGATCGCTATGAACTGGGTTTGCCAAAGGGCAAAATCGATGCCGGGGAAAGTGTTTTGGAAGCGGCCAACCGCGAGTTGAAAGAAGAAGTGGGATATGGCGCCAGGCGTTTATACCGGCTCACTTCCTTATCGTTGGCCCCTTCTTATCTGGAACATATGACCGATATTGTCATTGCCCGGGATTTATACCCGGAAAAGCTGCCGGGTGATGAACCGGAAGAACTGGAAGTGATCGCCTGGTCGATGGATCGGCTGGCGGAGCTGTTTGCGGCTAATGAATGCACCGAGGCACGCAGTATTGCCGCGCTGTATTTGGCACAGGAATATTTAAAAAAATGAACATTGACGAATTGCAAGGATTATTGAGACCGGCGCTTGATATTGCCCATAAGGCCGGTGAAGAAATTTTAAAAATTTATCAAACGGAATTCAGTGTGGATATGAAACAGGATGATTCGCCATTGACGGCGGCGGATTTGGCCGCGCATCACTGTATCGTGCAAGGTTTATCGGAAGCGAGCGATTATCCGGTATTGTCCGAGGAATCGGCATCGATACCCTTTGCGCAACGTGCGGGTTGGGATCGTTACTGGCTGGTCGATCCTCTGGATGGAACCAAGGAATTTGTCAAGCGCAATGGGGACTTTACCGTCAATATTGCCCTGATACATCAACATCAACCGGTGCTGGGCGTGGTGTATGTGCCGGTCAGCGGACAGTGTTATTTCGCGGCGGAAGGTTTGGGGGCATTCAAGCAAACAGCCGGGATAAAGCCCATCAAAATACAGATAAGAAAACGGCGGGCAGGGCAACCACTTATTGTTGTCGGCAGCCGTTCACACAAGACCCATGAATTGCAGCAATATCTTGACAATCTTCCTGAGCATGAATTGTTATCGATCGGCAGCTCATTGAAATTCTGTTTGGTTGCCGAAGGATCCGCTGATCTTTATCCACGGCTGGGTTTGACCAGTGAATGGGATACTGCGGCCGCGCAGTGTGTGGTTGAGCAAGCCGGGGGCGCGGTCGTGCAAACGGACGGAAAAACCTTGCAATACAACCGTAAGGAATGCCTGCTCAATCCCTATTTCCTGGTATTTGGCGACAAAGAACACGACTGGACGCAATATCTGCCACCATCCGGTTAGGCTTTTGGCAGCGTGACACCGCGCTGGCCTTGATATTTACCGCCCCGATCCTTGTAAGAGGTTGCGCAAACTTCATCGCCCCCGAAAAACAGCATTTGAGCAACGCCTTCATTGGCATAAATTTTTGCCGGCAGCGGCGTGGTATTGGAAAATTCCAGCGTGACATGCCCCTCCCATTCCGGCTCCAGAGGGGTTACATTGACGATGATGCCGCAACGTGCGTAAGTGGATTTTCCCAGGCAAATTGTCAGCACATCACGCGGAATACGGAAATATTCCACGGTACTCGCCAGTGCAAATGAATTGGGTGGGATAATGCAAACATCAGAGCTTATATCGACAAAACTCTGCGCATCAAAATCTTTGGGATCGACAATCGCAGAATTGATATTGGTAAATATTTTGAATTCATTTGAACAACGCACATCATAGCCGTAACTGGATGTGCCGTATGAAATAACCCTGCCCTGCTCCGATTCCCTTATCTGTCCGGCTTCAAAAGGCTCAATCATGCCCTGTTCGCTGGCCATGCGCCGTATCCATGAATCTGATTTTATACTCATCAATCTAACAAAAGGTTTTGGTGTTAAAGATAAGACCTGTACGCAGTAATCGCTCAGCCGTTTTGTGATTGGCAGAGTGTAACATAAGTTTGGGAGTTGTTTAAAAAGAGCTTGATGTTGAGAAACTGGTATCTACTCACCCCTCTGAAAAGCCGGTGCAGGTTGTTGATTTATCAGGCTTGCCCAGCCCTTCCACGGAAGAGCTGGGCTTGCCTAACCTGGGATGTTATGCAGAACGACAGGGATGTATTCACGTGTCCTGATAAATC
>CAZDXJ010000001.1:52519-91568 GCA_964509475.1 uncultured Methylococcaceae bacterium | reverse complement strand
TGCACGTGTCCTGATAAATCAATGACCTACGCCGGCTACAACACAACCGGGTGAGCCGTTACAGCCAAATAAACAGCTTGATAAACGTCATCCCGACAGGGATCGCCGAAACCAGGCCCATGTGAATGACAGCGCCATCCATCATAGGCGGCCGGAACGTGTGGATTGCAAATCAGCCGGTGCCGCATTAAATGTGGGATACCATGTCATGCGTGATTTTGGAGGCTAATTTCCAAACAGATTCTCAAGATGTTTGCGACAACGATAAAGCCATTTGATAAAGTGCCTTTTTGCGCCCCCCGGCGATCTCCTGGGTCAGGGTCACAGCCGTTTTAACTGAACAATGCGATAGCAACAACGCCAATACCTTTTGCTGCTCATCAGTCACAACGTGTTGTTTTTTTTCTTTATGGGCATCAACAATAAGAACAAACTCCCCTTTCCGCATATTTTGCTCCGCCTCGATAGCAGCCAATAACTGGCGTGCAGTCCCGCTGACAATGGTTTCGTAAAGTTTGGTCAATTCCCGGGCAATCACGACTTGCCGCCCCTCTGGCAAAATCCCGGCCATATCCTTGACGGTATCTGAAATCCGATGACATGACTCATAAACCACCCAGGTTACCGGGCTGTATTTTCGCTGTTCCAAAAAAGTCCGGCGTGCTACCGGGGTTCTGGGTAAAAAACCTTCAAAAATGAAACGATTTACCGGCAACCCCGATACCGATAAAGCGGTTATCGCGGCGCAAGCGCCTGGTATAGGCACGACAGTCAAACCTGCACACCTTGCTGCCCTGACCAGGGGCAGACCCGGATCGCTAATCAGCGGTGTGCCGGCATCGGAAACCAAGGCCACGGAACAACCCGAACGTATTTTTTCAATCAACGACAAAGTGATTTTTTCTTCATTATGCTGATGAAAAGAAACCAAGCTCGAACGGATTGCAAAATGTTTCAGCAAAGCCTGAATATGCCGGGTATCCTCTGCGGCAATCAGATCAACTTGTTTTAACACCGTTACCGCTCTGAAACTTAAATCATCCAGATTCCCTATTGGGGTTGCAACAACGTATAATTTACCCTGCTCGATGGACATTTTCACACTGATGTTTTAAATAAGGAATTAATACAAACCAGGTCCAAATATGAACTCGTTACCTTTGCTCGTGTTTTTTGTTTTATTGCTGAATGGCTGCATGCTTGAAAGCACACAAAAAACACCCTCGCCCAAGCCGGCAACACAGGCAAACATTTTATTACGCACCGGGAAAATACTGGAAGCGGCCGAACTTTACCAACAACTGGCTGCACAAGCCCCCGGGCAACGCGACCATTATTTAGTGTTGGCCGCACAAACCTATCTTAAATCCGGTAACCGTGGCAAAGCCCAAAAATTGTTACAGCAAATCCATCCAGACTCATTATCCGCTGAACAACGTGGCCAATTTTATCTGATGCAGGCGCAAACCCGCCTGAGCCTGGGTGATGCCGAGCAGGCACTTGTTTTTTTGCAGCGGGTTACGCCACAACACCTGAACATTACCGATAAACGCAGCTTTTACCAAGCCCGATCCTTTGCTTATTCACTCAACGGCCAATTATTGAAAAGCGCCTCAGAACGCATCAAACTCAGTCATTACCTCGATGATGGACAACGATTATACGATAATAACCGGGTCATTTTTGAAACATTGAGTCTGTTATCCGATAAAACCCTGGCCCAACACCGTTCCCCACCCGATACGCTCGGCGGCTGGATGGCGTTGACCCGTATCATCAAAAGCAAAGATCATGACCCGGAAATCTTCCCGGAAAAAATCAAGCAATGGCGGCACAACTATCCCGTGCATCCGGCCAATTCAACGTTTCTGCTGCAATATTTTGCCCAGCGCAAGGCTTCAACATTCAAGCCAGCCAATGTTATCGCGGTGTTTTTACCTGCATCCGGTCCCTATGCGAGGGCAGCAAAAGCGGTACGCGCGGGGTTTGAAGCGGCCTGGCGCCACGATACCGGTACAAAACCTCAAGTCCGTTTTTACGACAGTCAATCCAGCGATTTAAAACATTTATATCAACAAGCGAAAAACGAAGGCGCGGAATTGATTGTCGGGCCTTTGCAAAAAAACAACATCCGCAACCTGATCGACGCAACAGAACTGGACATTCCCGTATTGGCATTGAATCATGTTCCAGGACTTAAAAAAAACAACCTTTATCAGTTTGGGCTCAGCCCTATCGATGAAGCCGAACAAATCACAAGCCTCGCCAGAGCCGAAGGACATGACAAAGCCTTGATTCTGGTTCCGGATTCTGAATTGGGGCACCGGTTGCACGATTATTACCTTGAATTCTGGCAACAAAAGCAAGGTACTGTTTTGGAAAGCCAATTTTTCAACGCCAGCCAACACGACTTTTCAGGGCCGATCAAACAGTTATTAAATATCGACGAAAGTGAAGCCCGTTACCGGCATCTTCGCCGCTTGCTGCCAGGCATAAAATTTTCCCCAAGAACCCGCAGGGATGCCAATGCTTTATTTCTTGCCGGATCGGCCAATACCCTGCGCTTGTTGAACCCACAATTGCATTTTTACCGGGCCAAACATATTCCTGCTTATACCATTTCGAAAGTTTACGGCAATCACCCCGATCCGATAAAAGATATTGACCTGAATGGCATCCGGTTTTGCGATATTCCCTGGGTACTGGACAATGCGGAAACCACGCCTTTGAGCCAGCGGGTTTTGCAACAGGATGGCTTGCAGGTTTCTCCGGTTTATCTGAAACTGGCCGCTTTGGGCATCGATGCCTATCAGTTAAACAAACATTTGCCTCAGCTGAATACAGCACCTTATCAAGGCGCAACCGGAAAATTGACCCTGACCGACGATTACCGTATCAAGCGGCAATTAATCTGCGCACAATTCATTGACGGTTACGCGAAGCCGTTACCAAGCAGCGAGGATACACGACGGGCCAACCCTGTCCAACCCATTCACACACAGACCGAGGAAAATCCATTTCATGCTCCATAACAAAAGGGCTGCACACTTACGTACCGGCGAACGCGCCGAACAACTGGCACGCCAATACCTGATTAAACAAGGATTGACACTGGTTTGCCAAAACTATCGCTGTAAACAAGGTGAAATCGATTTAATCATGCGAGACCAAAACATCCTGGTATTTGTCGAGGTTCGCTATCGCAAATCCGACCGCTATGGCAGTGCCGTGGAAAGTATCACACAGCGCAAACAATCCCGTATAATAACGGCTTGTAACCATTATCGGGTGAGCCATAAAGTCAATCAGCCAATACGCTTCGATGTGGTCACCTTATCAGCCGATAACGCGCCAAACTGGATTAAAAACGCCTTTCAGACCTGAACCATGAGCTTGCAAAACCGAATTATCAGCCATTTTTCCGAAAGCATTCAAACCAAGCAAAATGCCTTGGCAAGTCTTTGCGAACTCATTGAATTCGCATCACAAAAAATCGTTGAAGCCCTGCTGGACGACAAAAAAATCCTGACTTGCGGAAACGGCGGATCAGCGGGCGATGCGCAACATTTTTCATCGGAAATGCTCAATCGCTTTGAACGCGAGCGCCCCGGTCTTCCCGCCATTGCCTTGACCACCGACACATCAACCATCACTTCCATTGCCAACGATTATCATTTTGACGATATCTTCGCCAAACAAATCCGCGCACTCGGTCAAAAAGGCGACATTTTGCTGGTCTACACAACCAGCGGTAATTCCGCCAATATCATTAAAGCCATGGCCGCCGCTCACGACAAAGGCCTGACGGTTATCGCCATCAGTGGCAAGGACGGCGGTACATTGGCCAGCTTGCTGAATGAAAATGATATCGAAATCCGTGTACCTTCTTCATCGACTGCGAGAATTCAGGAAGTCCATTTGCTCATCAGCCATTGTCTTTGTGATCTCATCGATCATCAATTATTTGGCGGCTGAACCCATTCTTGTTCAAGAAAGCAGAGTAACTGTTCCCGATCAAAAGGCCAGGCCAATTCACGCTCTGTTTCCCGGTGTAGTAAAACCGGAATACGGGTGGCGTATTTATCCTGCCAACATTCCTGCACCGCGATATCAACATATTGCAAATCGACACAAACTCCGGAGTGTTCGATGAATACCGTATCAAGCAAGGATTGAGCCTGCTCGCATAAATGACAGCCATCGGTTCCAAACAAGATCAATTGATTCATTTGTGCATTTTATCCAGGAGTCCCAACAACAAGGCCGATATCACCAGGGTCAAATGAATAACGACATACCAAAGCAGTTTGTCATTATTGATGTTTTGAATGTTCATGAACACTTTTAACAGATGAATCGACGATATCGCGACAATCGATGCCGCCACCTTGAGTTTCAAGGCGCCGTAATCATGGGTCCCCAACCAACCGAGCTTTTCGGTATTTTCCTGAATATCCAGTTGTGAAACAAAGTTTTCATAACCACTGAACATAATAATTACGATCAAGCTCCCCACCAGAGTCAAGTCGATTAAGGTCAACACCTGCAAAACAAGCTGTGTTTCATTCATACCGAGAATATGAGGGATAATTTCCAGGATTTCCTGGAAAAATTTAACGCCCAAAGCAAGCAAAACCAGAGTCATTCCCATATAAATAGGTGCCAGAAGCCAACGGCTGGCATAAATCATTCTTTCGATTCGGCGTTCAAGCATAATAATTTCAGGCCAAATGGGCAGCCAGCCACCGCTCCGCCTGTTCATGGCTCATGCCTTTGCGGCGGGCATAATCTTCCAGTTGATCACGCTGGATTTTACCGACATTGAAGTATTGTGTTTCCGGATGGGCAAAATACCAGCCGGAAACCGCCGCCGCCGGATACATGGCATAATTATCGGTCAACTCGATTCCGGTATTATCGGTTACATTCAACAGGGCAAACAATTTTTCCTTTTCAGTATGATCCGGACAAGCCGGATAGCCCGGAGCCGGCCGTATACCCTGATAGTTTTCATCAATCAACTGTTCATTGGCAAAATCCTCATTATCGGCATAACCCCAATAATGTTTTCTCACCTGCTCATGAAGATATTCCGCAAACGCTTCGGCAAGGCGGTCGGCCAGCGCTTTCAACAGAATTGAATTGTAATCGTCATGCTGTTTTTCGAACTGTTGCAGCTTTTGTTCAATCCCGATGCCTGTGGTTACGGCAAAAGCACCGATATAATCGGCAATACCACTATCCAATGGCGCGACAAAATCGGACAGGCAATAATTCGGCCGGTCCGGTGCTTTCATATTTTGTTGCCGCAAATGATGCAGTGTGACCAATTCTTGCGTGCGCGAATCATCGGTAAACAAAATAATATCATCGCTCTGACTGTTGGCTGGAAAAAAACCGATCACGGCTCTGGCAGCCAACCATTTTTCATTGACAACTTTAGCCAGTATATTACGGGCATCAGTAAATAATTTTTGCGCTTCCCGGCCCACGACTTCGTCTTCCAGGATAGCCGGATAAGACCCAGCCAATTCCCAGGTCTGAAAGAATGGCGTCCAGTCAATATAATCCACCAACTCATCCAACGGCAATGCCTCGATAGCCCGAACCCCCAGAAAAGATGGCTTGGTTGGTGTGTAATGCGCCCATTTGTATTTGTTCGCCCTGGCCGTTTGCAAGTCATGCTGGCGGGTACGCGCCTTACGGCCCTGATGGCGCTGGCGAACCTTTTCATATTCCAGGCGTATCGCTTGTTTGTATTCGGCCTGCTGATCAGCGCTCAACAAACTGCTGACCACTCCCACACTGCGCGACGCATCGGTCACATAGACCGTGGCACCTTGTTGGTAATTGGGTTCAATCTTGACAGCGGTATGTACCCGCGATGTTGTCGCCCCACCGATTAACAATGGAATATCCATGCCCTGGCGCTGCATTTCCCTGGCAACATGCACCATCTCATCCAATGACGGGGTAATCAATCCACTTAAACCAATCACATCCACCTGTTCATTACGCGCCGTTCGCAAAATCGTTTCCGCCGGCACCATAACTCCCAGGTCAATAACGTCGTAGTTATTGCATTGTAAAACCACACCCACGATATTTTTACCAATATCGTGTACATCACCTTTGACCGTCGCCATCAAAATTTTACCATTCGCCTGCCGCTCACCCCCTTTCTCAGCATCCATGAACGGCATCAAATAAGCGACCGCTTTTTTCATCACCCGTGCTGATTTAACGACTTGCGGCAAAAACATTTTGCCATCGCCAAACAAATCCCCAACCACATTCATACCGGCCATCAACGGTCCCTCAATAACATCCAGAGGTTTGCCGGCCTGCAACCGTGCCGCTTCAGTATCTTCTTCGATATAATCGGCGATGCCTTTGATCAGCGAATGCTCCAGACGTTTATTGACCGGCCAATCGCGCCAAGCCAGGTCTTCCTGCCTGACAACAGAGCGGCCATCACTGCGGTACTTTTCGGCAATATCCAGAAGTTTTTCGGTCGCATCCGGATGCCGGTTCAGAACCGCATCCTCCACAGCATTTTTTAATTCATCGGGAATATCTGCGTAAATCGTCAATTGGCCGGCATTGACAATACCCATATCCATACCGGCATGAATCGCATGATATAAAAACACCGCATGAATCGCTTCCCGCACCGGGTTATTGCCACGAAAAGAGAAAGACACATTGGAAACACCGCCGGATACCAGCGC
Source organism: uncultured Methylococcaceae bacterium (assembly GCA_964509475.1). Lineage (GTDB taxonomy): Bacteria > Pseudomonadota > Gammaproteobacteria > Methylococcales > Methylomonadaceae > CAZDXJ01. The sequence continues at coordinate 84,837 of CAZDXJ010000001.1, read as the reverse complement.
ATAAGGCAGGGTTCTCTTTATTTCCCGGGTTGCTTCAATAAAGTCAACACCGTAATTATTATGTTCCTCGATGCCGGTGGCGATGGCAAAAATATTGGGATCAAAAATAATGTCTTCCGGTGGAAAATCAAGCTGTTCGGTCAAAATCTTGTAAGCGCGTTGACAAATTTCAATCTTGCGTCGTTTGCTATCGGCTTGCCCAACTTCATCAAAGGCCATGACAATAACCGCCGCGCCATAAAGCCGAACCAGCTTGGCATGACGGATAAAAGCTTCTTCCCCTTCCTTGAGGGAAATTGAATTGACAACACCTTTACCCTGTATACATTTCAGACCCGCTTCGAGAATCTCCCATTTTGACGAATCCAGCATAACCGGAACCCTGGAGATATCCGGCTCGGAAGCGATCATGTTCAGGAAACGAACCATAGCCTCCCTGGAATCCAGCATCCCTTCATCCATATTGATATCGATAATCTGGGCGCCGTTTTCCACTTGTTGGCGAGCGACTTCCAAAGCGATCTCATACTCGCCATCAACAATCAAACGCCGAAACCGCGCCGATCCGGTTACATTGGTACGCTCGCCAACATTGACAAACAATGTATCTGGAGCAATATTCAAAGGCTCCAGTCCAGCCAAACGGCATTGCTTTTCCAGTACCGGTATTTTACGCGGCGGATAATCCCGCACTGCCTCAACGATTGCCTGAATATGCGCCGGCGAGCTGCCACAACATCCACCCAAAATATTCAAATAACCGCTTTTTGCCCAGTCCTCCAGTTCAGCCGCCATCGCTTCCGGCGACAAATCATATTCACCAAATTCATTGGGTAAGCCCGCATTCGGATGTGCAGACACATAAGTATCGGCAATATTCGACAACTCCTCAATAAAAGGGCGTAATTTGTCAGGTCCCAGGGCACAATTAAAACCGATTGAAACCGGTTGCACATGCCGGATTGAGTTCCAAAAAGCCGCTGCCGTTTGACCCGACAAGGTTCGCCCCGAGGCGTCGGTAATGGTTCCGGAAATCATCACCGGCAAACGCATACCACAGTCGGCAAAATACTGTTCAACCGCAAAAATAGCCGCTTTCGCATTCAGCGTATCGAATACTGTTTCAATCAGAATAATATCCGAGCCGCCATCAATCAATCCACGCACCGCTTCACGGTAAGCTGTCGCTAATTGATCAAAATCGATATTTCTAAACCCTGGATCGTTGACATCCGGCGAAATCGATGCGGTACGATTGGTCGGACCCAAAACACCGGCCACAAAACGCGGTTTATCCGGTGTCATTGAGGTCATTTCATCGGCCGCCTGTCTCGCCAACCGGCTCGATGCCACATTGATTTCATAGGCCAAAGACTCCATTTGATAATCGGCCATGGCAATCGAAGTGGCGTTGAATGTATTGGTTTCGAGGATATCGCAGCCTGCATCCAAATAAGCGCTGTGTATGGCCTTGATTATTTCAGGGCGGGTCAGCGACAACAAATCATTGTTCCCCTTCAGGTCACAAGGCCAATCGACAAAACGTTCACCCCGGTAATCACACTCTTCCAATCGATAACTTTGGATCATGGTGCCCATGGCACCATCCAGAAACAAAATCTTCTGATCAAGCAAGTCTTTTAATAAATCGGTTTTATTCATGAATTGAACAGGTTTTCCACAGTACAAAACAAAAAAGCCCGGACACATGCCCAGGCTTTTTTACAGGAAACGACGGCTACAATTATTTTCCTGTGGTTTTCACAGAATCCTTGATAGCCATGAGTATGCCCTTTACCATTTCACCAAAGCCGCTGAATAGATTGGCCGGCGTCGGTTTTTCTTTCAACATAACCAAGGTACGTACAAACGCGGCCGCAACCACCCCGCCTACAGGCGGCATCAACTCAAAAAACACCGACAATAAAAATCCGGACACACCACCCCGGGCATCCTGCGTCACCCGATCACCAATACTGATCAAATCCCGTTCCGGTAACAAATCCGCACTTCGATTTTCCCTGACTATTTCCAAAATCCAGACATTGAGATCAACCAACATAAACTGGGCGGCGAAAAAAGTAATCGCACCGATAGCCACCCAAAGAAATGCGTTCTGCTTCTCCGCCTTCACGGCGGTTTGATAAAACCAAATCGCCACCAACACAATTATTATACCGCCTATCATTTTTTCTATACCTTCAGTCAGTTATTGTTAATTATTTTTTTCTTAAAAAATAGTAGCCTTCCGTACCGCCTTGCAAAATCATGTGGCCATCTTCTTTCTCATAGATTTTAAACCGATCAAATTTCCCTGGACGGCCAGGCTTACCCACTTTGAGCATACCCTTTTCGATCTGATATGTACTTACGGCCTTAAACCTGGAAGATGAGCCTGTACGCACATCAACCGCTGACGAGATATAAGTCCCATCCGCCTTGAACTCTATTTCCTGAGTCGATGGCCGCTTCGCGGCATCCAGTTTTGGCGCGGTGCCTTCCACAATCCAAACGCCAACAATCTCGGATTTATCTTTTATGAGGTATTCCGCAAAAACAGACAACGGGAATAAAAGCACAAACAACAGCAAAACTTTTTTCTGCATCATTACCACCTTGCCTCTAACAGTAGGGACTTACATTCCAGAATCTGAACCATATTGAATATTCTAACATTATGACAACATAAAACTAAAATTCAAGCCCCTTGTTCAGCCGCCACCAACGTTCACTTGCCGCGAGGCAATTAAATCTTGACTTCGACACCTGTTCCAGTATGATAGGAACCTCGATAGCCGACACTTCGGCATCACAACATTTTTAACAAAAGAAAAAAGGTAGAATACTCATGGGAGCGATTTTAGATCTTACAGAAATGTTAAAAGAACCAAGTGGCATGATTGGTTTGGCAGTCGTTGTCGGCGCGGCTTACTTCCTCATCAAATGGGTTTTTGCAGAACCAGACGACGAAGATTAAAAAGCACACTGATTGCAACAAACAATAAAGCCGCTATAAGCCTGGAACATCCGGCTATAGCGGCTTTATTGGTTCTATACCCTGGCCCTTTTCCCGATTCCGTTTCCATCTCTCTTTTTTAACAACGGCTCACAACAGCTTACAAATGTTGGAAAAACTTACTTCTCTCATTCAAAAGCTCGTCGCTCAACAGGTGCCAGCGACAGGGCTCGGCATCATGCGCATCGCTTATGGGCTGGTTCTGCTCCAGGAAATATTGTTCCTGTTGTACTTTAATCACCTGATTTTCGATCCAATCCCTTTCCTTGATGTTGAATTCCCGATGATCAGCTTTTTTTTAGGAATATGGGGGATTGTCGCTTTTTTTATTGTTATCGGCTATCGCACCCAGCTGGCAACCCTTTTAAATTATATTTTCTGGATTGTCTTCGTCAGTTTCACACCGATGCAAAGGGACTTCGACGGAGGTTTCGACCCATTCATGACCGGCATCGCTTTTTTCTTGATATTTTTACCGGTAAATCGTAGTTTTTCCATTGACAATTTACGCCACAAACTCAAATTCTCTTCTCTCCAGAATCAATATACTCCGCCCGGCCATACCAGTATTCTCGCCTATTTGGTACCCGTCATTATCTGCCTGGGTTTTCTGTACTTTGACTCGGCAATCCATAAACTCTTCTCCGAGCACTGGCGTAACGGCCTGGGGCCTTGGTTACCATCAACCCAGCCCTATTACATATCGGCAATTGATATGTCCTGGCTGTTGAATTTTGAGTATTTACAAAAAACCTTAGGTTACAGCATTATTGTATTTCAGTTTGCTTTCCTGGCGCTTTATCTGTCGGATCGTTTTCGCCCGATTGCCTTGTTTTTTGGCCTGATGCTGCATCTTGGCATTACCCTAACATTCAATATTTATCCTTTTGGCCTAGGCATGTTGGCATTATATCCATTATTGGTACCCTTTCGCTGGTGGCGTAATATTGCGGAAAAATTTAAAACCCGGCATTCCATGCTCACAGTTTTCTATGATGAACATTGCCCTTTATGCCGTCGCACTATCATCACTATACAGCACTTTGATCTCTTTTCTGCCATCGCATGTAAAGGTTTACAAAGCCACGCACACAACGAACCCGCATTGAAAAATTTGCATGAACATGAACTGCTCACCGATTTATATGCAGTGGATTCAAAAGGTCATGTGTATTCAGGACTCGATACTTATATACAGATATTGATAAAAAGCCGTTACCTGTGTTTTTTTTCCTCACTCATCAAACATCCGAGAATTTATCCTATTGCTCAACGCCTCTATCGTAAAATAGCGGATAACCGCAATAGAACGATATGCGACAAGCACTGCGCAATAACTTCCCTTGTCTCCACGGAAGGTTCAGTCTACGCAAACATTTTTGAACGCTATGCACGCCAAAACGCCGGCACACTGACCAGGCGGCTGGCCAAGATTTTTGTTTTTATTGTCATTTTGCAATTAAACAGCACGATACACTATGGTTTTATTTACCGTTTTAATTTGAACCCAAAATCGAATCCGGTCAGCGCCACCCTGGCAACTATCAGTAACTCACTTTTGACCTTGACCACCACTTTTTTGGGTATAACGCCTCACGCACTGTATTTGGCAGATCATTTCAAAGGTTACAACCATATTTTGGGTATTACCTATCTGGACAAAAACGGTAACGAAAAATGGCTTCCCTTTGTCAATGCACAAGGCCGCATTATTGCGCCAAACTGGGGCCGGGTACACTCCATGTGGGCCAATATCGCCGTGACGCCGAATATAGACAATCACCGCCTGAAAAAGCTGTTGTCCAAAGTTACTGCCTTTTGGGGTATCAAACAAGGCCTGAACCTGGATGACACCCGCTTTATCATCAAATTAAAAAAAATACAGTCCCCTTCACAATGGATCGAAAACTTGCGTTATAATAATCTGGCACAGCCGTGGAAGAACATAGGGTATGCCCAATGGTCCGGCAAGGACATTACAATAATTTTGCCGGATAATATTGAGGCGTTATAAATTCCCTTGCATATTAAATTCAAGCATGTTAAAAATACACCTGTGCAATAAAATTTTTATGAAGCACATAAAAACAAAAATATTTTTCCCAAAGAGGAGGATCAAATGAAAAAAGTATTATCAGTTCTCGCAATTGCTATGATGGTTGTCGGTTTAACAGGTTGCTTGGATGATCCGGATGGTACCAAACAAAAACTTTCGAGTTCTGTTTCTGTAATGAAATAAGACTTGCAAGGTTTAGATAAAGAACCTGGAAATAACTGTCTGGGTTCTTTGTTTAAATTGCGATACCCCGCATACAGTTGTTAGTAATCGCAACAGATTGTATGTTTAAATTTTAAAATAAAAAATGTTAATAAAACAAAAGAGGATATAAAAATGGCAGAACAAGAAAAAGACAACTTCTGGTTATATATCGGCGGTTTGATCGTAGCAACTATCATTTTGGTGATTTTACTGAAAGGTAGAGAAACAGAGCATCTGAAAGGCGGCTATGAAGAGCTGGACGCCCAGGTTGAAGCTCAAATGAGAGCTGAAGGCCAGCTACCATAATAACCCCCGTCTAAAGACACGAATCTTCAATAATTGAAGTTTCGTGTCTTTATTTAAAACTCATAAACGCCTGCATCGCATTTATTTGTTCCGTTGAATTGTCCAACAGTTTTTGCGAAGATATTTTTTCCGTAACCTCTCTGGCCTTATCCAATACCCCTCCCCTTAACGCCTCCACCGCGACTGCTTTTAACATGATATCCTTCTCGGGATAATCATTACTTATCCCTGAGAGCTGAACCAGAGCCTGATCGAATCCATGTTCAGCTTGTTTTATGCGGCCTGTACGCGCGTAAAAACGCGCGATCCAGGCTATTGATAACGCACGATTTGCGGGTTGCAAGATTGTTGCTAATTGTTTGTCGGCCAAAATCGACAACCTTCTTCCCAGGCGATTCATAGTTTTGTCATCGGCCTGTTGCAAATAAATTGCGGCCACGGCATTTCCCATAGCCTGATAAGGAAGATAAGATAATTTTTCAAGCAAGCGCCATATGCCCTCAAACTCGTTTTTTTGAGCCAAATTTACAATCTGGCGCAAGTAAGCAAGTAGCCGCATTTCAGGCGAAGAAACCATTGTCAAAATGACATTATCCATATCATGCTGAATTTCCAGGTGTACAAGCGTATCAAACAAAGCCAGTAACGCTTTGTCCTTATACAAGCTTCCCGGCAATAGTTTGATTTTCTGTTCCATAAATTGCAAAATGTCCGCAATTTGCTGTTTATCACGATAATCAGCGCTACTGGCATTGATCAGGGCAAACCAATCGATCTTTCTCAATTCATTCACGGACAGAACTTCCTGACCGGCTTGTTGCAACGCAACCCGGGCCTGTTCCGTTAAACCTGTCTGGGAAAAATACAAGGCAAGAAGCATCTCACCCAGAAAGCGTTCAACCTTATTATCCAGTGCCAGGAATTGCTGATACAAATTTTCCAAAAATGCCTCACGCCCGTAGATCAAATAGCGATATTTTGCCAATCGCGCCTTGTAAACAAGCTGATCCAGGCTGGGATAGCGGTTTATATTTTTTTCCAGGCCAATTAGCAATGTATCTACAATTTGCACATTGCCCCGGGATTTATAAACCAGTCCCAATGCGCCAACATCATCGATCTGTTTCTCCATAATCGGCATGTGCAACGCCATTTGATAGGCGCGGTAAAATTGATGCTGAATCAGAAGGGATTGGAAACCGCGCTCCATAAAATCCATCCATTCTTTATCATAGGCTTGATAAGCCATGAGAACCGGCAATAACTCTCTTGTCATTTCAGCGTTTCGGGCCAGCTGTTTCTGTTTTTCCTCCAGCGCGGCAATCTTGTCCTCCTTTTTGGAACCGGCTTCAGAATGTTTGGCGTTATCATCAGAGAGTTGTTTTTGAGCCAAGTGTTTTTCCGAATCCAAAACGTCTGAAGTTTTCTTGTTTTCAGACTTCGAAAGAATAGCCTGTGGCGTTTTTTGAAGTTTAATATCCGACAAAATTTTTTCAGGATCAATTACAATCGTTTTGTTAGGTTCAGGTTCAGCTTTCTGAATTGATGTCAACCCGTAAGCGATATAATAATACGCACCCAAGCCGATACCCCCGCCGCCAAGTACGGCGAGCAAAACAGTACCGGTCTGCGCCGGTTTCGATAATTGTTTGAATTTATTCCAATAAAATGAATATTTTTTGTTTAGCCCCAGTTCTTTTTCAACTTCTTTTTCCAGTATTCGTTTTGCTTCTTCCTCGCGCTGCTTGATCTGCATTTTTTTTGCTTCACTTTCCCTGAGTGTTTTTTTCTTGATCAAACGCTCCTTGATCAATAATTTCTCTTTGTTTTCCTTTTGTAAACGCTCATATTTTTCAAACTGCAATCCGCATCGTACACAACGCTCCATATCATGCCCCAAACTTGCCCGGTTGGTAAATTTACAGATCGGGCATATAATTTTTTCTACACCGTCTTTGGTTTCTTCAATAGGCTCCAGAGATAGCTGAGTTGCTATCTTGGCAGGTTTGTACACACAAATCATGCCCAATTGAGTCAAAACTTTTTGATACTGCATGGCATCCTGCTCGGCCGCTCCCTTTTTAACGCATACATCCTGCTTGCCACCGAACAAGGCCTCGAGTTGATCCCCCTGCAAATTAAACAAACGGCCAACCTGGGTCTTGATTTGATCCATTTCATGGTGCCTTTCGGGAATCACGCCTCTTACAAAAACATCAAATTTTTTCATTCGTCTCTCTCAGTAAATCAACGGTATGTTACTTGAAGCAAGCGGTGCTTACTTTTCGGGCAAATCCAGCTTGATGGCAGAAAAATCAATATCGATTTTCGCGGCTGGCGATGGCTCTTTTTTAACCGGTTTTTGATAAACGGGCTTATCGGACAATTCAATTTTAATACGTAAATTATTGGCCGAGTCAGCAAAATTCAAAGCGGTCTTTAAAGCGATTTGTCCGGATTGAAATAAATTCAATAAATGTTGATCAAACGTCTGCATTCCGATATCGGTTGATTTTTCCATAATTTCCTTAACAAGATGGGTTTCTCCTTTTCGTACCACATCCTTAACCCGCTCGCTACCCAATAAAATTTCAATGGCTGCAACCCGTTTACCGTCTACTGTAGGTAACAGGCGCTGCGCCACAAACGCTTTCAAATTCAATGATAAATCCAGCAATAGTTGATCACGCCGATCTTCCGGAAAAAAATTAATAATCCGATCCAGCGCCTGGGAAGCGGTAGTGGCATGCAGCGTTGAAAGACATAAATGGCCGGTTTCAGCAAAAGCCAAGGCGTGTTCCATTGTTTCGCGCGATCGGATTTCACCGATCAAAATGACATCCGGCGCCTGCCGAAGGGTATTTTTCAAAGCCTCTTCATATGAATTGGTATCCACCCCCACTTCCCGCTGACTGATCAAGGATTTTTTATGCGGATGCAGATATTCAATCGGATCCTCGATGGTGATAATATGTCCTGAAGCGTGTGTATTGCGATAATCAAGCAATGCCGCCAAAGAAGTGGATTTACCCGATCCAGTGCTGCCCACAAATAAAACCAGACCGTTTTTTTCCATAACCACTGACTTTAAAATTTCAGGTAATCCCAATACATCCAGATTGGGAATATCCATCTTGACATTACGCAGCACCAGGGCAAAAGCATTGCGTTGCTTGAAGATATTGACCCGGAACCGGCCAATTTGCGGAATAAAAAGCGCTTGGTTCAATTCCGGGGATTTTTCAAATTGGCGTCGTTGATCTTCATCCATCAACCTCAGCGCCAAACGCTCAAGCTGCTCTCTGGTCAGGCGTATATTATCCAGGGATTTTAACTGTCCGTGAAATTTTGCCGCCGGCGGTGCATTTGCAAGCAGATACAAATCCGAACCATCCCGATCCACCATTAATTTCAAATATTTGTTTAAATCCAGCTCCATACCTTACCCCTATATCAGAACACATACATTGAGACCTATTCCACGTATAATACACATTTTGCCAAATCTATGAAATTATGAGCACACCTAAAAAAGCAGTCGCATTGATTTCCGGCGGCCTGGACTCCATGTTGGCGGCGAAAGTCATCATGCAACAAGGTATCCACGTAGAGGGTATTAATTTTTTTACCGGTTTCTGCGTGGAAGGTCATACCCATGCAATCCGAAAAAAAGACAAAACCCGCCCCAAACGCAACAATGCCTTGTGGAGCGCTGAAACATTAGGCATCAAACTTCATATTATCGATATCATCGAAGAATACAAAGAGGTTCTGCTTAATCCCAAACATGGTTATGGCGCCCATTTAAACCCTTGCCTTGACTGTAAAATCTTTATGGTCAATAAAGCCAGACAATGGCTTCGGGAAAATGATTTTGATTTTATTATCACCGGCGAAGTTATCGGCCAGCGCCCCATGTCACAACGCAAGGATACCATGCCGGTTGTCGCCCGGGAATCCGGTGCTGACGACCTGCTGCTGCGCCCATTATGCGCTAGAAACCTGCCTGCAACCTTACCTGAACGGCAAGGATGGGTTGACCGCGAACAACTTTATGATTTCAGCGGACGTTCACGCAAACCCCAAATGGCGCTGGCGGAAAAATTCGGTTTCGACGATTACGCGCAACCGGCTGGAGGCTGCTGTTTCCTGACCGATGAAAAATACGCCTTGAAACTGGTCGATCTATGGCAGGCCAGAAATACCAAAGATTACGATCTGGATGATATTATGCTGTTGAAAGTGGGCCGCCATATCCGCCCCAAATCCAATTTTAAAATGATCATTGCCCGTGAAGAAGGCGAAGCACGATTTTTACAAGGCTACAAACACGCTTTCAGCCACATCCATATGCTCAGTCACCGGGGCCCTTTGGTATTAATAGACGGAACTCCAAGCGATCAGGATCTGGAACTGGCTGCACGCATTGCTGCCCGATACGGTCAAGGCCGACATGCGACAAAGGTACGTCTAAAAATTGTACATCAGCAAACCGAAAGGGAAATAGAGGTTGCGCCGATGCCAGCTGATGAAATCCCGGAGACATGGCATATATGAGCGAAAACTATCTTGATGCAAAACGGCTGCTTTGCCCGCTACCGGTTATCCGCGTACAAGACAAAATCAAACACTTACAACGTGGCGATACTTTACAAGTTATTTGCACCGATCCTGGCGCACTGCAAGATATTCCCGCCTGGTGCCGGATCAATGGCCATAAGGTTTTGCAGACCAGCGCTTCAGAATTTGAATACACCCTACTGATCGAGGTTGGCTGATGTCAGTTAATAATGCCGAGGGTTTTGATCCAGAAAAAATTGATCGCTTGAAAAGCAAAGTCACTCTTATCGGTGCCTTCATCAATTTATTTCTGTCCATTATCAAGATTGGTTTTGGCCTGTTAGGACAATCGGCGGCATTAATCGCGGATGGTATCCACTCTTTATCCGACCTGTTCAGTGATTTTTTTGTATTGATTGCAGTAAAACTGGGCAGCCGCGAAGCCGATTGGGATCACCCTTATGGTCACCGGCGCTTTGAAACAATGGCTACCGTTATATTGGGCATTGCTCTGATTGCAGTCGCCGGTGGTATTGCCTGGGATGCCGTGGAAAAAATACGCCACCCGGAAAAGTTATTAACACCCACACCGGAAACCATGGGCATAGCCACCCTTTCAATATTAGCCAATGAATGGTTATTCCAATACACCAAACGTATCGCCAGGCAAACCCGTTCCAAACTATTATTGGCCAATGCCTGGCATCACCGCAGCGATGCCTTGTCTTCAGTCATTGTTTTGATAGGACTCGCTGCCGTATTTTATGGATATACACTTGCCGATGTGATAGCCGCACTTATTGTCGCTTTGATGATTGCCAAAATCGGTTTTGACCTGGCGGCAGAAAGCCTCAAGGAACTGGTCGATACATCACTGCCCGCTGATATCGTGCAAGAAATACGACAATCCATTTTATCTACTGAAGGCGTTGAAGGCATCCATTTTGTGAGAACCCGGCAAATGGGAGAGGATGCTTTTGTTGATGCCCATATTGTCGTAAACCCGCGTATCAGCGTCTCCGAAGGCCATATGATTGGCGATCAGGTCAGGGATAAACTAAAAGCCGAATTTGATGATATTATGGATGTCCTGGTACATGTCGATCCGGAAGATGATCAATACAAAACCAAAAACGGAGAAACTTTATCCCGTCAACACCTGTATGACATTTTACAACGCTATTTTGGTACCCTGAATAAATACATAGAAGGCCTGAATATCCACTATCTCAATGGCCTGATTGAACTGGAAATCACCATGAGTGACAAAATTTTCACCGATAAAATGACATTGCCGCAAATAAAAAAACGGGCTGAACGGATAACCCGGGAACAATCGGCAATCAGCAAGGTATCGGTTTTAATCAAAACCTGAAATCGTCAAGAATCCAATCATGGCCATAAAACAAACCCAATTCCCGGATATGATCAATATCTCCGGCGTTTCGCTGGGAACCGCTTGTGCCGGCATAAAACGAACCGATAAAGACGATCTCTTGCTCATCAAAATAAGCGATGGCGCACACTGTGCCGCAGTATTTACCCGTAACGCATTCTGTGCCGCGCCGGTTACGGTTGCCAAAAGAAACCTTGCTCATTCACCGCGTTGGTTGTTGATCAATTCCGGTAACGCTAATGCCGGTACCGGAAGACAAGGTTTACTGGATACTCAAACAAGCTGCCAAGCCCTCGCATCATTGACTGATGTTGATGCAAACCAGGTTTTGCCTTTTTCCACTGGAGTTATCGGCGAACCTTTACCGGTTGATAAAATCGTTCACGCCTTACCTGATGCATTGGATAATCTGGCAACAAACAATTGGCACAAAGCTGCTCATGCCATCATGACGACCGATACCTTCGCCAAAGGCGCGACATTGAGCTTTGAAATCGCCGGCCAACCCGTATCCATCAGCGGCATTGCCAAAGGTGCCGGCATGATCCAGCCCAATATGGCAACCATGCTGGCATTTATTGCCACCGATGCCAATATACCGCAGACAGTATTACAACGCTGTTTGCAACAAGCCGTTGAACAATCATTTAACCGCATTACCGTTGATGGGGATACATCAACCAATGACGCTTGCGTCGTTATTGCCACAGCCCGTTCCAAAGCGCCGGAAATCACATGCGACAGCATTCATTACCAGACATTCAGACAAAATTTGACAAGCCTGTGCCAAACCCTTGCCGAAACCATTGTCCGCGATGGCGAAGGTGCAACAAAATTGATACGGATCGACATAAAACGTGCTGCAAGCACTGATGAAGCCTTGCAGGTTGCCAAAACCATTGCCCACTCATTATTGGTAAAAACCGCTTTTTTCGCCAGCGATCCAAACTGGGGAAGGATTCTGGCTGCTGTAGGCCGCGCAGGTATCGACAACCTGCAGATTAATAATATCAGCATCGATCTGGGCAAGGTTCGTATTGTCCAAAACGGCGGCCGCGCCGACAACTATACTGAACAGGCCGGTCAGGAAGTCATGAATCAAGATGAAATAACAATAACGGTAGCGTTAAACCGGGGCAATGTTGATGAAACGGTATTAACTTGTGATTTATCCTATGATTATGTACGTATCAATGCTGAATACAGAACATAAGATGCCCCTTCCGGCTGGCTCCACAACGAGAGTTTTTTACAAATTGTGATACAACGCTCAATAATATAAAAAAGTGATATAATTTGGAACGAATCTGATTTATATTGAATCCTAGCATAAAAGGGAAAATTTTGGGTTCAAACATTGAGACCTTCATGAACGCATACGGTGGTAATTTTTTATCAGGATCAAACAAAACGCGGGTTCCTGTTGAAAACCTGGCATTGGGTATGTACGTTTGTGAATTGGACAAGCCCTGGAGAGATTCTCCCTTTCTGTTTCAAGGGTTTTTACTTGAAAATGAAAGCTTGCTGGCTCAGGTCAAAAGAGAATGTGACTATGTTTACATAGATACATTCAAGCAGAAAAACATTTTTTCTACCCAGATATCCCAAGAAACGCCCGTTCAAAACGCCCCCCCCAAAAAAAACCGCCGCTTGCCTAATAAACAGGGCAAGCTCCAAAAATCCGCGACGGGCGCCAATTCTGGATTTAACAAACTAAAAGACATTGTAGATTATAAAATTTCTGCCGAAGAAATTAGCCCTCCCAAAAAAATAAAAACATTTGAAGAAGAAATCAACAGCGCCCAGCAGATTCATGTGCGTACCTGTCATGCCATTAAAAGGTTTCTGCATGATGCGCACAGCAATAAACCCATCAATAGCCGCGTAGTAACGAATGCTGTCTATGGCTGTATGCGCAGTATTCTCCGATCACCCGATGCCATGTTGCTGATGACGCATTTACGCTGCAAGGATGAATTGACATGGCACCATAGCATCAATGTATGTATTCTGGCCATCAGTTTGGGGCGTCATCTGAATTTACGCTATGACGAATTAATGATTCTTGGCCTGTGTGGTATGCTGCACGATATTGGAAAAATGCGTATTCCCTTGGAAATACTCAAAAAACCCGGAGTATACACTTCAGTGGAAAGAGAAATCATGCGATCTCATACAACATTAGGTTATAAAATACTCTCAGCAACGCCTAATATCGCTGCAATTGTAGCCGAAGTCGCGCATACTCATCACGAGCGCCTCGATGGCAAGGGATACCCCAAAAAACTGTCAGGTGATCAAATATCGCCGTTTGCAAAAATTATCGCTATTGTTGATCAATATGATACTATTCTCACAGAGCGCAGCCACAAACCCGGAAAAACTCATCTTGAAGCTATCGGTAGCTTGATTGAATCAAGCGGTAGCGCTATTGATGAAACATTACTCAACCACTTTATCCAGTGTATCGGAGTCTATCCAGCCGGAAGCATTATCGAAACCCAAAGCGGCGAAATAGGCATGGTCATCGAAGTAAATCAAAAACGGAAACTGAGACCTAAAATCATGTTGCTTTTAGACAAAAAGAAAAAAACCAAAAAGCATCAGGTAATTGATCTGGCCGATCCAAGACACGATTCAGCCAGCAGTCCGTATACGATAAAAACTATTATACGCCCTGACAAATACACCACCAATGTAACCAAATACTATACTTATGGCGCTATCCAGAAAAGCATAGCGGCTTGACGATAAAAAAGCCGCCCCCTCTTTATTTCAGGTCTTAATTTGCATTACAGGGTATTCATGGATTTGATATTTCTATCTCCTGTTCAGGGATTTCCTGATTTTTATTGCAAGCGATCACGCCTGCATATTTTGACCCTCACCGAAATATCGACTCAAGCCGCTACACTGAGATGCAGCCAACGCATACAGCAATAATACAGGGTTTCCTTCTGTTTACCATCGCCCTATATCTAACATCGGCAATTTACTGGCCCGGTATCTATATTTTTCTTACCTATGAAGATTTGTTCGGCGAATGGACACAAACGCTTTTTTTTGCCGTTGCCTGTTATCAAGCAAGCTGTTTGTTTTTTGCAAAATCCCGCTACCGCTGGTTTTTCCTGATATTGGCAACAAGCTGTTTTTATGTTGCTATGGAAGAGATTTCCTGGGGACAACGCCTGTTCAATATCGAAACACCCGAGTTCTTCAAGGAACACAATCAGCAACGGGAAATGAATCTGCATAATCTGTTGACTGGCCCGAACAAAACCGGCCTAAAAACTTTTCTTGAATACAGCCTCTCGACAGCCTTTTTAATCTATGGCCTTATCTATCCGCTCCTGCTGAATTACCGGTTCAAATGTGCGCTCTGGCTTGATCGGCTTAAAATTCCCGCGCCCCCTGTTTTTTTAGCCCCTTATTTCTTGTTAGCCGCTTTTCTGGAACCTGAACCCTTTCATTTCAATGAAGCCGAGATTGCCGAATTATTAACAGCGGTCGCGCTAACCCTCTTCACCCTGCATTATCGCTACGCCCATAAATATCAAGTTGATGCCCACAAATCCCAACATTGGGAAGCCTGTATTACCGAACAATACCGGCGCAGTGTGTGGGAACGCTTGATCATGATTCCAGCCAGCGCGATCTTGATTACCGGCATCAGCTACCAGGTTTCTGAAATGCAGCACCGCATCGACAGGCGCTTGAACAACGGCTACAAAAAATTTGCCCGGCGTTACCAATCCTATCAGCAATGGCATACGGCCAATGTCTTATTGTTCAAGGTTGCCCAAAAGCATCCAAACGATGTGGCCAATCTGCGCAATATTGCCCGCAACTACCAACGCATGGGCAATACGAAATTTTTTCACAAATACAATAGCCAGGCGATTGAAATCAGTTTGCGATACCATAGAAAATATCCAAACAATATTGTTGCGCTGTTATCTCTGGCCAAAAGTTATCGGCAACGCGGCGATCAAAAAAACGCTCTGAAATACGGCAGAAAAGCTTATCGATACGCTTTGGGTTATGCCAGAAAAAAGCTCAAAAGTTCGATTCGTGCCTATTGGCTGGCGCAAACAATGGAATTTTTGGGAAAATACCAAGAGGCTTATCTGCAATACAGAAAAGCGGCAATTTTAAATCCTTATTCACTCAAATACCGCCACGCCTATCAACGCAGCAAACGCTATCTTGAGTCTTCAGAATAAAAAACAAGCGATTAACTTACGCAGTTACGAACGCGGAAAATGCAGCAACCTACGGGACGAAACGCCTGTTTGTTGCAGACAGGTTTGCTGGAACCGCCCAACACCGTGTTTTTAGATATTGAGTATGAAAACCTTTGCCGTAAAACAGGGTGCCGGGCTTTGTTCCACCCTACCGGTCATTGTCATTAAGTTAAGTCCTTTTGTTGAATGAATTTACGGGTGTATTGTGCGGATTTATCCAGCTCTTCAATGAAGGGCTGGATAAATCCGCACAATACACAAGCCGCACCGGTACTCCCCGTAAGCGGATCAGGCGCTACCCGTTCCTGTTTTGCTTGAAGGAGAACTTGTTTGTGTGTCAATGCGTAACTTCTAGCTATGTCTTTTTCACTAGAACAAAAAACAAATGCGCATAAAACAATTTAATCCAGAAGGGCAAAGGCAACCACTCAAAAAAATAATAAAATTTCAATTTAAACGGATAATTTCCATTTTGCATCCAGTCAATCGTGCGGCTGTGCCAATCAATCGTATTCAGGTCAACCTTCTTGCGATGCAGCTTCATATCGCGTATCCCCATTGAATCCGGAAAAGGCGGCGTATCGACCAACCCCATTTCTACAATATTCATACCCTTTTGTTTAAAATAGTCGCGCACATGAAACGGATTCATAAAAAAAATGTCGCCGTGGGTCCACGGCTCCTTGAAATAACGGTGCACCATACGATGGCTGAAAAAACCCGGATTGAAACGGTTGACACCAATATAAAGTATATAGCGCTTACTCAAGCGCTGCATTTCTTCAAACAATCGTTCCGGTTGCTCATCTTTGGCCAGATACATAAAATTCCACACCAAGTCATAACTTGTATCTGCTATTCCGGTTTGATGAATATCCTCACTCTCCAAATAAGTTACGGGTAAATTCAACACTTCCCACGCCGGTTTGGATTTTTCCTCGGCATTGACCAGGGAAACATCGGCACCCGCAGCCGCAAACGCCAGCGAATACAAGGACGGCATTGCCTTTTCACCTTTTGCCGGAATTTCCAGAACCGTCTTGATCGGATGTTGCTGCAATAAGCGCCGGAATAATTTATCCAGGGCAAAACGTTCATAATCCAACCCTTGTCCTTCAATTTCCACAGTTTGTGTTGCCATTTTGTTTTTTTCAATTACTATAAAAACCGCACCGGCATATTATAGACACAAGTTCATGAATAAAGGTAAACGTATTTTATTAACCGGAGGAACAGGATTCATTGGTCATGCGTTAATGGTTGAGCTTCTCAAACAAAATTACCGTATCCGGGTGCTGGTTCGGCGCCAGGTTTTGATCAAAGACTTGCCTGTTGAGGTTTGGCACGGCAATTTGACGATACCCGACACATTGATCGGTATTGAAAAAAACATCGACAAGGTCGTTCATTGCGCTGGAATTTTGGGAAAATGGGGGACAAGCGAAGAAGACATCCACCAAACCAACGTCCAGGGCAGTTTGAATCTGCTGCGCCGGTTTAGAAATACCCCTTTGCAGCGTTTTATTTATCTAAGTGCTGGCGGCGTCACCGGCCCGCTTCCAAACGGCATTATCGCCGATGAAAACAGCCCCTGTCAGCCGGCAACGGCCTATGAAAAAAGCAAACTGGCCGCCGAACAACAACTTTTACAATATACGAAACAATACCCTGTCCCTTTGCTGATCGTGCGTCCGACATTTACCTATGGGCCTGGTGATCGACATAAACTACCACTGTTCCAGGCCATAAAAAAAAGGCGTTTTGCTTTTATCGGTAACGGTCAAAGCCTGATCTCGCCGATCTATATCGATGATTTGCTCAATGGCATCCTGCTTGCCTTGCAACAAGGCCAAACCGGTGCAACCTATATCATCAGCGGCGCCTGTCCGGTCAGCAAACAGGAACTGGTTTTCAGCATTGCCGATACATTAGGGGTTAAGCGGCCTGATATTTATATTCCATACACATTGGCTTGGTATAGCGCCACAGCGCTTGAAACATTGATGGCGCCATTGTCCAGGCAACCGTTTTTGACCCGTTCCAAAGTGATGATGATGGGTGATAATTTCGCTTACACATGCGCTAAAGCACAAACCGCTTTGGGTTACCGGGCAAAAATTTCACTAAACCAGGGTATTGCGCAAACCATCAAGGCTTACCAGCAACAAGGATTATTATGATATTAAAGCATGTTGCCTGGTCAAAACGTCTGCCCTGGTTCATTCTGATTGCCATTTGCATTGTATTTTTTGCTTTGGCGAACCGGAAAATGGATGATGCACTGCCTTATCCAACTCATATCGATGAACACCAGCGCCTTGAAGCCGCCAAACACATGCTGCAAACCGGCGATCTGAATCCGCATTATTTTCACAAACCTACCTTTCACATTTATCTGACCGCGGCGGGATTGATTGCCGGCTTCCTTAAAGAGGCTTCACAAGGCCGCATTCGCACGGTAGCCGAAATTGGATCAATGAGCTATCCTTATTACACGCATCCGATCATGGTCAAAACGGCAAAGCAATTGTTCATCCTGCTGGCAAGCCTGGCTCTGTTGCTCACCGCCTATACGGCTTATCAAACTTATCGGCACAAAGTTTTATTAATATTACCCGCCTTACTGCTGCCATTTTCCGATATGTTCATTTATAAAACCGTTGCCTCAATTAATGTCAATATTCTTGGTGCATTTTGTCTGGCCGCTTTGTTAAGTTATATTTTTTATAATTTACATCGCCCGGGCACCATCGCCAAATCCATTTTACCCGGCATACTCTGTGGTTTGGTGGTTTCTTCAAAATACAACTTCCTGGCCGCTTACCTGCCGTGTTTTCTGGCAATTTTTTTCTATGAGCAATCCCGCTGGTTAAGCCGTTCAATTTTGCTATTGTGTGTTTCGATACTGACTGTCGTGTTGATCAACCCCTATTTTGTATTGGATCTGCCCAGCTTTCTGGATCAAACCGCCTACCAGGTACGCCATTATCTGCATCGTGGACACCCTGGCTTCCAGGGCGAACCCGGCGTTTCCCAATTCAATTATTATTTACACGCTTTGATCGGTGAATTTGGCCTGTCCGCTTTCCTGTTTTCAGGACTCGGCCTGGTTTACATGTTTCAACAGGATTGGAAAAAAACGCTGATTTTTATTTCCTTTCCAGTCGGCATGTTACTGCTGATGAGTGCCAGCAAGGTCAATTTTTTACGCAACCTGACGCCGGTTTATATGCTCTGGCCGGTATTGATCAGCATGGGGTTGATTTTTTTCTATCAATGGATACGTCCTGTTATCGAGAAAAAACAATTCCATCCCCGCATCGCTACACCCATTGCCATAAGCTTGACCGCCTTGTTGTTACTGCCAACTCTGCCTTGGCCCGTACTCGCCGGATTCATGGCATCTGAACCCGACTCCCGAAACCAAGCGACGCACTGGATACAACACAATATTCCTGAACACAGCACCCTGGTCATCGCACGTGATTTGAATATGGATCCGCGGCCATTGATAAAGCATTATAAAATAAGATATATTTCACAAAAGAAATTGCGGCTGGATTATATAGTAAAACGTTATTTCAAACCGGACACTTATTTTTTGATACCGGATTACGGCCTGGATTCCCGCTACAAGGGCCAGAAAAAGCTCGCCTACATGGACAAACAGATCAGCGCCCTGTTCAATACGGGCAAACTTGAGCCTGTCCGTACATTCGGCAGCAACAAAGTGTTATTGAACTACACCATCAGCACTGCTGACGGTGATCCAAAAATTTATCTGGCCAAATACTTAGAATGAACCAAGACAAGCGTCCCTCTCCATTTATATCCCTGGTTTTGCCCGTTTTCAACGAAGCCGACAGCCTTCCCGATCTGTACAAGGCAATAACCGGGGTTATGCGCAAACAAAACGACTCTTATGAATTAATTTTTATTGACGATGGCAGCCGGGATCAATCCTTTCAGATTCTGTCATCACTACAATACGGTGACGATAGCATCCGAATTATCCAGTTTCGAAAAAATTTTGGCAAATCCGCAGCCTACCATGCCGGTTTCAGCGCCGCTCAGGGAGATATCATTATTACCCTGGACAGCGACTTGCAGGATGATCCGGAAGAAATACCGCTGTTTATCGATAAAATACAGCAAGGGTTCGACATGGTGGTCGGTTGGCGATATACCCGCAAAGACTCCTGGCGTAAAAAATTGCCTTCCCGTTTCTTTAATTGGGTGGTTGCCAAAATGACGGGTATTCCCTTACATGATTTCAACTGTCCGTTCAAGGCCTACCGCAAGGAAGTCTTGCAGGAAATCGAAATATACGGCGAGCAGCACCGTTATATTCCGGTTCTGGCTCAGGCACAAGGTTTTGCACTGGCAGAAATAAAAATTGAAAACCGGCCCCGTTTATACGGCTGCTCCAAATACGGTGCTGAACGTCTGCTGCGCGGTATGCTGGATCTGCTCACGGTGCTGTTCATCACCCGTTTTGCCAAACGGCCCTTGCATTTACTCGGTGCCGGCGGTGTTATCGTCTGTGCAATTGGCGGTCTCATTTTATTCACCCTGACCGGCGCCCATTTTCTCTATCAGCTCGGCATTCTGTCGGATGCATCCTGGAATATCCATGACCGACCCATGCTCAGCCTGGGCATCTTGCTGATGATCGTCGGCATACAATTTTTTTCGATGGGTCTTTTAGGTGAGCTGCTAATCAGTCAACAGAGTAAAAAAAGCAATGACAAAGGCTATTCCATCAAACAAATTGTAGATCGTAAATAACGATGAAAATTGCCCTGATTGGCTTGAGCCATCCGTTCCGGGGCGGCATTGCCCATTACACAACCGCCTTGCAACAAGCATTGAAACAACGCCATCGCTGTTTTTTATTCGGCTTCAAGCGCCAATACCCGGAATTTTTATTCCCGGGAAAAACTCAAAAAGATACCTCACAAACCTCATTTCAAACCGACGACTCCATCGCTTGTCTGGACTCGATAAACCCTCTTTCCTGGTGGCAAACTTATCGGCAGATTAAGCGTTATCAGCCCAGCCATGTCCTGTTTTCCTGGTGGCATCCTTTTTTCGCGCCAGGCTATAGCGTGCTGAGTTATTTATTGAGCCGACATGCGGCGATTCCCTGTTATTTCCTTTGCCACAATGTTCTGCCGCACGAGCAATCTTTCCTGGATCGCACGCTTGTGCGCTGTGCTTTCGCATTCAGCCAGGGATTTGTCGTCCATGCCGAACAACAAGCCGAACAGATCCGATGCCTTACCAAACAGCCGGTGTGGATCAATCCGCACCCAAATTACGATTGTTTCACAAATTCGAATACCTGGGAACGGAAAACATCGCGCAGGCAATTGCAACTCGATGGCAAACGGGTTTTGTTGTTTTTCGGCCTGATTCGCCCTTACAAAGGTTTGTCCTATCTGTTGGAAGCCATGCTGCAACTGGACAGCAATTATCATTTGTTACTGGTTGGTGAATTTTATGAACCGATACAGCACTATCAAACCCAATTGAACCGTTTGCAGCAGCGGGGTCAAATCACCCTGGTTGACCGTTATGTTGCCAACGAAGAAGTGGGCCTTTATTTCACTGCCGCCGATATCTTTATCGCGCCTTATATCGAAGCCACCCAAAGCGGCGTGATCCAGATCGCCTTCAGTTTCAACATACCGGTGATTGCCGCCCGGGTTGGTGGATTGCCGGAAATGATTGAACCCGATAAAACCGGTTTCCTGGTGCCGGCAAAAGACAGCGGCGCATTACGGCAAGCGATCCGGCGTTTTTTCCAGCAAGCAGACCGGAAATTGTTTCAGCAAGCTATACAACAGCGCCAATACCGCTTTTCCTGGTCGCATATGGTGGATACGATTGAGCGAATGATGCAGAACTAACGCCTGTCCACACAGTCCATATCGATCACCAGTTTATTATCACTATCCACATGGGCCACAGGTATTTCAAAAAGACTGCCATCCTGGGTGTCATTCACTATCAATTTGACGGTCTGTCCATTCAAGCGCATCGTCTCATAAATCCGTCGATTAAGCCGTAAAGGTACTGTTTCTCCCCCCGTCAATACAAACGGGAACTGAATCACGGCCCGGATTTTACCCGCCTGTTCCTGCACATCCAGCGATGCCAACAGCAGCCCGGCAAGAAATTCCAAAGCCCAGAAGCGTGTAATACCCCATGTTCGCAGTAAAGTAATTTTATCTTGCAACCAAACATAACCATGTTGATAAACATCGTAGTCGTGGAATGTAAAAATCACCGGAAATCCGGCATTTACAAACGCCTGCGCGGTTTTTAATTCACTGGGATAAAAGGCTCTCAGGTGACGATGCGCCTGCACGCCATCGCGGCTCAAAACAAACAGGGAACGGCTTGAACACAGCGCAAAACCCGCTTTATAAGCCAGAGCCGGAATGATCGCCGTCTGTTCATGCGCGGACGGAACCAACACTTTGGGGCTGGATGCAAACGCCTGCGCCAACAATTCCCGGCTCATTCGCAAGCGCTGTAACAAAATATCGGGGGCAATCTTTTTCCGTGTCGCCATTTCCCGAAACTCCCGATACCAATTCCTATTGGTATAGCGATCATCGGCTTTTAGCCAGACATCGATTTGGGTCGTCAAATGGGTCAGACCATGCGATAAAATGCTGAAGACGCCTTCCTCGACACCCCGTTTTATTTGCTGGTATTCACGTCGGTAAAAATGCGACTGTTCACGCCCGCGCTTGTTATAATCGACCTGCCAACTGGGATAACACATCCCCGGATGGCGCGGTTCGACCGGCTGACCCTGGATATATAAATCGCCCTTGCCGGTATCGCCATCATCGACCCATTGCGGCACATAAGCGATATTTAACACCGCTTTCTCCCGCTTCAACAAATGCCGTACCGCTTGCCATTGTCCAGCATCAATAACGCCCACATTAAACCCTTGCAAATGCACCCGTTCACAAGACCCCGGATCATCCATACGCAGGCAAACCGCGTGGCGCAAATCAAATGCAAGCTGTGCATGCGGCAAATCCTGCTCCAAAAGCCGTCTGAAGTGCTGATGAATCGCCCCCCCTTCCTTGAAAACCAGAGCCGGATGAAAATTGAGCAGGATATTACCCGCCTTGCCATAAGCCATCCGGCTTATCGCCGGCCGCTGACCGGAAAAAAACGCATCGATTGAACAACCGGCTTGCAATGTAAGTTTTTTGGCCAACCAGTTTTGTAACAATAAACGCAAGAGTGGCCGGATACCGAACGCCCACCCTTGTTCGGAATAAGGATAGGGTAAGGCCCGGTAAAGCATTGTCGATTGCCGATCCGTTAGGGTTTGCACCGGAACCAGACCCTGACATGCCGTAACACCAAACCCGCGCCAGGCCCGTTTATCCAGCAAAAAGGTATCACTTATCAAAACCACCCCAAACCGGTAAGAGACATCGAGCAGCGCCGCCAGCAAAACATCGGACAGGTTTTTAAACGGACAGGCCACAATAACCGCCTGATATTGACGCAAGCGGGCGGGTTCGATAGCCTCTATTTCCTGAATGACCGGTTTCAAACCGGCAGCGCTCAACACATCCTGATAAGTCTGCAAGCGGCTGGCCGGCAAAAAATACCCGTAATTTGGATTGAACGGCAGTTTGCGCCAAGTGGCACGCTGGCTTGTCAAAAGCAGGATTGGCATACGATCAATGATCTTTCCATTCAGGGCGAAACTGGGCGGCAATTTGTTCCGGGTTGGTACTGATACGGCGCAGTTCCTTGTTCCGAACCCAAAATTTAGGCCCGATCATCAGCGGCATACCGAGACCATAAAAAATCAAATACACCTGGGTTTGCTGGCCAACAACCGAAAATATCAGCAAATACAACATCGCTGTATCGGTAAACAAAAAGGCAATCAGCGACTGGCACCGGGATTTCAGCGTTTTTTCAACGTTTGACGAACGAGACGGCTTGGTTTCAGAAAACGCGGTTTGCATGGATAACGCCTGAATCGCCAATAACAGCAACACATTATCCTGCATCTTGGTCATCGGGATAACCCAAACCGCTGCCGACATGGCTGCAATCACACCAATCAGAGACGGCTGGGGCAGTAATAATTCATGCACGCCCAAACCGGCAAAAAACATCGGTGGAATGATCTGATGTCCCAACATATCCAAAAAATTACCGGTCATCGAAAACTGTTGCCGGTAACGCGCCAATTCACCATCCACATTATCCAGTAGCCAGGCAAAATAAAGTAAACCCAGTCCCAGGAGCTGTATATAATAATCAAATACCAATAACATGGCGCCGGCAATGCCGATAAGCACCCAGGCCAGGGTAACCTGATCGGGTGTAACCGGCTTGTCTTTTAGAAAAAAAGTCAGCCAGATGGAAATTTTTCTGGAAAAATAGATACGTTCCCAATTGGCCATATTATCAAGATAATCTTGCGACTGCTGTTTGCTATCCCAGCAGCGCGGTTGTATCGCCTGAATTTCTTTATACCATTGTTTAATAAACTGCATAATCTCTATAAATGGGTGTTTTAACCAATAAAAAAATCAACCTCTTGCTTGTCACCCGATCGCTTTGCGGGCACGGCGGCATAGAAGAAACCCTGCGTATTCTCTGCCATTACCTGAACCCCTCCCGTTTTCGCATCGGCCTGTGTTCCATCAAGGACAGCCCTGAACAAATTTTAGCCCAATTCCAGCATCCTGATATCGAATTGTTCGCATTAAACCGTAAAGGTTTTATTTTTGATTGGAGCACGACCTTGCAGATCAAAAAAATCATTCAGACATTTCAGGCGGATATTGTCCATACCCACACCGACAAAGGCAATTGGCATGGCCGGCTCGCCGCCCGTTTACAAGCTCAGGCCGGCATCGTGACCACCCATCATGACCTGGGCGATGCCATCTTCACCCCTTCCCAAAAGGGATATAACTACCATGCCCAAAGTGACTGGGTTTCCCGTTTTGTTTATCCCTGTTTCAACATTCTGTTCAACCGCTGGAATGATAAAATTATCTGCGTTTCCAAAGCCGTACGCGCAGTTTATACTTCCAGCATGACCGATAGCCGCTATGAGGTGGTTTATGCGCCCTATGAAGAAAGCCTGTTTCAACCGGCATCAAAAAAAACGCCCAATACCCGGCCGACATTGGGTATTGTCGGTCGCCTGACGCCACAAAAAGGTCATTGCGTCTTGTTACAAGCCTTGTCCCAGGTCATAAAAAAATACCCGGATGTCTTGTTAAAGATAAAAGGAAGCGGTATTCTGGAGTCCGAATTGAAACACCATGTGCAAACCCAAAAACTCACCCGCCATGTCCAATTCTGCGGTGATCAGCCGCATAATGCCGGACTTTATCATGATCTGGATATTTATCTGCAACCGTCGCTTTCCGAGGGTTGTTCCATTACCCTGCTGGAAGCGATGGGCTGCGCCATCCCGGTGATTGCCACCGATCAAAACGGCCCCAGCGAGCTGATTGAATCCGGTAAAACCGGCTTGTTGGTTCCAGTCAACGACAGCCAGGCACTGCAAACGGCAATCTGTGAACTGCTGGAGCATCCTGAAAAAGCCAGGCAACTGGCATCAGCGGCACGATATAGAGTCCGGCAAAACTTTAACACCACCGTTTTTATCGAGGCGATGAGCCGTATTTATCAGGAAGCGGCATGTCATTAGCCCAAAAAGCCATTCAGGGTATCGCCTGGGGACAAATCGGTATCCTGGGCCGGACCTTGATTTGTTTTGCTATTTCCATATTGGTCGCCCGGGCATTAGGCGCTGTTCAATACGGTATTTATGCGGCCCTGTTCAGTTATGTCACGATGCTGGGCCGGTTTACCGAAATGGGTAATGAAGCCATTTTCAAAACCTACATCCCAAAATACGACAGTCAAAACCAACCCGGCAGAACCGCTTTTCTGGTACGCAAGATACTCATTTACCGTATTGCCCTGATTGTTACCGTTACCATCGCACTCTATACAATCCGTCATTATAACCGGCATTTTTTAGAAGCGGTAAAACCGGATTATTTTATCCTGGTGTTAGGCTGGTTTATCATCCACGCGCTCATGAACAGCCTGATTTATATTGTCTGGGCGCGTCTGGCCATGAAATATTACGCCATCGTTGAGCTGACGATTTCGATTATCCAGTTATTCGGCGTTCTGTATCTACGCGCACAAGGCTTATCGGTAAGCAAGCTGATTGCATTGATGCTGATAATCAATGCCGGACAATTGCTCGCTTACGCCAATTATGCACGTACGGCGATTCTCAGAGCCAACCCCAAACCCATAAAAATGCAGCGTATCATGCAGTTTGGCCTGACCCTCTGGCTTTCGACGATTCTGCATTTTTTCATCAGCAAGGCGCTCGATATCCTGATGCTGACCCATTATTTTAAAGATAGCGAACAAGCCGCCTATTACGACATTGCCTATATACTGGTTATGACCGGTGCTTTGGCTCTGATCAACGCCATTGACAGCCTTAAACTGCCTATTTTATCCGAATCCTGGCACCGTTCGGGAACGGATGGCCTACGTCATAGCTGGCATTTACTAACCAAGCTCTCCATCTATCTTACTGTGCCGCCCTTGTTTTTCCTGGCGATTCATGCCGAAACCATTATCCTTTTGATATATGGTGAAACCTATTTACAAGCGGCCCGTTTGATTCGGGTCTTTGCCCTGTTAACCGCACTGGCCATGATGCTTGGTAATGAAACCGCACCGACGATTCTGTTTCCGTTGGGCAAGGAAAAAGTTTACCTGCTTCTGCACAGTCTGCACGGTTTGCTCAACCTGTTGTTCAATATCATTTTAATTCCAGAATACGGTGCTTTAGGTGCCTTCCTGGGAACAGGTGGCGCACGCCTGCTGGTCGGCCTGATCGAATTGGGATTTGCCTTACGGCTGCTCAAAAGCCGTTTTCCCACAGTCTTTGTCATCGGTTTTTTGGCTTCAACCCTGTTGGCTGCCGCAATCACTCAACTCCTGCCGCTGCATCATGCACCCGTTTTTTTATTGCTCAATGCGCTAATATATGGTTTTTTAATAACCTTGTTTACGGCCTGGCTACACCCATTCAACCATACAGAACAGCAAATTCTAAAAAATTACAAGCCAACATTATACAAACGGCTAAAAAAATACAAGCTGATATAACAATGAACCTAAACTATCAAATTATTGAGGATGAAACGAAATTTGCCCGTTTGCAAACGATCTGGGATAAATTGTTAGAAAAAAGCTGTTGTACTAAAACCTTTTTTCTGCAATGGCATTGGCAATTCAACTGGTGGAAACATTTTGGTGGTCATCTGCACATTGTTTTACTGCAAAAAGCCGAAAATGGTGAATGCATTGCCATTTTTCCCCTTCTGATTGAATCCAAACCCGGATTTTCAATCCTTCGTTTTATTGGCAGCCCGGACTCGGACTATCTGGATTTTATCATCAAATCCGGTTTGGAAAACAAGGCTCTGGATTTTTTTTTCAACGGCTACCTTGCCCAAAGTCGCATCGGTGCTCTGGAACTGGATGCCATGTCAACGGCATCACCCAATTACAATTCCCTGAAAAGCCTGTCCGGATCATACCGGATCGTCAAGCGTATCAAAAAACCCTGTCCCTTTATTGATTTACCCGTATCCTGGGATACCTATCTGAATACGCTATCAGCAAAAAGCCGGTATTATATCCGCCGAAAGATACGCAAGGCTGAAAAAGACTTCAGCGTTCATGTCGGTATTGCCCAACAAGAGAATTTGCAAAACCGTTTTCAGCAAATGATCCAGCAACATCAACAAGTCTGGAAAAGCAGACAACGTCCTGGTGCCTTTGCCCGAAAAAATTTTCGCGTCTTTCATCAGGCGATGCTTCAGCCACTACTTGATCGTAACCAGTTAAAATTGTTTTATCTTGAACTGAACGGTCAACCGGCTGCCAGCTATTACCTGTTTCAGCACAAAAGACAATATCTTTTTTATTTAAGCGGATTCAATCCAGACTTTGCCCATTACAGCCCATCGGTTGTCTTGCTTGCAAAAATTCTCCAGACAGCCATTGCCGAAGGCATTGAAGAGTTTGATATGTTGCGGGGCAGTGCCCGTTACAAATATCAATGGACACAAAAACAGCGTATGAACGAATCCTTAATCATCCAAAAACCGGTTTTTAAGGTCAATATGTATTACTATCTATGCACAATATTCGGAAAAATCCGTAACCAGCTAAAAAAATGCCTTCCGGCTCCACTTAAAACCCGAATACGCAACCTACTTCCAGCCCATCTTATGGATAAGCTGGATTTATTATTCCGATAAAACAACCGATTGCGCAAACCCCATCCCCCAATACAACATACCGGCAAACATCAAGGGCAGCAAGGCCGGATATTGGACAACGAGCTGGGGTTTAAACCTTAACAAGCGGACACAGCAAAAGAAAAACTTTTTACCTGGGAGCAAAGGCAAAATCAGCAGCATCAATAATTTGTTCCGAATCAATTGATGCCCTGTCAAATCGGTTCTGCGCAAAATTTCGGCACCGCCTTCTCCAATCGCCCGCTGATGATTCAAAAACTCCAACCAATGCAGGCGTTGGTGATGGCGAACCCGAATATCGGGATCGAACAAAAACATCTGACCGGTTTGTTTTGTAACCAGCCAGCTGAAATAACGGTCCTCCTGAGCAAAGTCAAATTGTTCAGGAAAGCCACCCACCGAATCAAAAACGGTTTTTTTGACAAACAGGTTGCCGGAAGGAATATGCGCAACCGGTCTGGCTTCTGGAGATGCAAAAAAATCACTGAACTCCAACACATAACCCGCCCAGCTCACCGCTGAATCCGGATTGGCGTTTTCAATAGGCCCGCCCAAGCCACAAAAACGTTCTGAAAAACGTTCGAATGCTGTTTGCAGCCAATCGCTGTCCACAACGCAATCCGAATCCAGAAAAGCCAACACTGCGGCTCGTGCCCGGCCCGCTCCAATGTTACGGGCCACCGCCGCCCGCGTCCGCACTGCTTGCTGCAACAACAAAACATCAGGATAATATTTACTAACCAAATCCCGGGTTCCATCCGGGGAACTGTTTACGACAATCACTTCAAAAGATGTTTTTGTCTTTTGCGCAAATACGGAATCCAGGGTTGCAACAATGGTATGTTCGGATTGATAACAGGGAATAATGATTGAAATATCCGGTTTCATAGGTCTTGTAAATGACAAAAAACCAAGCAAAACGGTTGATGAGAGACAGAGAATGTATCAGAGTGCTCCAGTATGTACTCCTCATCTACTCTCCGGTTTTAATAAAACATACATGGCATGGGAATAAGCGACGCGCCGCCAACGCTTTCCGGTGTAACGATATAAAAAACCGGACAAACGCCGCCAGAAACGTTTTTCAGCAATGAACCAGGTTTCAGGATTACGCTTGATTTGACGCAATATTTTTTTTCTCTGCCCCGGCCGGATGTGTTGGTAACGCTTGTAATCGTAATAATAATACATTGAAGCCTGTTCCCTGGCACTGTAAAACACCAGATCGGAAACCGTTGTATCCGCTTGTTGCCGATACCTGTCAATATAAAACTTCAGCGTTCTTTTTTCACTATGCGTCGGCATAACCACCTGGGTAAAATAAAGCCCGTTCAAAAACGCCAAAACAATCGCAACGCCTGTCAGCACGAACCGCGCCCGCCGCCACAGCAAGGCCAACATGACCCATGCCAGCCAGGCATACAAAAACCATTGTAAAAAACTGTCAATATCATTACCCGTATCAATCGACAAACGCAGGGTAAATACATCAAACAAATAACCATCCCCGGAAATCAAAAAATCCCTGATCGTCAACCACACCATCAAGGCCGACAACAGCAAAGCCGGTTGCATCCAGAAAGCGGGTTTTGCGTTCAAATATTCTTCAAATACCAACGCAGTCAAAATCGCTACGAATGGTGTAATCGGCAAGATATAATGCTGCTGTTTGGTGCCTGCAAAACTGAACAGGATGAAAACCGCCAAAAACCAGCTCACAAAGTACCAACGTTGTTTAACTTCCTCGGTAAGCCCGGTTTGCCCATAAAATAAAAACAAAAACGCCGCCGGCAAAAAACTACTCCACGGGTACATACCATGAAACAGGTTTTGCACATAATAAGTAATCAAACCCTGATGCGATCGAATGGGTTCCTTGAAGCGGGTAATGTTTTCGTACATCAAAAAATTATCAATAAAGGCCTGGCCATGTTTCGCCAGCATCGCGATATACCAGGGCGCGGCAATGACAGCAAACACACACACACCCGCAGACAACCGATAATAACGCCATAGCCGCATTATTTCAGGCAAGGCTTTGTGGATGTGTTTAAACTGAGACCAATCCAGATCAACCAATCCAAACAAACACAATGCCAACAGCGTAATCGCACCAACCACAGGCCCTTTGGCCAAAAACGCCAACGCCAAAAAAGCATAAAAAACATAGAAATAGCGTTCTTGTCCCGTCTTGAAACGGGCAATGGCAAAGGCCGCCATCGCCGCCGTCAACAAGGCGGTCATCAGCATATCCGGCATGGCCTGACGCGCCAGATAAAAATATTGCGGCAGAGTTGCCAAAGCACAGGCACCCACCCTGGCCGTGGCCTTGTTTCTAAGCCGGAGCAACAAATAATAAACGACAAAAACGCCAAAAGTTGCGGAAAGCGCAGACGGCAAACGTATCGAATATTCAGTAATACCGGAAATAAAACTGGACAATAACATCAGCCAGTAAATCAAAATCGGCTTGGTCCAGCGGATTTCATCGTTCAGATAAGGCGTGATGAAATCATGCCTGGTCAACATTTCCGAAATGGCCTTGGCATATTTCGGCTCCCAGGGGTCCCAAAAAGGGTAATTTCCTATTCCTTTAAAAAACAGGGCAAAGGTAATGAAGAACAGGCCAACGCAAACAAGAAAACCGGTGATTCGGGAAGCACAAAACCCGTGCTTTGATAACGTTTGTTCAATCATTGCTGAGCCGATGCCGCATTATGAAAAATCCAATTGTCAATAGCATGTTTTTTGTCGGGCGAAATAAGTCCTGCCTCTTTTATGTTTGAAAAAATCCTTTCGTTACTTTACCGAATATTGAATGTAAACAATAAGGTATAAAGAACCTTCAGCATGTGTTTCGGGGTCAACAATATATTGTTCAACCATTGATTGGCCAACGGACAGGCGCAACGGCCGTCGGCAATATAACGGCGGGACTCCTTAGCCAAATCACCACGTAACAAAGCCTGGATATCATAATCCCAATCGCGTACATTACCCAAGCCTTGCTCGCCACCCAAAACGCAACACGGCCACAATTCTCCGTCATAATTCAAATGGATATTGGAAAACCCGGCATAACAAGGCGTCACTTGGCGCTGTTGTCGTAAAATATCAACAGCAACATCATAATAAACCAGACGTACCGCTTCGGTAGTGCGGGTCAAAAAAGCCTTGGTTTTGATATTACGGATAATTTCTTTTTTGAAGCGCTGAATCAAGGATTCATAAACTTCGGCTGTGGGTGTGATCGGATCGCCGATATTATGAAACTCGGCGCGTTGTTCGGCAATCTCATGCCGGTAGGACTCGATGCCCTGCTGATGCACCCAGTCCTCGATCTGATCCAGTTTGTCGAGATTATAATTGGAAATCACCGTCCCCAAATCAACATGCAGGCGCGGATGTTCACGGCGGATAGCCCGTAACAAAGCAATCGTTTTCTGCAACAGCTTGAAATTGCCTTTTTTTCCACGCACTTCGTCATGATCTTCACCAATACCGTCAATGGAAGGTTTAATGGATAAAGGCACCGAATCCGGTAACAACTCATCCATATAAGCCAGAATTTTCAGCGTCGTTTTTTCAATGAATTGTGGCGCTATCGCATTGGTTGGAATATGAATCAATTTCGGCTGTAAATGTATGCAAGCCATACGAATAATTTCAGCCAGATCCGGGCGCATAAACGGCTCGCCGCCCGAAACATTAAAGAAATAAACCGATCCCAAAGACTTGAAAACCGCTTCAATTTCATCAATGCACAGATTGTTTTTTGCAATAGCCGGATCGGCAAGATAAACGTTGCCGATGTTACAGGTCTTGCACCGGCTCTGGCAGGCTGCGGTAACGGAAAACGTCAAGGTAAGCGGGGCGGCGACCTGCCGCCCCGTATATCGGGAAAAGCGATAAGCCGGAATTTTTGGAGCAACGAGGAACAGATAATCCCTTAATTTCATCTCTTGCTCCAAAAAGCGGAGACCCGACCTGGCACATCCGTTTCCTGATGGAAACGGATGCTAAAAATACGGTTAATGGAATATTTCCCGCCAATTAAACCGTCCGGGATGTCCGGTTGCCGGCGCTAAACCGCCTGACGAGCTACCGCCGCTGGAAGTACCGGAGGAACTGCCACCTGACGAGCTGCCGCCGCTGGAAG
>CAZDXJ010000001.1:0-52419 GCA_964509475.1 uncultured Methylococcaceae bacterium | reverse complement strand
CCGCCGCTGGAAGTACCGGAGGAACTGCCACCTGACGAGCTACCGCCGCTGGAAGTACCGGAGGAACTGCCACCTGACGAGCTACCGCCGCTGGAAGCGCCGGAGGAACTGCCGCCTGACGAGCTGCCGCCGCTGGAAGCGCCGGAGGAACTGCCGCCTGACGAGCTGCCGCCGCTGGAAGCGCCGGAGGAACTGCCTGGGTCTGGAGGAATCGGAAAACCGCCGCAATCATCAACAGTTTGAGCCACACCGCTGTCAGAGGCATATTGCTCATGCGATACAAAAAAAGCAGTATTGGCGTCGGAATTCTTGCAACTTTGATTTTCCTGATTTTGCTCGACATTACCGCTGTCGCTCAAACACGGCCCGACATAATCATCGACATGATTTGGAAAATGCCCGTTACAAGCGCCCTGGTTGGCAATATTGAGCGTCTGCCCATTATGGCAGATCAACATCTTGCGGCTGGAAAAATCCCATGTGGAACAGACCGTATAAAGCTCGGACGAAGAATCGGCAACATCGGAAGAATCAAAATGTTTAAAATCCGAAGAATCGTCAAAATAAGACGAATCCACCGTTTCATAAACCTGATCGCATAAATCGGTCTTTATATTACTGGCACAGCCAGGCACCACATAATCCATCGGTGGCAGAGAACTGCTGTCCGGCGGCAAATTCCCCGAATCCGGTGCTGCCCCTGAATCACTGGCATCGCAAGCACCCAGCGTATCCGCCGGATGATTGATATGCCCGTTATAATAGCCATCATCATCTACTTCAATGGTTACTTCGGAACCTCCCGAACGGTGGCAGAGCTTGATTTTGTCAACAACGGCCATGCTCACGCCTGAATAACCCAACAATATGGTGGCAATGGAAAGCGGGAGGGATTTTTTTAATCGTTTTATGTTCATAATATACCCCCTGAAAAATAAAAAACCCATTCCGATTATAGCGCGTTCAATTAAAAAATACCCCTATTTTCTTAACACTTTTTTAAAATTGTCAAATGATTAACAATTTTCATCCGCCACCACTGCATACTTGCTGCCCACCTTGCGCTGCCCCCGTCCATTGTTGCTGTCACCCACCGTAATGCTCAATATATCAATGCGCAGCAACAGATTGGGATCAGGCGGATTTTTATTATTGCTGCCACAAGGTGTTTTTGTTTCTTTAAGCAGATCCACCGTAATGGCGTATTGGCCTAAATCCGATGCACTTAATAAAGTGCCGCCGCCGAAGGCGCCGTCAACACAAGACTGACCCGGATACACCGTGGCAAGCAGATTTTGTTGGGATGTATCGAGCGGACTGGGTACAAAACTGGGCGCTGCATTCACAATGGTTGGCGGGACCGTGCCATTGCCTGGCGGAGTCAACAAACAACGAACGGTCTGTTCCGTCTTGCTCAAGACACCTTCGGCGCCGCCCAAGGCCTGGGTATAGGTCTGGGTGTTGCCGGCAATCTGCAACTGGGTCTTGGCATCGCGGGTACTCACGACCCCATAGGCCGTCATCATCAACAAAATCACCAGCGTTAAAATCAAGACCGCACCCCGTTCATTGTCAGCCATATCGCCTCCTGTTCACGAACCGTTTAAAGCCGCATTCCGCAACATTACTGTAGTCGTAAATTCCCGGTATAAACGCTTTTGATCAGTATTGGCAATGTTGACCACCTTGCCACCGTTGATAGCAACCGAAGTGGTAACGGCATCGGAAAAACTATCGCTGTTGGAGCGCAAAAGCAAACTGATGCGCACACTGCGCACATCCTTCCAGCCGCCATCCCCAACGGCGGGTGAAGCTGTCGTTGCCGCCGCCACAACCGCCGCATCCACATATTTATTGGGCAGATAGCTTTCCGGTGTCGTTGTATCGGTATTGACGCCATACAAAACACGCAGGGTTTCAACATTTTCAATCAGGGTGTTGGCATTTTTTTCCTGGAAATGCGAAGTTCCGGTCGCCGGATCATAATAATCCAGGCGGCTGTCGCATTTCAAGGCATTGCCCTCCACATAAAAGCGTTCGGTGACAACGGCGTTGACCTTCGGAGCCAGATAATCGCCAATAAGCGGCGACAGTGAGGAAGCGGCTGTAGAGCCGCCAAAACACAAGCTTTCCTCCAAATCCTTATCCTCACTGGCCTGATAGCGCACGACCAACCAGTCCGGCAAACCGCCACCGCCGTAAATCATGGCGCCGACCGGTACAGTCATGTTCAAACCGCCCAGAGTTGCTGTTTGCGAAGCAAAAACTCCATCTTGCGTATCCGTTCTGGGAAACGCCATAAAACCGGCATGACGCAGTTCACGCGATAACACCTCGATGGCGTAACGGGCATCTTCCTGCATCCGCGACATACTATCACGCAAGGCATAACTGCGTGCCAGATTGTTCATAATACCGATTGCGCCGGCCATCAAAAAGACGCCAAGCAACAATCCGATCAACAGTTCAATCAAGGTGTAGCCGGTTTGCTTGTTCATGGCTGAATCGTCAAGGTTACAGTGTCCACATCGGTTGCAGTACCCAAATCATCCCAAGTAATTTTTATGGTATAAAACGGGTTTCCGGCAAGATTAATCTGTTGCTTCACCGTGCCAACGCCATCCGGCAAGGCCGCCTGGATATCCTGGGCCCAGCGCCAGGCATCGTATTGCGCCATCTGTTGCTGGGTGCAGCCTGTTGCGCTGGGGGTACCGTCATCCTGGGAGCAGTTTTGATTGGTGTAATTCTGCGTTGTGTCGATGCCATTGTAAAACGGATAAAATTGCACCCCCGATGACGTGATATTGCTATAATCCATATTGGCACGCATCCGATCCACCATATCATAAGCCAGCAAGACCGCCTTGGCACGCAAATTGGCTTCATAGGTCAATTTCGTCGCAGTGGTTTGCAAAGCCGCCACGCCCAATAAACCAACGGCCAGCAAAACCGCTGAAATCAAAACCTCGATCAATGTGAAACCGGCTTGTTTATTCATACCGCCTCCCGATCACGGACACGCCGCCCCCGATGCCGCTATCGCCAGCCGCCCAGAGTTTTGTAATGTCCGGTAACGCGCCTGGGTATTGCCGCGCACATCGCAAAAAGTAAACGTACCGTTATAGCCTGCAGCGAAACCGCGTGTGTCAAACACGATCGCCTTATGCGGATAACGCAAGGTGCCGCTTTCCAGCGGCTCACGCCGTTTCAGCAGGCAATCTTCTTTAAGCCGGTTTTCAGCATTCAGTTCGCACACCGGCGCACTGCCGTTATCGTTAAAAACACCGTCCCGATTCTGATCGACAAAGATAATCCAGCCATCTTCCCAATGACCGCCGTTGCCGCCACAAGCAGTTCCGGCCGCATTACGGCGGCAGATTACCACAAATTCACCGCGTGCAATGGCCTCATTGCGTGTCTGTTTGACATCCGTCACCAGTGCATTGACATGGGTGGCGCGGCGTGTATTTTGAATCGCGCTTTTCATGGATGGAAGCCCAATTGCCAGAGTAATTGCAACAAGGGTTACGGTAATCAGCAATTCCGGCAGGGTAAATCCACGCATCATGGCTATCACCAGCAATCACTGCCCGGACTGGAAGTTTTGTTACCCAAATCGTCCAGTGAAAAACTTTGACACGAACTGTCTTTGATTTGGGTGCCGGTCGCTGTAGCTGTCAAGGTAAAATGCGGGGTGCTGCCCCCTCCTCCCGACAAACTGATACTCATGGTATAATAGCCTTGTGCAGACTTGCCATTAGGCGGCCAAAGCAAATTTGCATTACTTTCATAAGCGCCGTGTTCATAAAAATCTTTTTCCTGGAGTGCCGCGCCCTGGGTCAGGGCAATTTTAGCATCCGAACGCCGCCCTTTCATCAGAAATTCCTGATAGGCAGGATAGCCGATGGAAGTGATAATGCCTACAATAGCTACCACAATAAGCAACTCGACCAGAGTAAACCCACGGAATGTATTATTCAATGCCCCACCTGTCTTTTCAACTGACCTGTCCATTGAATCCAGTCTCTCTTTTTATAAGAGACTAAAATTACTGAAAAAATCTATAATTTGCCAAAAGGCGGTTGCTGTGCCGCCTCTATCCTTCAAAAAAACAATTCAAATCGCTAAAAGAATCTTTAGCTTTCATTCTAGCAGTCTGAGCGGATAAAACAACCTAAAAAATGTGAACTTACTTGCTAAAACCCACATAATTTTTGTATTTTTACAGCATGAACTTGATTCATGAGTATTTTTGGTGTAGAGCCTGAGAAAAGCGGTGCAACCTGTGATTATATCCTATGTATACTCTGCGCGGTCACGGATGCGGAAAATGAACCGGCCATCGGAGCCACTGCCATTAAATGATTTGGGTGCCGGTGCGGCTTGTCGTACTGTGCGGATTTATCCAGCTCTTCAATGAAGGGCTGGATAAATCCGCACCTACAGAGCTGAACCACAGATGAATCAATTGGCTAATCCCGTGAACGATTGTTACCCTGCACAGTTACGAATGCGAAAATGGAGCAACCTTCGGAACGAAACGCTTGCCTGCCGGCAGACAGGTTTGCGGATTTTGCATATCAATGAATTAAGAGCTGTATTCTTTGTATTGAAAATCAATATCATAACCCATAATAGACGAGCTGTTTGAACGTACCGGGCTTATAGTTGATTGATTCTAAAAGTCAAAGTTCACTTTGTTC
Organism: uncultured Methylococcaceae bacterium; assembly: GCA_964509475.1. Lineage (GTDB taxonomy): Bacteria > Pseudomonadota > Gammaproteobacteria > Methylococcales > Methylomonadaceae > CAZDXJ01. The sequence continues at coordinate 47,716 of CAZDXJ010000001.1, read as the reverse complement.
TTTTTCGGATTTGGAAACCAAGGCTGTTATACATTCCATAACACCCGAAGAATAATTGTTCAGAGCTTTTCGTACTTCAGCTGTAGAACCAAATGCTTCATGAATCTCTTGTAAGGTTTTTCTTGGGTCTTTACTGGTTTTGACCGAAATCAATTTACTGTAAGCGATATAATAAGGTTCTCGCCGTGGATCAATCGATACAATTCCCGGCATTTTTTTTGATGTCAGGTCAACGACACATTCCGTCATCGTTTCCGGATCGATATTATAGTCTTTTATATCCTGATCATCTTGCATTTGAGCCAACACCGCCTGTTCGTACTGTTTTTTTTCTTCGCCACAAGCCGTTAACAACAATATAAAAAATACAATTACTAATCTTCTCATATGAAATACCGTAAAACTCCAAAAAATATTATTTGCACAATGCCAGACCGCTTCTCATCCACGCAAGAATTATTACCATTAATAAAGGCATATTGCACGCGGCCACACCTGCCTGCCGGCAGACAGGTTGCGAATTTTGAATATCAATGAATTAACCACGAAAAACACAAAAGATAATAAGTACACTTCCTCCGGTGAAGACGCTGAACAGAAAAACTTTCGTGATGTTCGTGCTTTTCGTGGCTCCAAAAAGGCCGCGCTCAAAGCTGATCCGCTGCGCTTGATCAGGCCTGCCTGTAGGGTCTGGCACCCTGTTTGCGGCAAAGGTTTTCATAACGCGATACCTAAAAAAACACGGTGCCGGGCGATTCATGTTTCACATTCACACCCACGCAGACTGTAACTCAATGCTTCGCATCAACAAAACACGAGAGCGAGACATTACTTTTTATCTTTCAAAAACACTGATCTCTGACATTGCGTGACTTATCCAGCTATAAACCTCGTCATTCAATACTCCAGCCTTTTTTCCGGCCACATCAATCGGTGGGCCAATTTTTACCTTGATGACACCGGGGTATTTTAAAAAACTGTATCGTGGCCAGAATTCACCCGCATTATGCGCTACCGGTACAATCGGATAACCTGTGCGCTGCGCCAAAAGTACCCCGCCGGCGTTGAATTTTCTTTTCTTGCCGGGAGCAACCCGCGTTCCTTCTGGAAAGATTATGATCCATAGACCTTCCTTTAATCTTGCCGCACCTTGCTCCAATAAATTGCGCAAGGCTTCCCTTTGGGAACTCCTGTCAATCGCGATGGGTTTAAGCGTTGCCATCGCCCATCCCCAAAACGGAAGCCAAAGCAATTCCCTTTTGAGCAAAAAGACCACATCGGGAAAAAATAGTTGCAATGCCAGTGTTTCCCAGGCTGACTGATGCTTGCTCAGAATAATCGCATTACCCTGTTTGGGAATATTTTCCAGTCCTTCAACCTGATAACTCAAACCGCAAAAAAAATAAACCGCCCACAAATTAAACCGAACCCATAATTTGGCAATTTTAAAGCGTATGGAAACAGGAAAAATTATCGCTGCCAACATGATTGGGCAAAAAAACAGTGTGGAAATAATCAGGCAAAACTGAAAAAGTGCTGAACGAAGGTATAATGTCAGTTTACTGTTTTGACAAGATGTATTCAGTGGCATCATAAAGATTTTCAAAAACTGGAATATTCAAATTCGGATGCTCAATCAGCGTTTTTGCGCCTTTACCGGTCTTGACCAAAATGGGACTCGCTCTTACCGCTCTGGCAGCTTGTATGTCTCGAAACGAATCGCCAACGAACGGGATATTAACAAGTTCAACATGCTTTTGTTCTGCAAATTCATTCAACAAGCCCGGCTTTGGCTTTCGGCATTTACATCCATCCTCAGGAGCATGTGGGCAAAAATAAACCGCCTCAATTTTACCGCCGGCCGCCTCTATTGTTATTCGCATTTTGTCGTGAATCCGCCGCAGACACTCAGAATCAAACAACCCTCTGGCCAGTCCCGACTGATTCGTGATGACAACAATGTTAAAACCATTTTGATACAATTTAGCGATTGCTTCGATACTTCCCGGAATTGGCAGCCACTCTTGAGGAGATTTTATAAATGCATCAGAATCTTCATTAATGACACCATCCCGATCAAGCAATATAAAAGATTTCCCCATATTCTAGGGCTGTAATTTAGATATATCCGCTATCTTTAAAAATTGCTCGGATAACATTTGTAAAAGCCCGAGACGAGCTGCACGCAGATTTATATCATCAACCATCACCATGACATTTTCAAAAAAATTATCGACATCACCCCGCAATTGCGCCAAATGATTCAACGCTGCCTGATAATTGTTCGCTTCCAATAATGGCTTAATCTCTCGCGCAGTTCTTATCGCAGTTTCCAGCAGATTTTTCTCTTCTTCCGTAACGAGCAATGAAAAGTCTTCACTCGGTTTGGTTGCTGATTTTTTAAGTATATTCCTTATTCGTTTGTTAGCGCTGCTCAAGTTTTCCGCATCAGGCAATTCTCTAAACGATTTTACTGCGCGTAACCTTTGTTTAAAATCCAAAGGCGTCAATGTTCCCAGCGCATAAACAGACTCAAATTCATCAGCCGTATAACCGTTCTCCAGAAAATAACTCCTCAATCGCTCATAAATAAAATCGATAAGCTGTGTTTCAACCGTGACAATATCAAACGAATGATCAAACTGTTTTAGACCAAACCGAACCAATTCATTTAGTTCGAGTTCTAATTCTTTCTCAATGAGAATCCTCAAAACTCCCAAAGCTAAACGTCGTAAAGCATACGGATCTTTGTCGCCGGTTGGAATTAATCCAACACTGAAAATACCCGTCAATGTGTCTATTTTTTCAGCAACCGCGAGAATCTGCCCACAAAAACTGTCCGGAAGTGGGGCACCTGAATATTTAGGAAAATATTGTTCTTCCAACGCCAATGCAACTTGTTCAGATTCACCATCGGCCAAGGCATAATAGCGCCCCATGATACCCTGAAGACTTGGAAATTCGCCAACCATTTCGGTCAGTAAATCGGTTTTTGCCAATAACGCAGCCCTGTTTACCAATGCAGGATCTATTTTTAAATTGGTGGCAATATGGTACGTTAGGTTTTTAACCCTGATCGCTTTATCCGCCATAGTGCCCAGCTTATTCTGGAACACAATATCTTCAAGATCTTTTATGCGTTCTTGCAATGTTATTTTTCTGTCCTGATTCCAAAAAAATTCGGCATCGGCAAGCCGCGGCTTGATAACGCGCTCATTACCCTTCCGGATTGAATCCGGATTCGTACTTTCAATATTGCTGATGGTAATAAAGTGTGGCAATAATTTTTGGGATTTATCAAATACCGGAAAATATTTCTGATTGACTTGCATCGTCGTCATCAAGACTTCAGATGGTAATTCCAGATAGCGTTCATCAAAATTCCCTGTAACGGTCACAGGCCATTCATTCAGCGCTGTAATTTCATCCAGCAATGCATCCTGCATATAAACCTTTCCGCCAACCTCCTGTGCGGCTCGCTCGACCAGTTCGCGAATTTTCGCTTTTCTTTGCATGAAGTCTGCAATAACGCGGCCTTCCCGGTATAATCTGCCTGCATATTCATCGGCACTTTCCAGTATAATTGCCTGAGGCGCATGGAATCTATGTCCGTATGTTTCATTTCCAGCATTTATATCCAGTATTTTGGTTTTGACAATAGTTTTACCGAACAGTAACACCACCCAGTGCACCGGCCTTACGAACTCCACTTGTTGATTGCCCCAGCGCATTCTCTTTGCAACCGGTAATGCGTGGATGCTTCGCTCAATAATGCCTGGCAGTAAATCAACTGTTTTTTGGCCTTGTTTTTTTTGCCTGAAAGCCAGCCATTCCCCTTTTTCATTCTTTAAGCGATTCAGCTGCTCAACCGTAACCCCACAACTTCTGGCGAACCCTAACGCAGCCTTGCTGGGGTGTCCATCATCGTCGAATGCAGCTTGCAGAGCAGGGCCTCTTTTTTCAATAATTTTATCCGCCTGAGTTGCAGATAAATTTTTTACGATGACAGCTAATCTTCTCGGTGTAGCAAAAACACTCGCTCCCTCAAACTGCAAGTCGGCTTGCGCTAATTCATTTTTTATATTGTTTAATAGTGCCTGGCTTAGGTCGAATAACGATTTCGGAGGTAATTCCTCTGTACCCAACTCAAAGAGTAAATTTTGTTTATCGTTCATCTCATCCCTCTGCTTTTTGTAACATTGGAAAACCCAACTTTTCCCGCCGCCGATAATAGTTTTCCGCTACCGATTTGGCCAGATTTCTTATTCTTAAAATATATCGTTGTCGTTCCGTTACTGAAATGGCATGGCGTGCGTCCAATAAATTGAATGTATGCGATGCTTTAAGAACCATCTCATAAGCAGGAAGCGGCAAATCCAGTTCCAATAATTTTGAACATTCTTCTTCCAAATCATCAAAATAAGCAACCATGTTTTCCACATTGACATGCTCAAAATTGAATAAAGACATTTCCACTTCATTTTGATGAAAAACATTGCCGTAGGTCACTTGTGTTGTTTTATTTTTTGTCCAAATCAGGTCATAAACACTTTCAACACCTTGCAAGTACATTGCAATGCGTTCCAGCCCATAGGTTATTTCTCCAGTAACGGGGCGGCATTCCAAGCCACCGACCTGCTGAAAATAAGTGAACTGCGTCACCTCCATACCATTCAACCAGACCTCCCAGCCCAAGCCCCAAGCACCCAAGGTCGGTGATTCCCAGTTATCTTCAACAAAACGCACATCATGCTCGAGCAAATCAAGACCAAGATAGCGTAATGAATCCAGGTATAACTCCTGGATATTGATCGGGGATGGTTTTAAAACCACTTGGAATTGGTAATAATGCTGTAAACGGTTTGGGTTTTCGCCGAACCGTCCATCGGTTGGCCGTCTGGAGGGCTGAACATAAGCTGATCGCCATGGCTCAGGACCAATCGCCCTCAAAAATGTTGCTGGATGAAAAGTACCGGCACCAACTTCCATATCCAATGGCTGTTGCAAAACACACATCTGCTGCATCCAATACTCTTGCAGAGCCAGGATTAACCCTTGAAACGTTGACACATCATGTTCTGTAACTGTAATCGACACGGCTTTTGACATATAAAATTATAGGATTATATAGTATTGATTATTCTTATTACAGATATTTGTGTTCATTTAAAGCTCTATCCATAAAAAAACCCCCGCTGGCTTACGCCAACGGGGGTTCCTACTCCCAACCTTCCAGTATTAAACCGGAAGTAAAATCAATCTTAGATGAATGTCGGGATTAATGGAGCGTCTACCATGATCATTTGACGGTTGCCAGCTTCATCAAAGAAGAACAGCAAACCAGCAAAACGGCTGTCTGGATCGTAGATCAAATCAGACAAACGGTAAACTTCCCATGCAGCATCACTTGCTGTTACTTCAACAGTTCTGGTTTCGCCAGGTTGAATCGGGCTGTTGTCGCTTACTGACAAGCCGTTTTCAGCCAACAAGTCAGCTGGATAACCAGAATCGTCTTGGTAAACATCAGCATCCAAGAAACGAACAGAAGCTGTGTTGAACTCACCCAAACGAACGGCTGAATCACCGTTGTTAGTGACGGTCAATGTCATTTGCATAGCACGACCAGGAACACGGTAGGTAGCATCTTCAACTTTAACAGAAACAGTTTGCTCAGGCATTTCCAGAGGAACCATGCCACGCATCAAACCAGCCTGCAATGGAGTTGTAACAGGATATTTCTCGTTTGTTGTACCCATTGTGAATGCAACAATAGCGATTGTACCTGCCATGAAACCCATAGCAACTTTTTTGTCGCCAGCTGAAATCAAGCTGTCTGCTTTACCAGAAGATACAGCGATATGACGTGGAATGAACTGAGGTCTTCTGCACCAGTAGAACATCCAGGCCAAACCAATTGCGTACCAGAAAGCATGCCAGAAATAGATTTCATCCAATGCCCATGTTTCCAGATCGATGGTTTCACCGGTCAATGTGGTGATTGGGTTTACGAAAGTACCCATGGAACCGGTGATGGTAACGAATTTACCAGGACCAATGATTGGACCACCGCCTTCTACGTTCATCATGGTGTGAACATGCCATTCGCCTGGACGACGTGCTTTCAGCAAAACTCTGAACGAATAGGTTTCACCCAGTTCCAAGGTCACAGAACGAGGAACCAGCTGATCGCCAATCCAGGAACCTGCTCTGATGAAAGTAGGGCCTGGAATACCGATATTCAGGAAAGAAACCTCTGGTTTGTCAACAGTTTCCGGCCAACCTGCGAAAACATGGAATTTACCAGAAATTTCCATTGTTTCGTTGACGGCAAGTTTTGCTTTTGACCAGTTTAGATCAAACCAGTGAATGGTACGCATACGCATGAAAGCCGCCTGAGATTTCTCACCATGCGCTGATGCTGTTGGCGTATAAAACATCGCTGTTGACATTGTAATCAACAGTGCGACAAAGGATAATTTAGCCACTTTGTCTTTTATAATTTTCATATATCCTCCTCTATAATTAGAGAATGTAATGTTATTATTAGATAACAGTTATTACTACCACCTGTACGTAAGTATTATTACTTCTACAAAATCAGGTTGATTTAACGAATCTTGTTGAAGCGAACCACTCACCGAAGAAGTGCCATAAGAAATAAATCAAAATAGATACGAACGCAGAGAAGAACGCTGATACTGGAGCAACGTCTTTACCGAAAGTTCTTAATGTACCTTTTTCAACCATTCTGATGTACTCAGGTGTACCGGTTCTTACATAGTGATAGCCTTGCAAGTCAGCCAGAGTGAACATCATGCCGTTGTACTCAACCGGAATATGCAATGGCGCGATGATTGGCCAGTTACCGGGGTAAAATAACAGACCCCATGCCATGCCACCTACAACAGCGGTCAATGTATAGCTGTTTGACAGCATCAGAACGACGTCCAGAACGATAGCGCCTGGAACCAGATTTGATGGGAAGCAGATATTGACTGGGAAGTATGTCCAACCCCAGAAGTTGAAATATCTGTTAACCCATTCACCCAGTAACAGACCCAGGACACATACGGTAGCGCCCCATGGCAAACGATAACGTCCCCATACGCAAGCCTGTACCGCCGCAGGGAATGTGATTGAGACGATTGGAGCAACTGTCACCCATAGACGTCTGTCTTTCCAGTCTGACCAGAAATCCCAGTCACCACCCGTCAACATATAGTGAATGTGATAACCACCTAAAATTACAAAAAACGCTGTAAAAAGAATCAAGTAATCAAACGTACGAGAAACCTTAATCGCTTCTGCACGAGATTTTACTGCTGATTGAGATGCGCTCATTTAGCTTACCTCCTAAAAAATTAGAATTATTTTTTTAAAAAACCTACCTGCTACCGGCTACCCCGGAATATTTCCGGGGCAACCATATAGGAGATGGTTTTACAACTGAAATTAACTTCTTACACCAAGTCTTTTTTCAGCAGTTTTGACAGTGCTTCAACTTCAACGTTAATTACACCCAATACACCCAAAGCAGCCCATCCGAAGAAGACAAAGCCGTAGTGTAATGGAGCAACAAACAACTCTTCCATGAACCAGAATGTATGACCCCATTCATTCAGACCTACGTTTGGCAGAATCATGAAAGGACCGATTACGGATACCATGTATTGCAGAGCCAAACCATCCTGATAAGCAGGCAGTCTTGTTTTTGCATACAGGAATGAAGCAACACCCGTGATGATGTAGATTGGATAGCTCAGATAGAACTCAATGATATGACTTGGAGTGAAGTCAGTATCACGAACGATAGTCTGATGCCATGTACCGTCTTGCTCGGTGAAGTAGCTGGCACCGAAGTAAATAGCGATACCGTACATTACCAACCATGTCCAGTGTGTGAAATGTCTTCTCAACTCTTCTCTTGGAGTGATTGACATTACGTTACGATCACGTGTTTTCCAGATGTAACCCCAAAGAATTGAAGCGGTAACCACTTCAAGAACAATTTCAGTATAAAGAAAGTTCATCCAATATGTTTCGAATTCTGGCGCGAATGAGTCCAGACCGGCAGCCCAGCCATAGACACCTTCATACCAACGAACCCATGCATAGAATACGCAGTATAAAGCTGCGCCCGCAAACATATTTCTTTTATTAAGTAGTGGTGCTTCTTTAGCATCAGCTTTAACTGATTCAGTTGTAGCAGCCATGTTTACCTCCTACGGTTATAAATTAAATTCACATCCGGCCTTGATGTTGGCCGGAAGCTAACCAAAAGTCCCTTACCACCACCAAAACAACTTGGTGACTAGCGCTAATCCTTCTAGCTGAGGAACAGTTTAATCAGCTCTTTGAGCTATGTCAAGATAAATCCATTGTAAAACTCACAGCTTTTACAGAAACTGAGTATTCATTTTTCATGGCATTTTCAGTGTGGCTTTATTACTGACATCCCTATAAACTATTGAACTAATCCTGACTGGCAATAGTCACAATCTGGCAATTTGCCCCTGAAACTGGCCAGTAAAAAAGCAACAATCAGCGCATAATACAACCCCGAAACCTTCGCCGCGTCGAACAACAACGAGGGTAATTATGTGAAAACTTGTTTAAAACCTAAATTAATTATTCCAGAGACAATGAATTTTCGTAACATCCTTATTTTTGCAGTCGCGTTTATCGCTTTAATTATTTTCCAGCGGGAGGTCGTACTTCCATTAGTATTTGAAGTTGTTAAATCCGATCTTTTTTTGGCAGACTCCAACGATATCGGCAGCCAAGAGGTCATTTCCAACGAAATGACTGATTTCGCTAATCTTCATTGTAATCGCTATATCAGCGATGAATTTGGCAGCGACGAAGTTCATTTCGATTTTAACGAAAAACCGCTAAATGCCTGGGACATTGGCAACTACACCTATTTAATCAACTCGGAACTCGAATTTACTAACGCAGAAGGCCAGCATTCGTTTAAGAAATATGTTTGTCGTATCAAATACAACCCCGGCTCTAACAGTGAAGGGGCTCCTGACTATGAAAACTGGTCAATTTATGGAATTTCCGGCTTGGATGAAATCTGACCCGACCCCAAACAGCCTCAGTTCCTGGCTATACTGAGGCCATTCGATACCTTGCCTATTAATTAATGGAGCCGACGAGCGGAATCGAACCGCTGACCTACTGATTACGAATCAGTTGCTCTACCAACTGAGCTACGCCGGCCTGTTTCCTTTAAAACCTCATTCCAAATTTCTGCTAGTTCCAGCAAGTCTGAGTACAGTTATTATACGCGAATCTTTCTATACAGAGAAGAACAGCCCCCCCTGACACACACAGCAAAATAATCTCTGCAGATTCCTTAGCCAGTCAGTTCAGCATATTCTTGGTTGAAACCCAATGCGTCCGCTACGGCTTTGCAAGTCACTTTTCCCTGGTATATATTGATAGCTTTTTTCATTCCATCATCAGCAATATAATATTCAAGCCCATTATTTGCTAGGCTTAATAAATAAGGTAATGTTTTTTCCGTTAATGCGATGGTAGATGTCCTGGGATACGCCCCCGGCATATTGGTTACGCAATAGTGCAAAATGGAATATTCAATGAAAACCGGTTCAGAATGTGTGGTAGGCCGCGATGTTTCCACACATCCACCCTGATCGATGCTCACATCCACAATAACCGAACCCGGTTGCATTCGTTTCACCATCTCTTCAGTGACAACATGTGGCACCTTCGCTCCCGGCAATAAAACCGCGCCAACAACCAAATCCGCGTCGACAATATGATTTTGAATGTTATCCCGATTGGAAGTTACCAAATTAATATCGGGTAATCCCTCTTTTAAATGACGGGCCTTATGTCCATTGCGTCCAAATACATAAACCTGTGCCCCCATACTACAAGCGACATGGGCCGCATGCTGCCCAACAACTCCATCACCGATAATCAACACTTTCCCATACGGCTTTCCCAGTACCGTACCAAGCTGTACTCCTTTGCCATCATAGGTTTTTGCAAGATAATAAGCTCCCATCAATACCGCCATGTTTCCCGCTATGGCACTCATCGGCTGCAAAAGCGGCAACCTGCCTTGATCATCTTCCAGGGTTTCATAAGCCAATGCTGTTATCCCTCTTTTCAGCAAAATTTCTGTTAAACCCGATTTTGCTCCGGCAAGATGAAAATAGGTAAATATTATTTGCCGATCCAGGTATTGGTACTCACTTTCTTGGGGCTCTTTGACTTTGACAACCAAATCAACAGACCATGCCTCTTCAGTGCTTACAATTTCCGCTCCGGCTGACCGGTATTCATTGTCACTGAATCCAGAACCTTCGCCCGCACCACTTTCAATAACAACATCATGACCCGCAGCCACCAATCGTTTGACACCTTCCGGCGTCACCGAAACCCGGTTTTCCCTGTTTTTTACTTCTTTGACAACACCTATTTTCATAAACTGATCTTAAAAATCGTAGGGGCGTATTGTAATACGCCCAACTTATTCAATATTTTTTATAATGGTTAAATAATTTAAATTTGCCATTTATGTCAAATGCTATCACATCGAACGGGTCTTTCTTCCCACCCATTTCCATACCGGGCGTTCCGGTTACCATGCCCGGAACAGTCAAGCCAAGAATATCAGGCTTATCTTTTAACATCTTTTTAATATCTGCGGCTGGCACATGACCTTCGACAATATAACCCTCTGCTATCGCCGTATGACAGGATGCCAAATTTACCGGAACCCCATATTGCTGCTTGATGGCATCCATATTTTCAGTAATGACATCATGTACGTTGAAATGGTGCGCCTTTAAATGTTGCAACCATTTTCCACAGCAACCGCAGGCAGGGCTTCGATAAACGACAATATCGACAGGTTTCTCTGGTTTTTGCATCAATCCGCTCAAAACATCATCCGCATGAAGGTTCGAAAAAGCCAATAACAACCCTAATGTAAAAATTATATTTTTCATGATTGTTTGTAAGCTAATGATTTTCTACGCCAGATAGGGTCACTACAATGCGACGTTTGGCCGCTCTGTCTCTGTGCTCACCCAGATAAATGCCTTGCCACACACCTAACGATAACCGGCCCTGTTGAACGGGTAGGGTCAGATCCACACCCAGTAGAACCGTTTTCAAATGGGCCGGCATATCATCCGGCCCCTCCAAAACATGCCTGAAATAACTCTCGTTTTCAGGTGCCAGACGATTGAAATATTGCTCCATGTCCACACGCACATCGGAATCAGCGTTTTCGTTAATCGTCAAGGACGCCGAACTGTGTTTGATAAAAAAATGCGCCAAGCCCACACTGAATCGTTTGATCTCAGGAACCTGCTTCAAAATTTCATCGGTTACCAAATGAAACCCACGGGATTTTGCCGGTAAAACAATTTCTTTCTGAAACCACATATTACAAATCAAACACGGTTGCCAACCCCAAACACGTCATGCTGCTTATTATTCCGATTGCGACTGTATTTAATAAAAAACCCAATGTAACCATTTCAATAACACGTATTTTACCACTGCCGAATATAATTGCATTGGGCGGTGTTGCCACCGGAAACATAAAAGCACAGGAAGCCGCCAATGTTGCCGGCAGCATTAAAAAAACCGGTGAAACCTTAATCACCTCGGATACTGAAAGCAATATCGGCATAACCAGCTGAGTTGTTGCAGTATTGGAAGTCATCTCTGTCAACAAACTCATCCCAGCCGTTACCGAAAAAACGATTAACGGCAGTTCCGCAGCATCTAAACCCTGCAATTGTGATGCCAAATAAACCGATAAACCACTTTCTGAAAACCCATAAGCAAGTGCAAATCCACCACCAAACAATAATACAATCGACCAGGGCAAATTGATAAAAACCGTTTCATCCAATAATGTTGTTAAACCTCCCGTTCGCGCCGGTATAAAAAATAACAGCATGGCCATGAAAATAGCGACACTACCATCATCAATCATTTTGCCATAAAGCAATATATCGCCCCAACCTTGAAGCTGCCAGGCACCTATGCGGATACCTTTCCGGGTTATCCATAATAATGCGGTCACTGCAAATACCAACAGCACCATTTTTTCCTCATAACGTAATGCTCCGAGCGCATTCTTTTCACGCAGCACCACTTGTTTCAACTCAGCCGATGGCGGCAGTTTTCTTATATACAAGCCAGCCACAATCACCCCTAGAGCGATTAACATTATCAAGCCGATTGGCAATGACAATATCATCCATTGAGCAAAACCGATTGTCTGCCCCGAGACGGCTTCATAAAAACGGGCAAACACCAGATTTGGCGCCGTTCCAACCAATGTCATCATGCCACCGATTGATGCCGAATAAGCAATAGACAGCAACAAGGCCACTGTGAAGCGATGTCCTTGCTCCGCAGTCAACAGGGTTTCATAGCGACTCAAAATAGCCAAAGCAATGGGCAACATCATCAATGTCGTTGCCGTATTGGAAATCCACATTGACAATCCCGCACTGGCCAGCATGAATCCGCATAACAATGCCCCTGGATGGCCACCGAAGCGTGATAACACCGTTAAGGCAATGCGCTTGTGCAGTTGCCAGCGCTGCATCGCCAAAGCAATCATGAACCCTCCCAACAACAAAAAAACGGTTGAATTCATGTACTGAGCCGCCACGTTTTTACTGCTGGCAATACCCAACAATGGCAGCAGCCCCAAAGGTATCAATGCCGTCGCCGCCAAAGGAATAGCCTCAGTAATCCAAAAGACAGACATCAAAACAGCTATCGCCGCCATTCGGGTTGTGTCGGGATGACCATCCAAATCGGCAAATAACAAAATAGCCATTGCCAATACACCGCCCAGCAACAGCCCGATTTTGTTCAAACGCATGCTTCAACCATGGAATTGCGGACTTAATTCATGCACCGCCGTTACCATTGCTTCAACATGAGCCGGATTGATGTCCGGTAAAATACCATGTCCCAGATTGAACACGTGCCCTGAACCCCGCCCATATTTTTGTAAAATTGCTTTCACCTTTTGGCGAATCACATCGGGAGAAGCATATAAGCTGATTGGATCCATATTGCCTTGCAGCGCTACTTTATCACCCACTCGTGCACGTGCCTGCATAATATCGGTCTGCCAATCCAGACCGAGAGCGTCATAACCTGAATCCGCCATGGCTTCCAACCACAAACCACCGCCTTTGGTAAATAAAATCGTAGGTACCCGCTGCTCTCCATTACCGGTTTTGAGTAACGCACGTACTTGTTTTGCATAAGCCAGTGAAAACTCATAATAATCTTCTGTGGTCAACACCCCACCCCAGGTATCGAATAGCATAACGGCCTGAGCACCGGCAGCGATCTGGGCGTTCAAATAAGCGGCCACCGTTTGCGCCAACTTATCCAACATCTGGTGCAACAAAAGCGGCTGTTCATACATTAATGCCTTGATCTTCTGAAAGTTTTTGCTGCTACCACCTTCTACCATATAGGTGGCCAAGGTCCAGGGGCTTCCTGAAAAACCGATTAACGGCACCCGATCCTGTAATGTCTTGCGAATCAAACTTACCGCATCGATAACATAACGCAACTCCACTTCCGGATCCGGTATGGCTAGTTTTTCAATATCTCTGGCATTACCTACCGGGTTTGTAAACCTTGGCCCTTCTCCTTCATTGAAATACAAGCCCAAACCCATTGCATCCGGAATCGTTAATATATCAGAAAACAATATCGCCGCATCAAATGGATATCTTTCCAAAGGTTGCAAAGTGACTTCACAAGTCAATTCGGGATTGGTGCATAAACCAAGAAAACTCCCAGCCTGCGCACGAACCTGTCTGTATTCGGGTAAATAACGCCCCGCCTGACGCATCATCCACACCGGTGTTCTACTCACCGGCTGTTTGAGTAAAGCTCTGATTAAAACATCATTTTTCATTTTATTTCTCATCCCGACCATATTCATTAAGCGTCATCTCCAACTGGCGGAGATCGACATCAACGGGCAAAGCCGCCCGCCCTATATCTTGCAATAGAATCACACGAATTTTTCCATCAATATTTTTTTTATCGACCGACATGAGTTCAATCATTTGCTTGGCACCGAGTTCTGTTGGCGGTTGAACGGGCAACCCGGCTCTTTGAAAAAGAGCAATAATCCGCTTTACATCATTGTCGTCAAGCAATCCTAATCTTCTTGACAACCCAGCCGCCTGGCAGGTACCAATCGCTACTGCTTCACCATGGAGGTACGTTCCATAGCCACAACCGGTTTCGATTGCATGCCCGAATGTGTGCCCCAAATTGAGGATTGCTCTTATACCGGTTTCTGTTTCATCTTCGGCAACAACCTGAGCCTTATTGATACAAGAACGTTCTATCGCATGAGCCAATGCCGCCGCATCGCGTGCCACAATCTCATCAAGATGCTGCTCCAGCCATACAAAAAAACTTTTATCCCGAATCAAACCGTATTTAATGACTTCGGCAATGCCAGCCGCAAATTGGCGTTCATTCAAAGTCTGTAAAACGTTGGTATCCGCCAAAACACACTGTGGCTGATAAAATGCGCCGATCATATTCTTGCCCAGCGGATGATTGACACCTGTTTTCCCCCCAACCGATGAGTCAACCTGGGCCAGCAAGGTTGTTGGAATCTGGATAAACGCAATTCCCCGCTGATAACACGCCGCCGCAAACCCGCTGATATCACCTATCACACCGCCACCCAAGGCAATCAGTGTCGCATTACGACTAAACCGGTGTTCCAGCAAGGCATCGAATATCCTGGACGCCATATCCAGAGTTTTATATTGTTCCCCATCCGGTAAAATCACTGTTTTTACCTGCAACCCGGTTAATTCCTTCCTCACTTTGTCCAGATATAATGGTGCGACCACATCATTACTGATCACAGCAACTTGCTTGGAGTTGATATGTTGTAATAATAAATCATTTTGCTGCAAAATATCTGCACCAATGTAAATTGGATAACTGCGTTCGCCTAAATCTACTTTTACATTTTTCATGATGGCGCTTATCCTCTAGCTAACCGATACGCTTTAACAATACTCCTGACAATCTCCCGGCTCTGCTTTTCTCCGGTATCGATTTGATAATCTGCACAGGCCAGATAAATCGGCTCTCTCTGCCGCAAAAGACTTGCAATCCTTTTTTCTGGATTGTCTGTGTTCAACAACGGCCTTTGCGTATCCTTACGGGTTCTTTCCAGCATTTTTTGTACCGCGCAGTGCAAATACACAACAAAACCATTTTCTTTCAATAAAACTCTATTGGCTTCTTGCAATACGGCTCCTCCCCCTGTCGCCAGCACAATACCCCGTTCAG
This sequence comes from uncultured Methylococcaceae bacterium, assembly GCA_964509475.1. Lineage (GTDB taxonomy): Bacteria > Pseudomonadota > Gammaproteobacteria > Methylococcales > Methylomonadaceae > CAZDXJ01. The sequence continues at coordinate 32,356 of CAZDXJ010000001.1, read as the reverse complement.
ATGTTAATTGCTTTATTATTTTTGCTTCACGCAGACGGAAACCCTGCTCGCCTTCAAATTCAAATATTGTCGGAATATCAACTCCCGTCTTTTCTTCTATAACTTTATCACTATCATAAAAAGGCCATTTTAGAGTTCGAGCCAACTGACGACCTATCGTCGTCTTTCCTACCCCCATAAGACCAATTAAATAAATATTATCGAGCCGCCTCATTACAAATGTTCCATAACTTTATTTTAACCATTAAAAAAGGGGGCATTATGCCCCCCCTTTTTAGTTTTTATAGTGGACTGTCAATGCGTTGACAAGGAATCCCTGACAATTTTGGGTGTGACGAAAATCAACAATTCCTGTTTATCTTCTTTATCCACTGTTCGCGTAAACAACCAGCCAATCCCGGGTATATCCGAGAAGAAAGGCACCTTGTTGGTTGCATTAAGCGTCGTTCCTTCATAAACACCACCTAAAACAACCGTCTCGCCATCGTCCACGCGTGCCGTGGTTTGAATCTCGCGCTTGTCAATTGGCGCTTGCCCCCCCTGAACCAGGGCTTGCCCCGGTTTATCTTTTTTGATATTCAGATCCATGATAACACTGCCGCTTGGGGTAATTTGCGGTGTGACTCTTAATTCCAGCACGGCATCGACCAATTCAGTTTGTGTTCCATTCTGACTCACTGAAAGATAGGGAATCTGTAAGCCTTGTTTAATCATCGCCTCACACCGATCCGTAGTCAACACACGCGGATTGGAAAGTACTTCGCCTTTTCCCTCATCCTGTAACGCGGTAATCTCCAGGTTCAGAAGATAATCCCCTGCACGTAACAAGGTCATGGCCAGAGTACCGTGCGGCGTGCTGGCCGTTGCCAGATCCACCAAACCGTTAAGTGTCGCCAGGGTATCATTCGGATTGGAAGGATTGTTTCTTTTCTCGATGCCCAAGTTGACGCCCAACTCTTTTGCAAAATTATCATTCGCTATCACAATCCGCGATTCAATCAAAACCTGGCGCACAGGCTTATCCAGCAAGGCGATCATTTCCCTGATGTTTTCAATTGATTCAGCGATATCCTTGACAATCAAGGTATTGGTGCGCGAATCAACAATAGCCGTACCGCGTTTGGACAGTAATCTGTAATCAAAAGTATTTAAATTGCCTGTCCCCCCTCCAAAGCCGCCAACACTGGAACCTTTTCCCGAAGAAGACCCCGAACCGCCACCGGATGAACTGTTCCCTCCGCCTTGCCTGATCACTGAACATCCATTATTGCCAAAAGCCGAAAGTCCAAAAAGCAGATTTCTGAAATTTTCCGCTTTGGCATAATTAATCTGTATATATTCGGTTTTTATCGGTTCGTTTTCTTCCTCGCGTTTTTTGATTTCGCTTTCCTTACCGACAGTGACCTTGATTTCATCAAGCGGCGCCACCCAAATAACATTGCCTGTCCTTTTTTTACCCAAATCTTTGGCTCTCAAGATAACATCCAATGCCTGATCCCAAGGAACATCATCCAGGCGCAAGGTTACCGAACCATCCACTGAATCCGACACAACAATATTCAATTTGGTGAAATCGGCCAGTATCTGTAATACAGAACGCACTTCAATATTCTGAAAATTCAATGACAAACGTTCCCCTGTGTAAGTAAATTTTTTCTTGGCACGCCGTTCTTTTTCTTCAGCCGTCAACGGACGGAATTCAACCGTCAGCAATCCCTCGGTCTGGTAAGATGAATATTCATAATTTCCATCGACCAAGGTTACGGTAATCCGGGTTTTGGAACCCAGTGCCGTAACATCAATATATTGTACCGGCGTCGCAAAATCAAGTACATCGACTCTTTTTGACAACCGTTTCGGCAAACGGGTGTTTAAAAAGTTTATAACAACCTTGCCACCTTTTTCAGTCATATCCACAACAGTATCCGGATTGCTTAACGATACCAACAAACGTCCTTCCCCATGCGGTCCTCGTCTGAAATCCAAATCCCGAATGGCTTGCTCTGGAATCAGTTCGGAAACATCTTTTGGTTTTCCTTTAACCTCACCAGGCAGCGTTTCAGCTTTGAATTCAGCTTGTGGCCCTCTTTTTAAGGTCACATAAACCATATTTCCGACAACTTCTGTCTGATAAGGAACAGAATCCAACAAATTTATAATGACTCTTAAACGCCCCGATGCTTCCAATGCATAGACACTGCTCACAACACCGATGTTGACCGGATGCAGTTTTTTTTGCAGGGCACTTTTTACACCAACAAAATCCAATGCGATTCTTGCTGGATTATCGGTTTGAAAAACTTTGGGTTCCACAGCCGGACCGTTCATTTCCAGTTGCAATTGTACATCCCTGCCGGACAAGACTGAAAAGCCCAGGGATTGCAAAGCCAGTTCCTTGGCATGAACAGATAATATTTGCAATACAAACAACAATAAAACGGCTCCTGCCCGAAACAAGGCTACTCCTCCAAACGCCAATACAATACCACTTCGCCCTTTAAACATTCTTTAGATCCTCAAAATCACTCACTGTATCAATGTCAATGATGCCTGCCGCTCCACCCAGGTTCCCGACTTGCTTCCATCTGGAATCAACTCAATCAAATCAATACGGTTTTCCGAAATCCGAACGATTTTTCCATCATTTTTACCCATGTAGTTCCCGACGCGAACACGATGTACCGTTCCTGAACCATCAGCCACCCGAACCAGTCCCCACAATTGCGATCCGATTAATACGGTACCCACCATTTGTAACGTTTCCAGCGCGTAGGACTCCAACTCTTCCTTGCGCCTGGAAGGATCCGGTCTCAACCCATCCATTCCCGCTTCATCAAGCCCTTCTGCCATTTCAATAGGCTGGAATGGATCCCGCAGCCCCTCCGGTTGAAATACGAAACTTTCAACCACTTTTATTTCTGGCAACGGTTCAATATCGCCTTTAGGCCTGGAATTGACATCCTCAATATATTTTTCCATATCCTTGAAGTCACCATTAACACATCCTGAAATAACAATTAAACAATATCCCGACAATATGAAAACCGGTAACTTGTTTAACAGGCTCAAAAAACTTGAGAACCGGTTCATTACCTTCTCCTTCTCTTACGTTTTTTGTTCTGCACATCCCCAGCGCTTTCATTATAGGTTTTAATCGTTGCTTCCATGAGCAATTCATGATTCTCCTGGGGATGTATTTTTACATCATGCACGGTTACAATTCGCGGCAATGCCGCCAATCCACTTACAAATAACCCAAGCTCATGAAACTTGCCAACGACCCTGATGCTGATTGGCAGTTCAATATAAAAGTCTCTCTGTACTTCCGCGCCAGGCTTGAACAATAAAAACTGCAAACCACTTGCCAGCCCTGTCTGAGTAATATCAACCAACAGATTTGCCACTTCCGCTTTAGTCGGCATTTGCCGGATCATCTCAGTCAACGAGGATTCTATTTGTTTCAATTGATCGCGATAATCACGCAAATTGACTACTTTCTTTTGTTTTCTTTCGAAAGACCTGCGCAATTCCTGCTCTTCTTTTTCGCTGTTTTCCAGCGCGGTGATACGATCGATCGTATCGAAATAAATACCGGCTCCGGCAACAACCAGACAAATAATAAAAATAATAAAAGCCTTTACCGGCAAAGGCCATGTTCCGGCTGCATTAATATCCCAGTTAATTTCAGACAGGTTCATCGTTTTTTTCCCTTTTTCTGATCAGGTTTTTCTTTTTTTCCTTGTTCGGCGTACATAATGAAATCGCTTAACTTATCCAGTTTGTCCTGGGGCTGATCACTACGAATAATGTTAAGTTTGGGGTTTTTTAACCAGGGTGATGCTTCGATAGCCCTCATATAAGCGGAAACCCGGGCATTGGATTTTGCTTTACCCTCAATCACCAACCGGTTTCCGGTTTGCTTGAATCCGGTTAAAAAAACACCTTCGGGTGTTGTTCTGGCCATCTCATCAAATAAATGTACAATTTGCGGACGGCTTTCCTGCAACCTTTGAATCAACTCAATCTTTGCCAGCAACTGGGCTTTCTTTTTCTCTATATCCTTGATTTCAACTATTCTTTTGTCCAATACAGCAATTTGATCCTGCAACAATTCATTGCGGCTTTGTTGATAATCTATCATTGCATTAATCTGTAAATGCACCAGGAATAAAATCCCCAGTATCACCAGAACAGCAACACCGATACTAACAAAGAATGCTTGTTGTCTCTGCTTGCGCAGTTCCTCTCGCCACGGTAATAAATTAATCCTGGGCATCAGCCAAAACTCCTTAATGCCAAGCCGCACGCAATCATCATCGCCGGCGCATCATTGCTCAGGTTTTGCGGTTTCACCCGGTTCGACAAGGCCATATTTACAAAAGGATTGGCAACAAATGCCGGCACACCCAATTCTTGCTCGACAAGTTTTTCCAGGCCTGCAATAGAAGCGCAGCCTCCGGCCAGGATAATGTTATCCACACCGCGGTTAGCGCTTGATGAAACGAAAAACTGCAATGATCGGGCAATCTGCTGAACCATCGCCTTTTTAAAGGGATCCAAAACATCCGGCACATAATTATCCGGTAGGCCGCCATGACGTTTCGCCAAACCTGCCTCTTCATAGGAAAGACCATAACGGCGTTGAATTTCTTCCGTCAATTGTTTGCCACCAAACCCTTGCTCACGGGTGTATACAATTCTGCCGTTATGTAATACATTCAGCGTTGCCATTGAAGCGCCCACATCGGCAATTGCAATAATCTGCCCTTCATCAATATCAGAAAATTGATCGGCGATTAATGAAAACGCATTTTCCATGGCAAATGCTTCGACATCGACAATTTTCGTTTTTAAGCCAGCCTTGCTCAAGGCGGCTACCCGATCATCCACATTCTCCCGGCGTGATGCCGCCAAAATGACCTCGACCATATCGGGCCTGTCTTCCTTTTCTCCCAGTACCTCAAAATCAAGGCTTACTTCATCTAATGGATAGGGTATATATTGATCGGCTTCCAGCATGATCAATTCTTCCATATCATCTTCTGTCAACGATGCCGGCATACTGATAATTTTTGTCATCACCGCAGCGCCCGATACCGCTACACAGGCCTGCCTAATCTTTGTGTGTGATTGCTTCACCGCTGTTCTGATTGAATCGGCAATGACATCGATATTGTTGAAGTTTTTATCCACAACCGCATCCTTGGGCAAGGGAGCGACAGCATAACTCTCTACACGATACCTTGGTCCTATTTTACTTAATTCCAACAACTTTACAGCCGCCGTACTGATATCAATACCAAGAACCGGATTTTGCTTCCTATTAAACAGCCCCATAGGCAACCCTTTGAATAACCATATAAATATATCTATCTAAATAGTTCAATTGAGACAACTTTTCCACTTTACCGCCAGCTTGTTATTTTACATACCCAGAAAGTATAGTCGTCTTTTTTTTATTTTGATACCGGGAGTTCCTATATATTTATTGATTTGTGTGCCTTGCTTCACATCATCATTACTTTTACGTTCTGTTGCCGGAATAAAAGCAAATCAATTTATTTTTATTCCGAAGTATAATGAAATGAACGTATACAATTTTCCTGATATTTTCCGAAACACTGAGCTATTTGTAAAATATGTCAATCAAACCCATTATAAAAGGAATTGCTGTCAGTTTCGTTTGCCTTGTCCTGATCGCCTTTATATTTAGTTATGTGTTTTTCGAAAACATTTCGGACGAGCTTCCAGAAACCCGGCAACTTCGCCATGTACAATACCAAACTCCACTCAGCATATACACAGCTAATGGCAAATTAATCGCCCGATACGGGGAAAAACAACGTATTCCTGTCAAATTAACCGAAATTCCCGAACAACTGATCAACGCCTTTTTATCAGCGGAAGATAACCGTTTTTACGAGCACCCCGGCGTTGATTATCAGGGATTGCTACGCGCTGCCGTGCAACTTGCCTTGACCGGAAAAAAGAAGCAGGGTGGCAGCACCATTACCATGCAAGTTGTGCGTAATTTTCTTTTAAGCCCTGAAAAAACCTATACCCGGAAAATCAAGGAAATCATTCTGGCATTAAAACTTGAGCAAGAGTTATCCAAACAGGAAATACTCGAATTATATCTAAACAAAATATATCTGGGTCACCGCGCCTATGGCGTTGCCGCCGCCGCGCAAGTTTATTATGGCAAATCTTTAAGTGATCTAAGCCTGGCTGAACACGCCATGCTGGCCGCACTCCCCAAAGCACCATCTACAACCAATCCAATCACCAATCCCCAAAAAGCCCGGCAAAGACGAAATTATGTTTTAGAAAGAATGCGGGCACTCAACTATATTTCCAGCAAAGATTACGCAGATGCATCAAAAATGCCGATAACCGCAAAACGGCATACTCGCCACAATGACATATCCGCGCCCTATATCGCTGAAATGGCCAGGAACGAAATCGTAAAACTCTACGGCGAGAAAGCCTATATTTCCGGCATGAAAGTCTATACAACGCTTGACGCGAAATTACAAGCAGCCGCGAACCAGGCCCTGTTCAAGGCCTTGCACGATTACGATCGCCGACATGGTTTTCGCAAGCAAAACATCCCTCACAACCAAACCTTTATCGATCTGCAGCAGTATTACAGAATTGGTGACACTTTTCCGGCTTTAGTTGAAAAAGTGGAAGACAAATCCATTATAGTGAGGACAAAAGATAACATTTTTATCGAACTCCGCTGGCAAAACATCAAATGGGCACGCCCCTTTAAAACCCGAAACTATACCGGCCCCGCACCAAAATCCGCAGATCAAATCGTCAGCACCGGCGATATCATCCGCATAAGGAAACAGAATAATGGCTCCTGGACTCTGACGCAAATCCCCGAAGTGGAAGGCGCCCTGGTTTCATTAAACCCGTTTAATGGCGCCATTGTTGCTCTAACCGGTGGATTCGATTTTCAACGCAGTAAATTCAATCGGGTCACGCAATCGAAACGCCAGCCAGGCTCCGGATTCAAGCCCATCATTTATACCACTGCTCTGGAAAATGGCTTCACTGCCGCCAGCATCATTAATGATGCGCCCGTGGTCATTGACGATCCGGCCCAGGAAACAGAATGGCGCCCGGAAAACTACAGTCATAAATTTTTTGGCCCGACCCCCTTGCGCACCGCGCTACGCAAATCCCGTAACCTGATTTCAATCCGTTTGTTACGTGCCCTGGGCATTGACAAAGTCATCGCCACGGCCCGGCGCTTTGGCTTTCAATCCGATCAGCTACCCCACAACCTGTCGCTGGCGCTAGGCAGCGGACAGGCCACCCCATTGCAAATGGCGAGAATGTATGCCGTTTTTGCCAATGGCGGTTTTCTGATCACGCCTTACTATATTGATCGAATCGAATCCGCTACGGGTGATATTTTATTCCAGGCCAAACCAAAAACCGCCTGTCTATCATGCGATATCTTTCCGGCAGAAGACAATAACCATGCGCCCAGAATCATCAGCCCACAAATTCACTTTCTGATGAATTCGTTATTGCGTGATGTTGTCCAGCGCGGCACAGCGGTGCGTGCAAAATCCCTGGGCCGTAACGACCTGGCCGGTAAAACCGGAACCACCAACGATCAGCGCGACGCCTGGTTTAATGGTTTCTCGCCTAATATCGTCGCAACCGCTTGGGTCGGTTTTGACAACTCCAAACCCTTGGGAAGAAGGGAAACCGGTGGACGCGCCGCGCTACCGATGTGGATCGCCTATATGAAAAATGCACCGGCACAATCGCCAGAAGCAATGGAATTGCAGCCACCGGAAGGCATTGTTAAAGTCTATATCGATCCAAAATCAGGACTCAGGCTTGCTGACAACAGCAGTCACGGTATTTGGGAATATTTCCGGGAAGAATACGCGCCTGTACAATTCTCGGCACCAGAGCTTTCAACCCGTCCCGGCACAGAAGAACAGATTGGTGATCTTTTTTAAGCGTAAAGCTTGTTCAAAGCAAAACAAGATTATCCCGATGTATTAATTCCGGCTCATCAAAATATCCCAAAATGGATTCAAACTCACAACTGGATTTGCCGGCGATGCGCTTGCTCTCATCACTGCTGTAATTAATCAGGCCTCGGGCTATCTCGTTGCCGGAGACATCCAGGCAGGAAACCAAATCACCCCGGTTGAAACAACCCGACACAGACTTTACCCCAACCGCCAGTAGGCTCTTACCGGATACTCGCAACACCCGAACTGCACCTTCATCCAATAGCAAACGACCTTTAATTTGCAATCGCCCGGCTAACCATTGTTTTCTGGCCGCTAACGGAGCAATATCCGCTTGCAGCCAAGTACCGATTTCCTGCCCGGCCAGCACACCAAGAATTACCTTGTCCCGCATTCCGGAAGCAATAATCGTCGCGGCGCCAGAACGCGCCGCCAATCTTGCCGCACGAATTTTCGTATACATTCCGCCACGCCCCAAGCCACTACGGCTTTCACCCGCCACATCATCCAACAAGCTGTCATTGACACGAGCTTCGGAAATCAATTCAGCGTCCTCGGTTGCCCCCGGATCGGCGGTAAACAAACCTTCCTGATCGGTCAGAATCAACAAAAGTTCGGCCTCAACCAGATTGACAACCAATGCCGCCAAAGTATCGTTGTCACCAAAACGGATCTCTTCGGTTGCCACAGCGTCATTTTCATTAATGACCGGCACGACATTAGCCTGTAACAGCGTCAACAAAGTGCTTCTAGCATTCAAATAACGTTTCCTATCCGACAGATCGTCATGCGTCAACAAAACCTGCGCGGTATGCAGCCCATGTTTTTGAAAATTGTTTTCAAATATCTGTACCAACCCCATCTGCCCCACGGAAGCCGCCGCCTGCAGCTCATGCAAGGTTTTGGGCCGCGTCTTTAGCCCCAAGCGAACCATGCCTTCAGCGACAGAACCGGATGAAACCAGCAATACATCCACACCGCGCCGTTTCAATTGCGCCATTTGTTCCACCCAGCCGGCAATGGCCAGCCTGTTCAAGCCTTGTCCGCCGTTGGTAAGCAACGAACTGCCTATCTTGACAACGACCCTTTTGGTCGAAAAAAAATCAGTCCTGATCATCTTCACACCGGCGTGCATCAAGAAAACCCATAATTGCGAACATCAATTCCCGGACACCATCTCCTTTTAACGCGGAAATCTTGAAAACCGGATCTTGCCAATCCAATTCACGCACGATCTCCTGGCAATATTGGCCGACATTATCAGCATCCAGCCGATCGATTTTATTCAAAACCAACCAGCGTGGTTTAGCCGCCAATTCAGGACTCCACTGCGTCACTTCCTGAATGATTTTTTTAGCCGCCTGCACGGGTGTTTGCACCGATTCATAAGGCAAAACATCGATCATATGCAGCAATAAACCGGTGCGGGACAAATGTTTTAAAAACTGCAATCCCAATCCGGCGCCTTCGGCGGCACCTTCAATGACACCCGGAATATCGGCAAGCACAAAATCGCGCAAATCATCAACTTTTACAACCCCCAGATTTGGATGCAAAGTCGTAAACGGATAATCCGCAACCTTGGGTCTGGCCGAAGAAACAGAACGAATCAAGCTGGATTTGCCGGCATTCGGCATACCCAACAAGCCGACATCCGCAATTAATTTTAATTCCAGCCTTAAATGCCGATGCTCACCCGGCGTTCCCTTGGTTGCCTTTTGCGGCGCCCGGTTGACACTGCTTTTAAAACGGCTGTTACCCAAACCATGATACCCCCCTTTGGCGACCAAAAGCCGCTCTCCGACACGAGTCAAATCACCGATTTTCTCCTGTGTTTCTACATCAAAAACCAGGGTTCCTGGCGGTACAGAGAGCAAGCAGTCCTTACCCTTTTTGCCGGTACAATTCCTGCCCATACCATTTTGCCCACGCTGCGCACGATGCACAGAATGATAACGAAAATCCACCAAAGTATTGATATTTTTGGTCGCAACCAAAAAAACATCACCACCATCACCACCATCACCGCCGTCCGGCCCACCCATGGGGATATATTTTTCACGCCGGAAACTAACCATGCCATTACCGCCATCGCCGGCTTCCACCCGTATTTCTACTTCGTCTACAAATCTCATTATTAACAAACAAAAAAGCCCCATCCAAAGACGGGGCCTTTTTTACATTCCTACGTTTTATTGCCAGCCAACGCGGCTGGAAGCGAATCTAATTATGCCGTAACAATACTGACATATTTACGTTTTTTCGGGCCTTTGACCTCGAAAAGCACTTTACCATCCGCCGTTGCAAAAAGGGTATGATCTCTACCACAACCGACATTCGTTCCAGGATGAAACCGGGTACCACGTTGACGTACAATAATACTGCCCGCCGTGACAGCCTGCCCGCCAAAACGTTTCACACCCAACCGTTTGGATTCCGAATCCCGTCCATTACGAGTACTCCCACCTGCTTTCTTATGAGCCATTTTTAACTCCTGAACTCCAGTTACGCAGAAATTCCAGTAATTTGAATTTCTGTATAATATTGACGATGTCCCATTTGTTTCATGTGGTGCTTACGTCTTTTAAATTTAATAATTTTAACTTTTTTGTGCCGGCCTTGAGATTTTACAGTCGCCGTAACCTTACCGCCATCAATAAAAGGTTGGCCAACCTTTACCGAATCGCCAGACTGCACCATCAGCACGTTATCGAATTCGACAGTTTCATCCACACCTACATCAAGTTTCTCTATCTTCAAGTTTGTACCTTCTTCTACCCGGTACTGTTTTCCACCAGTTTGAATAACCGCATACATCAGCCTGAACCCCATAAAGTGTTGATATCTTAAATAAGAGTGAGCGGGAAATTGTATCTGTAAAATACATGCAAGTCAAATCAAAGCAATCAAAACCATACTTTGCTTGTTATTCGCGAAATAATTTTGCAAGCCTACATAAGCAACGACGTGATTAATCTGGAAAGCAGGGAAACGCTTTATTTCGAAAAAACTTGATAAAGCCATTGACACGAAGACGTACAATTCACTAGCATGGTCGGTTTATGTATACTTTTGTTATTATTTTCGTTTAACTTACGATTTTATAAAAATAAAAGGGTTTGTTCATCTTCATATAATGAATCCCGCGCAATGACATCAAAAACAACTCAACCGCTTAACGATACCGGCTTACTTGATTTCGAGACCATAAAAAAATTGACCAGCCGCGAAGCCCATGCGGTTGATCAGCTCATTATTAGCGAACTCAGTTCCGATGTTGTGCTTATCAATCAAATCGGTCATTACATTATCAACAGTGGCGGCAAAAGAATACGCCCCATGTTGCTTTTACTCGCTGCCAACGCCCTCGGTTACACGGGCGACAAACATTTAACACTTGCCGCAGTGATTGAGTTCATTCACACAGCAACATTATTACATGACGATGTTGTTGACGAATCACAATTACGGCGGGGCAAAGAATCCGCCAACGCGGTTTGGGGCAATGCCGCCAGCATCCTGGTCGGTGATTATTTGTATTCCAGCGCCTTTGAAATGATGGTACAAACAGGCAGCATGCGGGTCATGGAAGTCATGTGCAAAACCACTTCTGCCATCGCCGAAGGTGAAGTTTTACAACTGCTCAACTGTAACAACCCGGCGACCACAGAAGAAAAATACCTGCAAGTTATTTCCAGAAAAACAGCTATTTTATTCAGCGCTGCGACCCGGCTGGGCGCTATACTGGCTGACGCCAACAACGAAACTGAAGAGAAACTGGCCACCTATGGGCAGCATCTGGGTAACGCCTTCCAACTCATTGACGACGCCTTGGACTACAAGGCAAAAACAGAAGACCTGGGCAAAAACCTGGGTGACGATCTGGCTGAAGGCAAACCCACACTGCCATTAATCTACGCCATACAAAATGGCAGTGAAGACGAAGCTAATACCATCAAACAAGCCATCAAAAGCGGCAACCGTGAAGCCTTTAACGAAGTCTATAAAATAGTCCAATCAACCCAGGCTATTGCCTATACCGAGAAACGCGCCGAACAAGAGGCCGATAAGGCCATAGCCGCCCTGGCCGATCTGGCCGATTCAAAATTCAAACAAGCGATGATTTCAATTGCCCGGTTTTCAGTACAACGCAACCATTAACCACCCTCTCCGATTTATTTAACCCGCCTTTTTTGAGCCCGTTTTTTTTTCGGTTTGCGAAATAATTCGGGCCCATTAACCCTCGATATTCTTAAACGCTGCCCCGATACCCTGGTTTTTTTCAAATCATCAAATACTTCTTTTGGCATACCTTCCGGCAAAAAAACATAACTGAATTGTTCATGGATATCAATTTGACCAATATATTGACTGTCCAGACCCGCCTCATTCGCTATAGCACCGACAATATTACCCGGTTTGACGCCATGCGCACGCCCCACTTCCAGCCGAAAGCATTCCATATCCTCCTGAGTTTTTTTCCCTTTTTTGCCCTCTCTATCCTTAGGTTTCTCTGACCTGGTTTGCAGCCGCGATTCAGGTTTATGCTGAAGCAATAACGGCTCATGCCCTTGCACCAATTTGGCTAAAGCGGCGGCGATCTCTATCGCCGGTATATTATGTTCAGCCTCATACTGCTCTACCAACTGATAAAAAAATTGTAATTCTTCCGCTGCCAAAGTATCGGTAATTTTTTGTTTAAAACGTTCAATCCGTTTATCGTTGATGACTTCAGTCGATGGCAGATCCATCAAATCGATACGCTTGCCGGTGGCTTTTTCTATCGCTCTCAACAAGCGCTTTTCACGCGGCGAAACAAACAGAATCGCATCACCTTCCCGGCCCGCTCGGCCCGTTCGGCCAATCCGATGTATATACGCCTCGGTATCATACGGAATATCATAATTCAGCACATGACTGATCCGATCGACATCCAGACCACGCGCTGCCACATCGGTAGCCACCAAAATATCCAACGAACCCTTTTTCAACCCCGATATCGTTCTTTCTCTCAGGTTTTGCGCCATGTCGCCATTAATAGCTGCCGTCGCATAACCTCGTGCTTCCAGTTTCTCCGCCAGCTCCACGGTGGCGGTTTTGGTACGCACAAAAATTATCATCGCCTCAAAAGGCTCGGCTTCAAGAATACGTGTCAAGGCATCAAGTTTATGTAACCCACTGACCATCCAGTAACGCTGCCGGATTGTATCCGCCGTTGCCGTACGCACCTTGACGGTTACTTGCTGAGGTTCGTGCAAATAGCGTTTTGCAATACGCCGAATCTGTTCTGGCATCGTTGCTGAAAACAAGGCTATCTGACGCTGGTTTGGGGTCTGCTCAAGAATCCATTGCACATCATCGATAAACCCCATCCGCAACATTTCGTCCGCTTCATCGAGTACCAGAGTTTGCAAAGCATCCAGTTTCAATGTACCTCTGCGCATATGATCCATAATACGACCCGGCGTACCCACGACAACATGCACGCCGCGTTTTAACTGACGAATCTGGATTTTATAATCCTGTCCACCATAAACAGGCATGACATGAAAACCATGAAGATGTGCGGCATAACGCTGAAAGGCTTCCGCCACCTGAATGGCCAGTTCCCGGGTTGGCGCCAGCACCAGAACCTGCGGTTGTAAGCGGCTTATATCAATCCTGGACAATAGAGGCAATGCAAAAGCGGCGGTTTTACCTGTCCCGGTCTGAGCCTGACCAAGAACATCCCGGCCAGCTAACACATAGGGTATAATTTGCGCCTGAATGGGGGACGGGGTTTCGTAACCCACATCTTTTAACGCACTCAAAACCGGTTCAATCAGTTTCAGTTCACGGAAAGATGGTAATATAGAAGGAGTAGTGGACATTGTGAGGATACCTAATAGAAGGGACCAAGGAATTTAAAAAATAATTCCCAGCTATAAAGAAAACGCTAGTGAGCCATCCATTATATCTTACAATCAGCTTAATAGCTAAGCGATTTTTATAAAAATACCTTTGCAACCCAAAATAGACCCAGCCTATCCTCCACTAAACAAAGATCACAGCCGCAGCCAATGAAACTTGAGCACATAGCCGATCAATTTATTCCGATTGACCAAATCATACATATTTACCCATTCGGGAACGGCCTGATCAACGATACTTACCAAATTGAAACTCACACAAACCGTTTCATTATGCAGCGGCTTAACCCGGCTGTATTCCCCCAGCCCGAAAAATTGATGAATAACCTTGCAATCCTGCACAGGCATATCCGCGCAAAACCTGCCGCATCGGTAAAACTGAAAATCCCTGAAACCATTTCGACCCGAAGCCAACAACCTTATTATATCGATGAAGGCTCTCAATGTTGGCGCATTATCCGCTATATTGAACACAGTGAAAACCTTTATCGCATCGAAAATAGCCACCAGGCCCAGCAAGTCGGCTTTGCCCTGGGCCATTTTCACCAATTAATCAGCGAGCTGCCGGCAAGCCTTTTACATGACACCCTGCCCGGCTTTCACATCACCCCTCAATATTTGCAGCATTATCAGAGCATTATTCAATCCCGGCATTGCCCACCCCGCCCGCAAGACTGCGTGCAATGGATTGAAAACCATCAACATAACGCCCACAGCCTGGAAACAGCCAAACAAACCGGCGCATTAAAACTTCGGGTTATTCACGGCGATCCCAAGCTGGATAATATTCTATTTGACTCTGAAACAGGCCAGGCGATCAGCTTGATTGATCTTGACACATTAAAACCCGGCCTGTTGCATTACGATATTGGCGACTGCCTGCGTTCCTGCTGTAATACAGCCGCCTGCGAAACAGAAACCGCGCATTTTGACATGGATATTTGCGAAGGCATCCTGAAAACCTACCTTAGCGAAACCCATTCTTTTTTCACCAACAATGATTACAGCTATATCTACAATGCCGTTCTGCTGCTGGCATTTGAACTGGGATTACGCTTTTTCACCGATTACCTCGAAGGCAACATCTACTTCAAGGCCAGCTTCCCTGAACAAAACTTGTATCGTGCCCGCCACCAATTTCAGTTAATGGCCGATATTGAAAAACAACAAAAAACCTTGCAAAAGTTGATTCGCAGTCTGCAAAAAATATACTTACGCAGCTTGTGAATCATCAATCGGCAAACAGAAACTGCACAGAAAAATTAATTGACCAGTCCGGAGCATTATCCGGTCGAACCGGATTATAATAACCTTCCAGGCGAGTATTGATGGCATAGCTATCATCAAGGGCAAACAACTTACCAACACCACCACCCACCGGCACCGTCCATTGCTGATTTTCAGCGGCATTCCAATTTGCAATCATATCCATATCGGAAACCAGATACCAGCCATTGGCAAGGTTATAATTCACAAAAGGCTGCAATACCATTTGACTCACATCATCCCGACCCACACTGCCGAAAACCGACCACACCTGCTTGATTTTCAAGCCCAAGCTCCAGGGTTTTGGCTGGGTCACGAACATCAGTGCAGGGCCGATACTGAATTTGCCACTGCCCAAGTCCCGCGAAGGATGATCGGTTGGAAAAACAAAGGCCGGCCCAATCCCCCATATAAAACGACCTGGATTGGCTGATGTAAAATAGGATGTAAAGCGTAAATCCGCCAGCCCGGCAGCTCCGTCATTGGAATAAGGTTGTGGTAATTCTTCGATTCCCGTAATACCACCGTCCGTACCCAAAAAATTCAGCGACAACTGATTAATCAGACGCCAGTCCTCACCCAGCGCAACCGGCATGATGGGCGCCAACCGGCCCACCGATACGCTGCCATTATCCGCCCCGCCATGATAGGTATAATATAGAGGCACGCTGAATGTTGGACTCAAAGGATTCTGGGCACGATACACAAAACCCTCGACATTCTCAGCATAGAGCGTAGCCATATACATGTTAAGCCCAACCACCCAACCTAAAATACGCAAGCAAAAATTATATTTTGTCATCCATCAACACTCTTTGTTAAAAACAAAACTTTCACCAACTGGTTCAATCTGAAAAATGCGATTCGGCATTTGGGTGTTGAATACCTGCTCCCGGCCATCCTCTGCACCACGCTCTCGCAAATTGAAGGTATTACAGTCCGCGATCAGATAAGAACCCGATGCCGTTTCAACAGCATCCTGCACCCACTTAACCGGAAACCATCGACTGGTTCCTAAAATACATTCGACAAGCTGAAAATCCCTGTCATAGACACGCACTTCCCCCTTCCTCGAATTGGCCAGCATATAACCCTGTCGATGCGACCGGATATGATGGGCGCCATCCAAGTCATTAATCACAATCTCATGTTGCAGGCTCTCCCGATCAATAGACGCGACCTGCCCCTGATAAAAAAGTATCGTCAATATTTTTCCAGAATCGTAAGGATCGACAATCGCCGAATTCAAATGCGTTGTTTGCAAGCGCCCCGGATAATTCTTCAAGCGGTGATCCCTATTTTTGTCAATCACCCGATGGCCGCCACCATAAGCCGTTGCAAAACCATGTTCGGTTGCATACCAGGACCAAATAACATCACCTTTCAGATTAACCTCAAGAATCGCGTCAATACCACTGGAAGTAACGAGCAGCCCCTGTTCCGTGCGTCTTAATGATCGCAACTGAGTGAACAATGGGTGCCGCAACACCAAGTCGATTTCGCCTCGATCATTCAACCTTGCAATATGCTCATCACCCGCTACACCATCTTCACAACAAGGCAAGCCGGTTATGAAATACAGACCTTCACCGGCAACATACTGCATACCAAAAGGTTTAACCGGATGGATTTCGTCCAGCAAGACAATGCGCCCAAAAGGTTCCTTCTGCTCAATGAGCTGAATCTTGCCACCCGGCGAACCGCGAAACACATCATTCGATTTATCTTTACCTTTAATAATACGGTTAATTCTGAATTTAACGTAATCCCAGCTGGTTTGCGGATAGGAAATCAAAAATCTCATATTTTTATAAAATCGTGAATTAAAAACCAAATAAATAATACACTCACGCAAACATTACGTAACATTTAAAATCTCTTGGATTACGTTTTTTCTTTATTTTTTCGTCTGCAATACTGCAAATTATAGCAAATTAACTTTTAACACGCGCCCACAGCACTAAAACGCATCCATCTTGGCCAAAACCTCCTCAGGTTTGAGGTCCTGCAAACAACGATAGTGCCCAAAAGGGCATTGCCGCTTAAAACAAGGCGAACAATCCATGCCGGCATAAACGATGCAAGCCTCTTTATTGAGCGGCGGCGTAAATCCCGGATCGGAAGAACCATAGATAGCTACCAAGTTTTTACCCAATGCAGCTGCAACATGCATCAATCCCGAATCATTGCTGACCACGACATCACAAAGCGACAACAAATAAACCGCTTCCAGCAAACTGGTTTTTCCACTTAGATCCCTGCACAGCCCCCCTGTTCCCCGGTTGATTTTTGCAGCAATTGCCTGATCATTTGCTGAACCAAACAGCCAAACCTGCCAGCCTTGCTCTAATTTATCACGGGCACAAACCGCATAATACGCCGCCGGCCAACACTTCGCCGGCCCATACTCAGCGCCAGGACACAAAGCCAATATTTTGTTTGTGGCAGCCGCTAAGGAGAATTTTGTACACACAGCTATAAGTCTTTGTTCATTCAGCTCAAAAACCGGCACCGGACAATCCGGTTTATTCTCGACAACATCCCAACCCAGGGCAACAAATCGCTGCACAGTCATTGGTAAAACCTTCTTATTCAAGTGGCGCACATCATTAAGCACCCCCCATCGTTGCTCGCCAACAAAACCCGTTCGCCTGGGAATTTTTGCAAAAAATGGAATCAACGCGGATTTGAAAGAATTGGGCAGCAAAATCGCCTGATCGTAGTTTTTTTTTTGAAGTTTTCTACCGAACTGATAACGCTTCATAATTCCCAATTGACCACGTTGCAATGGCGACACAATGGCTTCCGTCACTTCCGGCATCATGTATAGTAAAGGTGCCGTCCAAACCGGCGCCAACACATCTATCTGACAATTCGGGTAACGTTGCTTCAGGGAAATAAACAAACTCTGCGCCATTACCATATCCCCGACCCAATTCGGCGCAACAACCAATATACGGCGGCGTGGCAAATTCACAATATCAGACATCATGGAAACTCCCTCCGCGAGAGTTTGACAAGATTGCAATTTAAAGCTCTCCAGGAAGAGTTTGATAAACGTTTATTGTGCTTATTTGTAGAAAGCAGACATAAAAAAGCCTCGGCATTTCTACCAAGGCTTTGATTATTGGCTCCCCCGGACGGGCTCGAACCACCGATCTAGTGATTAACAGTAACATACTTATTTTAATTAACCAATAATATCAATTACTTGCAGTTATCGCCCTTTCAACTCCTACTGCATTTTTACTACACCAAACCTTACATGAAACTTAACAAGGTGACAGATTTACGACAATTATAAACCGCCTGGCTTTGACCCTGTTTTCTTGGCAATACGGGCAAGCATTCGCGGGCCAAGCTCTTCGCGGTCATAAAAGGCAAAAACAAAATCTGGCTACCCCTCACGGGATAATATTTTGTGTGAACCTGAAGTTTGCCGTTTCACACGCCAACCAATACGCATCAGTGCGGCTAACACACGTTTTGCCTTGGTGCCTGGAAATTGGCTCATGCAGCAAAAAGCTGTTCTAATTGTTTGGGCGTTTGACCTTGCTCAAGCTGTTCGGCTAAAACTCTAAGTGCCAAGGCTTCAACTTTCATCAATGCCTGCTGCCTGGAATCGGCATACACCATAACTCCCGGCAACGCATCAATTTCAGCAATCCAGCGCCCATCGTCTTCCTGCTCAAATTCTATTTTGTACATGATCAACCTACCTTACCATTTTGTTTTTTAGCCGTAGAAATAAACGCCTTAGCGGTTTGCTCAAGTACGGCTCTTTGTTCTGGTGGCAACGCTTGAAACGCCCTGGCAAACTCCATTGCATCATCTGTTAAGCCATCATTAAGAGCCGCACCAGATTCCTTGCTTTCTAAAACTTTTACCTCATCAGGCTTTATTAACTCCCAAACCTCAACACCCAACGTAACTGCAATGCACTGCAACTTATCAAGCTGACAGCTATGCGAATCCGGGTCTTCAAGGTTTGAAACCGTTTTTTGAGACACACCCGCCTTGCTTGCTAATTCACGCTGATTAAGACCGGCGTTTTCTCGCATAAATTTAATTTTTCTGGCAATAGAA
Organism: uncultured Methylococcaceae bacterium; assembly: GCA_964509475.1. Classification (GTDB taxonomy): domain Bacteria; phylum Pseudomonadota; class Gammaproteobacteria; order Methylococcales; family Methylomonadaceae; genus CAZDXJ01. Next base: position 13,089 of record CAZDXJ010000001.1, on the reverse strand, counting down.
TGCCTTATTTTTTTATATGCTCCATCAGTTAAACCATAACTTAGATTAGAACGACTTTCATTGTTGGTATTAATTGAGTCAGGCAATAGGGCCTCTATTTCTGGCATTATTTCAGCTGGATGAACCTTTAATACTTTAGCTAGTTTTAAAACAGCTTCAACATTTAGCTGAACTCTGGCGTGGAGATATGCTCCAAATGCTGATTGATTACCCCAACCGCACATCTGAGCAACTTTTTCTTGTGTCAGGTTTAATTCTTTTTTCTTTGAATACCAAATTTTTTTTAACCGAACCGCTGCATCTTTTTCGGCCTGAGTAAATATTCGCTCTCTTTTCATACAGTAACATTACTACTATTAACGGTTCTCGTCTAACAGCTCTGCTATTAATATAAAATAGTGTCTATGCTACTATTCTGTATAAATCAAGTGTAGAGACTTAAGACTACCAGCGCAAATCAGAAAAATTATTGCCTGTAACAATAAAAACATACGATTTCCAGTATAATGTGCGCGAGAAATAAACTGGTTGGACTACAAAATATATGACTATAGAACAAGAGTTACACACACGCAGCGGCTCAAAATGTGAGCTATGCAGTGCAACGGAAGATTTGCGCGCCTATGAAGTATCTCCAAGCGTAAATAGCAATGCCGATGAACATATCCTTATTTGCCAACATTGTTATGAGCAAATAGAAGACCCCGAAAAAATTGATGTGCATCACTGGCGCTGTCTCAATGACAGTATGTGGAGTCCGGTAGCCGCTGTGCAAGTCATGGCCTGGCGCATACTTACGCGGCTTGGCGATGAAAGCTGGGCGCAGGATTTACTCGATATGCTGTATCTGGATGATGAAACCCTGGCTTGGGCGAAAAAAGGACTCCTTCCTGTCAACACGGAAGATGAAATCAGGCATCTGGATAGTAACGGAGCCTTACTCCAAGCCGGTGACACCGTGACACTGATAAAGGACTTAAACGTGAAAGGCGCCAATTTTACCGCCAAACGCGGTACTGCCGTGCGTGGAATTACTTTGGTCAGCAATAACCCGGAACAAATTGAAGGCCGCGTAAACGGTCAACGAATCGTTATTTTGACCCAGTTCGTCAAAAAAGCGGGTTGACCGCAACATCCGAAAGGTAAACAACATATTTCCCTCTTTTAGCACGACCGCTAAAGAGGGAAATATTACATATCACCCAAAACAGCCCCTTCCGATGGCGCGGTCAGCCATGCGGCAATATCTTTTCCCAATGCTTTGACGCAACGCCCAAGGATCGCACAAGTTCCTTTATAGGCGCCAAATACGCCGCCTCCTGAAACACGTCGGCCTTTGAAATTACCAAGCAAGCGGCCATTTTGGGTCAGTTTTCCCTCGATCATCACCATCTTGCCGCCAGACCATGCGCCACCACGAGACCCCATTACATCGATAATTTCAATCGTCAAAATCTGCGCATCACCGGATTTCGGCCCACCTCCCGACCCAATATCCGCATATTGTCCGGCCGCATACTGTTTTATGAAACCCGTCAATTTTTCCGGCAACCGGCATTCATTTTTCACCGCATCCCGGATATAGGATTTTTCGGCAAACACAATCGGAGAAATCAGTAACGCTCCGGTTCCGGAATGTTGCAACATCGCCGTTTGCTGCAGATTTTCCTTGTTGGTGACACAAGCAGCCAAATTGAATATCAAAAATAAAAACAACAGCCTTTTTAACAACATCACTCTCTCTTTTTTAAATTTACCATGCAAATGTTTATAAGTCAGTTTGCATCACCTGAACAACCGCTATATCCGCTATCCGGGAACGCCAATAGCGAGGCCCGCTCTCATGTACCGACCGGCCCTGCACATCAACGGCAACGGTAACCGGCATATCCTCGACCACAAACTCATGTATCGCCTCCATGCCCAAATCCTCAAACGCCAGTACCCGGGCCTTGCGAATCGCTTTTGCGACCAGAAAAGCGGCGCCACCGACCGCAGTCAGATAAACGGCCCGATGTTTTTTGATCGCCGCTATTGCCGCCGGCCCACGCTCCGCCTTGCCAATCATGCCCAACAAACCGGTTTTCGCCAATAATGGTTCAGTGAATTTATCCATGCGGGTTGCCGTTGTCGGCCCGGCCGGACCCACAACCTCATCGCCAACCGCATCGACCGGGCCCACATAATAAATAAAACGATTGTCAAAATCGACGCCAGCAGGCAATGACTCGCCGTTTTCCAATAATTCAAGCAAGCGTTTATGAGCGGCATCCCGCCCGGTCAATAACGTCCCGGTCAATAACAAGGTCTCACCCGGCTGCCATTGCGCAATGTCTTCACGCCGGATATTGTCAAGATTAACCCGGCGGGCCTGGGTCTTTGCATTCTGGCTAATCTCGGGCCAATCCTGCAATTTGGGAACGGGCAGTTCGGCAATGCCGGAACCGTCCAGTTCAAAACGGATATGCCGGGTTGCCGCGCAATTGGGAATCATCGCCACCGGTTTATTGGCCGCATGGGTCGGATAATCCCTGATCTTGACATCCAGTACGGTGGTCAATCCCCCCAAACCCTGGGCACCAATACCCAGAGCGTTGACTTTCTGATACAACTCCAGACGCAGGGCCTCAACGGTATTGTTGGCGCCGCGTTCCTGCAAAGCCTGGATATCGATGGACTCCATACAGGCCTGCTTGGCCATCAGCATGGCTTTTTCCGCCGTTCCGCCAATACCAATACCGAGAATGCCCGGCGGACACCAGCCCGCCCCCATCGTCGGCACCGTAGCCAACACCCAATCGACAATACTGTCGGAAGGATTGAGCATGACAAATTTGGATTTTGCCTCTGAGCCGCCGCCTTTGGCAGCAATATCAACTTCGACAGTATTCCCCGGCACGACTTCCATATGAATCACCGCCGGCGTGTTATCACGGGTATTGATACGTTTTCCGGCCGGGTCGCTTAAAACCGACGCACGCAAAACATTATCGGGATGTAAATAGGCGCGCCGCACGCCTTCATTGACCATATCGTTTATACTCAAGCCGGTCTGCCAGCGCACACCCATGCCGATTTTCAAAAAAACGCTGACAATGCCGGTATCCTGACAAATAGGCCGGTGTCCCTCGGCACTCATCCGCGAATTAATCAAAATCTGCGCCATCGCATCCCTGGCGGCAGGATTTTGTTCTTTCAAATAAGCCTGATACATGGCCTGGATAAAATCCGGCGGATGGTAATAGGAAATGTATTGCAAAGCATCGGCAATACTCTGTATAAAATCTTCTTGACGAATCACACTCATGACACTACCTTACTAAAAACACGCAAAAATGCACTATATAAACTTATCACCCCACCAATATATGGGTACATAAAAATTATTAGCTGCATCAAAATCCATTAAAACTACTATAAAAACCATGAACAGCAAAGGGACAAAAATAACAAACCCCGAATCGATATATACACTAACTGTAGCAATAACTTTTATTGGCTGTTTATCCGTATTGTTTACCCAGATAAAATGGCCCGAAACAAACGCCTTGACAGACAATATAAAATTGATAATCAATGTATTTGATATATATTTTATTGAATGTATTTTTACAATTATATTAGGATATTATTTTGTCAAACAAAAAAAATGGCCTCGAATAATCGCATATTTTTTATTATTTTTATTCTATTTCAGTTACATCATTCAAGCCACATCCTATTACAGAACCGGAGAATTTATAACCAAACTCGCACTCAATAACATCAATCATATTGAGCTTGTTCTAAATTATATATTAATTATTGGTGCCGTTATTTCAATAATTTTGTTCACTTTAATCATAATAACTTTAGAAAAAAGTAAAAAAACAAAAAACCTGGATTACACAACGAGAAAAATTAAAAAAAATCGACAACTTAAAGTTTTTCTTAGCCTAGCTGGAGTAGCGGTATTAGTTCCCAGCCTCATATACCCCAAAATAAACAATTCACCTAAAGAACTTTATGATGAATTTCTATGGGACAACCGCTTACCATCATTACCTCCACTTGCAGCTTTAACTGACACATTGTTTTCCCGACCATCACCTATCAAAGCTGTATCAAAAAATTCTCTAGACACCGCAAGGGAATTCAAATTTTACTACAACTCTGAATCCACATACCCATTAATCAAGACAAAAATATACCAATCCCCACCTGTATTTATACCCTCAACCCGGATAGAATCACATACGCTTCCCAATATTATTGTTTTTTTTACAGAAGGCTTTTCTGCAAGAAATACGGATGTTTACAATTCTGATTACCCAGACTTGACACCAAATTTGGAAAGATTTGCAAATCATGCAAATACAATGGTAATTGACAATTACTTTAACCATACCGCAGCCACCTACCGGGGGCTACATGGACAACTTTGTTCGCTCTATCCGACATATGGCGGTGTCGGAGGATGGCATGACAACTATAAAAACATGCCAAAGACAGACTATTTCTGTCTCCCTCATTTATTAAAAACTCATGGCTATAATACCTATTTTACCACATCTCAATTTAGCAAAGCCACCTTTCTTGATAAAATGCTCTATGCTATAGGTTTTGATAATGTCGTTATGGCAGAGAATTTCCTGACCGGTTCCATTTTAACCGAAAAACCCGCAAAACAAATTGGATTATCGGATCAACAGTTTTTTCGCGGCCTTATCAAGTTATTTAAAAAACATGAAAATAAAGAGCGCAAACAGCCATTTTTTATCGGAATCTATAACCTGGAAACTCACGCTTTCCTGGATATCAGTAAGGATGGAGTAGCATACGGTAAGGGTAACAACCCCTCCTTGAATACAATACATAACCTGGATAATTCATTCGGAAAGTTCTGGCATTACTTTATCAATTCTTCATATGCCAAAAACACGATATTGATTTTTACAGCGGATCATGCACATTATTATGACAAGCCCTTTACCCAAGCCTTCGACAGACCTTCAAAATTCAAAAGACCTTATCAACATATTTTTGTAGATCAGATTCCCTTGATAATTTACGACCCTATAAAAAAAATCCCTAAAACTTTCGATGCCCATTATGCGACAAGTATTGACTTCACGCCTTCTTTGGCACATTACCTGGGATTGAAAAATACATGTAACGCATTTATGGGTCATTCCATTTTCGGAAATAGAAAAAATCCAAACCTGGGCGTCGCTTCTTTTGGTGAAGAAACTTTCATCATTGATGATCACCAAATTTATAAAGGAATTACAGGGCGTTTTTACGGGAAATATAAAGATAAGCTGAATAACTTGCATCAATTCATGCAAAATATCCATCAACTGGAAACTGATAATAGAATATGGGGTCAAAGCTCTTGTTCAGCAAATATTGCCTCAAATTCAGAAAGAAAGTAACCATTCACAGCCCTTGCCAAATCAGTCATTACAATCTCCCAGGTTCGATGAAGCCATGCGATAATCAGAAAATTTTTAATCCCTGTGTATTCTTATGCCAATTCATTTACAAACACTAGGCTGCCGCTTGAACGAAGCCGAACTGGAGTCCTGGGCCCAGGAATTTCAACAGGCCGGCCACTCAATAACGAAAAACCCGCAAGAGGCCCGGCTCATCGTATTAAATTCCTGTGCCGTCACCCAGGAAGCCGTGCGCAAATCACGGCAATCCTTACGCCGGCTGCACCGTGACAACCCGACAGCCAAACTGGTGGTCAGTGGTTGTTATGCGACCTTGCAACCCGGCCAAGCCGCGGAAATCCTGGGGGTTGATCGGGTTGTCCCGAACAAGGACAAACATCAACTGGTAAAAATGGCTCTGGAACAACTGGAAGGACACGATATGCCTGCAATGTCAACAGCGCCGGGCGAGGTTTCGCTGTTTCGCCGTGGCCGCCAAAGAGCCTTCGTCAAGGTGCAGGATGGCTGCCGTTACCGGTGCAGTTTTTGTATCGTCACGCTAGCCCGGGGCGAAGAACGCAGCCGCCCGTTACAAACCCTCATCGATGAAATCAACGGCTTGCATCAGCAAGGCATCCAGGAAGTCATTCTGACCGGCGTGCATCTGGGCGGATACGGCTCCGATATCAACAGCAACCTGGTGGACTTAATCGAACATATTTTACAAAATACCGATATACCCCGCTTGCGTCTGGGTTCACTGGAACCCTGGGAATTGTCGGATGATTTTTTTGCCTTGTTCAGCAATCCGCGTTTGATGCCCCATTTGCATCTACCATTGCAAAGCGGCTGTGACAGCGTGTTAAAACGCATGGCACGCCGATGCAACATCCGGGACTTCAGCCAAATGGCAAGGCAGGCGCGTCAGTATATCGCCGATTTTAACCTGACAACCGACATCATTGTCGGCTTTCCGGGGGAAACAGAATACGAATGGCAACAAAGCCTTGCCAATATCCGCGAAATCGGATTCGGAAATTTGCATATTTTCACCTACTCCGCCCGCCAGGGTACAAAAGCGGCACGCTTGCCCGCCCAAGTCAACAATGAAACAAAAAAACACCGCAGCCGGCAACTGCATGAAATCGCCCGCCAAATGCAACAAGCCTTTTTTGAACGTAATTTAGGTAAAACCTTTCCGGTTCTATGGGAAGGTCAGTACAAAACACTGACAGACAGCAAGCGCATGATTTTCGGTTATACACCCAATTACCTGAGAACCGGTTATGAGATTACCAATCACGATACTCTGGAAAACAAAATTGTGCCAGTGCTGTTGTTAGCCATTGATAAGGAATTTATTTTTGCATCACAAAGCGGACAAAACTGAATAATTTTGGCACTATTACCCTATGTATGATAGTGTTATAGAGTACGTGTATTTATGAGGAAGTGATGATGAAAAAAAAGAATAAATATTATGGTCTCTCGCTAATCGGTGCCTTCGCACTTACCGCCATGAGCCAGCCGGCTGTCTCAGCCCCCACGACACCCGCCAACCAGGATCAGATTCGAATACATACCGGTACGCCCAAGAAAAACGGTGAAACACTTTTCTCTTATACGGTCACATGGCGTATTGACGGTGGCTTGACCTACCGCTCCACCGGTCTTACCTTTATTCAAGGACCCGACAAACCCCACCCGACCGTCGGCACTGAAATTGGCAAAAAAATTGTCATTGCCTTGAATGACGCCATGGAATATCTTTATCCCAGTTGGCGGGGTGCCAATGTACAGCAACCGGAAGGCAAGGAAGAGGTTATTCTCAGCAATAACCAGGGATTTGACTTCACGGATTTGACGTTTCGGGATTATTCCAACCAGGAACTAACCTATGACTTGATGGGTAAAACCTTCAGCGCCGCCAATGTAGGTATTGCTATCGATATCGTCTACGCGGCGGACGTGGAAAATATTGCCGAATTCAATCCTGGAAAACCCAAAAACGCATCCGGCGGTACAATAACCGTACGCATTAGCAATAAAGAACCGGTCTCGGTCAAAACAGATGGAAAATCGCTGGATCAAATTGAAAAAGATCTGGCCCGCGCCCTGGGCGGCATCGCCAAATTCAGCGCAACGCCAATCTTCCCCAATATCAAAGACGAAACCACCCGCAACTACAAACCGTTTGATGGCGGTGAAGTCCAACTGATTGGTCTGTCTGCGGATTCAATCAGCATCGATATCAACGACCCCAGTCTGGGGACCCTGACCAAATTCCAGTTCCCGGATACCAACAAACCCACCGAAATTGCCAGCTACATTCCTTATATCGTTTATACCGGTGCCGGAATTGCCGTCCTTTACTTTTTCTTTACCTGGTACATGCAGTCCAAAAAAGAAGAAGATGAGAACAATACAAGCAGTTAGACGCTTTTTTCAAAACCGTCCCACGCCAGCCAGTGCGTGGGACAAATACCTGCCTATCCATTCAATAAATGTTGCCTCCCAAAAGCTTGCAATCACAAGCCGGGGAATCCTGTTAAATTGAGCAATCGCTGTAGGTGCGGATTTATCCGCATTTATACCCATAGCTGTAAATGACCGTTCACCGGGCTTGGTATCCAACAGACTGCATACTCTGCACGGATGTGGAAAATGAATCGCCCATCGGGACAACACGCCTGCCTGACGGCAGACAAGTCTGCCGGAACCACCGCATTCGATGGTCGTGCCATTCCGCATGGTATGTAATTTCTGCTTTGTTACAAAATATTACATTTTTCAAGCTATTCATTATGTATATACTCTATAGGATTACGAATGCGGAAAATGAAGCAACCATCGGGACGAAACGCCTGCCTGTTGCAGACAGGTTTGCCGGAACCGCCCGGCAAGCTTTCTTTTTGGAACTACAAAAAGCCACGAACATCACGAAAGTTTTCCTGTCCAGCATCTTCCGTCTTCTCAGGAGGAAGTGTGGTCATTATCTTTTGTGTTTTTCGTGGTTAATTCATTTGATATTCAAAATCCGCAAACCTGTCTGCCAACAGGCAGGTCTGATCGCGTGCAGTATATTGCAACGAGCAACAGATTTTTTACTGATACATTCATTCCCCAGACAATTTAGCCATTACTCCAGAGAATTATAATATGCCCGATTGCCAATACCGCGTGCTGTTATCTGGCCCGGACAAATTCATACTGAACACTTATCGCACACTGCTGGAATCCCGTAAATTTCGCTGTCACTGCCTTGCCGGAGGCGAAAATATTGAAACAGTATTCTCCCGATTTAAAGCCGATATTGTGTTATTGGAAGCAGACTTTGCCATGCAGCCGGATGACCAGGAAATCATTCGTCGTCTGCACGAAAAACCGGAACGGCTTCACATTCCGGTGTTGTTACTGGACAACAACATAACCCATCTGAACAAAGCCGCCTTTATCAATGAAGTATTACTGCAAATTCAGCATGGCCGATCCATTGCCCGATACATCAAAACACTGTCCTGGAAAGATCAACCCTTTTTAAGCATCGCCAATACCCTGTCGGACGCGGTCATTACCATCAATCCACAAGGCCGCATCGTTTTCTGGAACAAGGGGGCCGAGCATCTTCTCGGTTATAATTTTCAGGAAATGGTCAATCCTGCATATTATCCCCAAGCCTGAGAGGACGAAACATCAACAAGGCCTGCAAAAACTTCTAAGCGGAAACCTTGTATCAATGAAACGCTTGATCGAAACCTGGGCGGTACATAAAAATCAACAATATATTCCCGTTGAATTGTCTTACAGTCATTGGACTTCCAATGCTGGAGAACATTTTTTTACAACCATCCTGCGCGATCTGAGAGAACGCAAAACCCTGTTGGCCGATCTTCAGCAAGCCAAAATACGCGCCGAAACCAACAGTCATTTCAAGTCCTATCTCTTGTCGGTTATGGATCACGAACTGCGTACACCGCTGAACGTGATTTCAGGATTTTGTGAATTACTGCAAACAAGACTCTCTGTTGAACAACAACGCAACTACATCCAGCATATTGCGGCATCTACGCAACGTATGTTGTATATTATCAATGACATAATGGATTTCAACGACAACAATCCCAAAAACCGTATACAAAGCATCGGAGATGTCGATTTAACAAAAATAATTAAAGAAATTTTACAAAATATCGAACAACAGGCAAAACAAGCCGGAATTTCCGTAAAAAATCAAGTATCCAGTTCTGTGTTTGTCAAGGCAAATCCGGTTTATTTGCATCAAGTCCTGTTGAATCTGTTAACGAACGCAATAAAATACAATCGCAAATCGGGATACATTCTTGTCAGGTCAGAGATCAAGCCATCGACGGTATCTCTTTTTATAGAAGACAATGGCTCAGGAATTGACAAAAACAAGGTGCCGTTATTTCAACCGTTTCAGCGCCTGCTAGATAGACCGGAAACGATTGCGGGTCAAGGACTCGGCCTGGCGATTGCAAAAATGCTTATGGACAAAATGGGCGGCTCTATTGGCTTTAAAAACAATACGCCAACAGGCACTATTTTCTGGATTGAGTTGCCGCGTACACAACACAACAACCTGAATATAATAGTAACCGTTCACGGGCTTGCTATCCAACAGACTGTATACTCTTGCATGAATGTGAAAAATAAATCGACCATTGGGGGGAACCGCTGTTGGTACCGTAGAGCCGATCACCTGCTTGGTGGCAGACAGGAGCGCAACGGATCGGCCAAAGATATGGAAAGGCATTTCATTGCCCAAGGTGGAACCGCATGAATCCATTACAATTGAATATCGCCATTGCAGAAGATGATATCTTGCTGGCCGATTTGCTGGCTGTCTGGTTGCAACAAGAACAGCATTCATACCAACATCGGATGACAGGTGCCGACATGATCGAACTTCTGAAAGCACAAGCTCCTTTTCATCTTGTTATTATTGACTGGAATTTGCCTGATATCAGCGGCCTGGCGTTGTTGCGCTGGATACGGCAGCATTTGGGCTGGTGTCCGGCCGTATTATTCATGACCGGACGAAATGCCCAGGAAGATATCGTGCAAGCCTTGCACGAAGGCGCTGACGATTATCTGGTCAAGCCTGTATACCGCGATGAAGTTCTGGCGCGTATCCAGGCTCTGGCACGGCGTTGTAACGCTATTCATCCGGATACCGATCTGACGACTGAGACCGGTTTTTGCATTGATCAACAAAACCATTGCATCCGTTACAAAGGTCAACCCATCGCCCTGACTCACAGGGAATATACATTGGCGGTTTATTTTTTCAGGCGCATCGACCAGATTGTTTCCAGGGAAGAGTTATTACGCGAAGTCTGGGGCATCCAAACAGTTCTGGATACACGTTCCGTGGATATGTGCATCAGCCGTATGCGCAAGAAACTGCAACTTGGCGAACGCGGTTTGCAATTAAAAAGTATTTATCTGCACGGCTATCGCCTTGAAAGAATCCTGACCTAAGAATCAATGTGCGTCCGTGTCAAAACAGGAACACGGTGTTGCGCAGGGCCGATTAAGCGAAGCGGATCGGCCAATGCCCTGAAACGGCACTTCGTTGCCCAGGGCGGATCCGCTACGCTTACAGGGCTGAGCAGGACATATCCCGTAAAAACAAATATTGAATGGAGTAGGTGCGGATTTATCCGCACAGCGCAGAACCATGAATACGACACAGCGCAGGGCTGATTAAGCGAAGCGGATCGGCCAATACCCTGAAACGGCACTTCGTTGCCCAGGGCGGGCCCGCTACGCTTGACCCGCCCTTACAGGGCTGAATCCCGAATGAACACGGATTTATCAAACCCGAATCATTCGTGTGCATTCGTGTTTATTCGTGGTTCCTGCAAAACAGGAACACGATTTTGGAACCACGAAAAACACGAACATCACGAAAGTTTCCTGTTCAGCTTTTTCGCCAAAAGAAAATTGCTGTATCACCTGTTGTCTTTTATCATAAATGGCGCATTACGCCTGCTTGCAACCGTTTCTGGGCTGGCCTACCGATCCAGGAGAAATCAAGGCATGCCTGCAATCTCCAAGTGTAATGCAGTCACCGGTACGGTGTTGCCGAACATCGGTTTGAGTATGGACATAGGCGCCTGCCATATGAGAATGGCCATGAAAACAAAAACGAATCTGTCTGCGTTGCAAGCAATCCAGGTTATCGGCATAGGTCTATATATAGATATAGGCATTGAAAAAATCCGGATCAATGGGAGCGCCATGCACCGCCATGCCCAATTCATCCAAATGCACACAAGCCGGTAAATCGCCCAGCCACTGCCGATAAGACCCGGACAATTGTTGACAAGTCCAGTCGATCACGAAACGGGCGCTGTCTGAAAACCCGGTTTCGGTACAGCCGGTAGCCACGGCTTGATCGTGATTACCCTTGATAATCATAAAACCGCACTCAGCCAGCCTTTCAATACAGTTTTTTGGATCCGGGCCATAACCGACCATATCGCCCAAAACCAAACCTTGCTGGATACCTTGCTCCTGATAAAAATCCAGCGCCCGATCCAGCGCCGTTGCATTGGCATGAATATCAGCGAGAATCGCCCAATAGCGTTGCTGTGTTGGGGCAGGACGATGCTGAGACCTGGCTGTGCGCTCCAATAACGCTGCAACCAGCGCGATGCGTAAACCTTCCTTTCCGGCATCCGGCATAAACACCCCATCCAAATGGCTTGCAAACTCTGGAATGATGTCAGGAAAGTCCGGCAGCATTTGCATACGCAAATCCCGTCCCATTTGGCCGACAAAATCCGTATCCAGCCAGGGGATACTGCGCAGAAAAACCCCGGTCATTACCGCCAATGCCACACCGTTGTCCCAGGCATAGAACTCATCGTCCAGATAATATATTTGATCTTGTTCATCGAGACCAAAATTGGACAAACCTTCATCCAGTTTCGTGGCGTGTTCTTTTACCAATGTAAAATACATCTGGAACAACGCATTCAATAGATGCCGATAATGTTGCCGCGCCGTATCCGACTCCGGCTTGTGCTGACAGATGCGATGTAAAGGCGTCAAGCGAGGGACAATACTACCTATTCGGCAAGAACCGCCATTGCTTTGTATAAACCAGGTTTTATAAGCATGATGCACCTGTAAGCGGCGTTCCTTGGCCAATTGCTCCTGCACCCAGGCGCGGGCGGCATCAAGCGGTAACGCCAGATCCGCGCGAATCTTGACGACGATATCGGCATCCGCATAAATTTTTGTCTGCGGCCGTCCCATAAATGCTGAATCCTGCCGCAGGATTTGTGCGTCACCCCGCAATATATCCTTTATCCGGCAAGCTTCATAATGCAGTTGCCGATCCAGCGCTCCGATCAATTCAATCAAGGGCTTAAAAACCGTTTTTCATAACCCCTCTTCGGGGCGATTGTTTATACTCTGTACGATTACGAAAAATGAACCGGTTACCCCGGAAGAAACCCCTGCCTTGCCTGTTGGCAGACCGGCTGCATTAAACTACAGGAGGGCGGTAGGGGCGTATTGCAATACGCCCCTGTTAGGGACACATCGGCTCAATTTTTGGGAGATTCGTGCGTACTGCCGACCACCCCATTTATACTACCCCAATAAAAAGGACAAAATAAATTTTAAATTATTACAATACAGC